>DASYBJ010000740.1:0-8620 GCA_036500845.1 Acidobacteriaceae bacterium
TCTACGTGCCCTCGGTCGGCCGGGCCTAGAGGGATCGCGGACCCGAGCTTAGCTGCTGAGCTCTGCCCTAGCGCTTCCATCAGAAAGGGTGCCAAGTACAGCCTCTTAAATCCTGAGAAGAAAACCGTCTACCAACTTGACAATCAGAGGAAGCCCAAAGCTTTCGCCGGCCAAAAGGTGGTCGTGCTCGGGACCTTAGACGAAACTACCCGTACGATCAGCGTCTCTGAGATTTTTCGGGCTTTGTCTCCGAAGGTCGCCCAGGCAAAGACGGTCTCCATCGTGTGCGACTCGTGTCTTCGGGGAATGGCCGCGGCGACGCCTGCCGCATTCCAGGAACTGGCAGATTGGGGACGTTTCGAAGTGGTGGCAAGCCGGAAGGAGGCGGATCTGATCTTTCTCTTCTCCGCGAACCCGTACCTTGGTGACTACGTGACGCGCGACGGGCCCGATACCAGGCCCGTGCGTGTTGATATTACGTTCATGAATGTTGTCGACCCAAGAACGGGGGAAAGCTTGTGGGACGGGTCCCGGCAATGGGGCAGCTGGTTCGTTGGCAAGGCGACGAAAGACTTGATGGTTGCATTCAGAAAGCAGTTGGAGGCGGCGGATGGCACCGCTGAGCGGCTTTTGTTTCGGATGGACAGGAACCGGGACGGCGGAGTTTCGAAGCAAGAATTTTTGGACTATATGGATGCGGAATTCGATCGTCTTGACACCGACAAGAATGGAAAACTCGACTCCAACGAACTGAAGCAGCTGCGCATATTGAATGTAGGTGGTGAGTCTTCAGCCCCTACGTGGCCGCTTCCGGCCGAGATTACAACTTCGGAAGGGGGCCCCGACTGATTGGAGTTGGCGGAAGTTCCCTTTCAGGGAGGGCTTTATTGGTCAGCCAGAGAAAAGCGCTCGCGGATTTCATAGCGAGAGCCTGAGGGTCCTGGGAAGCTTTCGTAGAGCAGGAAATCTTCGGCGAGAAATTTAGTGAAGCTTGGCTCGCGCCGGATCTTGCTCTTGAGTTCACGCATTTTTCCGACGCCGTTCTTGCCTTTGCTGCGGGCGAGAGTGATATGAGGATGGTACGGGCGGGTCTCGGGGATGGATCCGCAAAGGCTGGTCGCCGCGGTGACGCGCTGCTCGAGAGAGAGAAGTTCCGGCGTGAGGTTCACCCCAGCAAAGAAGATTCCCGCGCGATCGAAAAACCCGGTTCCTTCGAGTGCAATGGGAACAGCCGGCGAGCGTAGCTCCCGCAGACGCTGAACCAGACACATGTATTGTTCCTGGCTCGTCTTGCCCAGAAATTGCAGAGTGATGTGCCAAGATTCCGGGGAATACCAGCGTAGCCCATCTCCTTTCGACTGCATCCGCAAAGAGAGCGCGGTGAGTTCTTCGACCACCGGCGCCGCCAGGGGAATACCGACAAAGAGTCGCATACCAGGAGAGTGTAAGGCGCACGATGACGGAATGACACTGAGGAGTATTGGCCCCAAGGCATGAGATTCGATTCTTTATTTTCCCCGAAAGGAGAACCTGCTTCTTGCTGCTGAAGCAGGTCCAGCTTCGGCTCGGGGGAAGTGCGAATCGATGCATAAGGAGAGACGCTCTTTAAAACTTGACCAGGATATCGGCATCGATGAGCTGTTCGTCTCTGCGGAGATCGGGGAACCACGTTCCGCCGGTCGATGGCCCGCAGCCATTGATTGTCGGAGACGGGGAACCATCGAAGCAGGCGTACTGCGTGGGGAAGCCGTTATTGGTACCGACGGGGGCGCCCAAGAACGCCGGTGGGGTAACGCCTCCATGTCCTGACCAGTAGGGAACACTCGCGTGGCGGTAGTCATACTCAGTGCGGAAGGTGATCCACTGTTTTGGCATGTAGTCGAAGGTGACGGAGGTATCCCACGCTTTGAATGGATCTCCAGGATTCTCCGTGAAGTAAGGCGAGTTAAGGGCAGCCGAAGCAGCGGTCATGCCGTTGATCGGCGGCAACAGCACGAGGTAGCGTCCCGGGTTGTTGATCTGGCCGCCGCCGATGGTCAAACCATACAGGTCCTTGTTAAACCAGGCACGGTTGTAGATCATGTAGCCGATGAAGCTCTGCTTCGGCCCCCCTGCGGTATTTCCGTGGCAACTGACCCCATTGCCGAACTCGCAGCCCAAGTCTCCGGTAAAGCTGAAGGCTCCCTTGTCGTACAGCCTTTCCGGATGATCGTAATATTTGACCTCTACGCTGTCATCGGTGTGGATGCGGCCGCGGTTTGGAAGATACAGATCGTCATGACCCAACCCGTAGTTGTTCGAGATGATGTTCAGCCATGGGTACGGGGTCCACTTGATTTGTCCACCGAGGCCCTTGCGAGAATTCGACGATCCATAGGATTGCCAACCGTTGATGAACCACGGCTCAATCTTCAAGTGCGCTGTGGGAAAGATTTGAATCCGGACACCTTGGAAGAACCAGGGTGTGTTGGAGGAAACGTAGGAGGGCTGGTAAGCCCAATTGTCAAAGTTGTAGTAGCTGAAGAGGCCGATGTACGACATGAAGATGCCGGCGTCCACGTTGATCCCGTACAGCTTATTGATATGGTAGCCGCCATAAGCCTCGGAAAGGTACCGGTTTGCGTCAGCGAGGTTCCATTGACCCTTGGCAGGGCTTGGATCGTTGCGCACGGTCGCTGTCGAGTACATCCCGTACTGAGTCATGAATCGGGCCCGGACATTATCCCAGTGGAAATCGCCACCGATACCAAGCTGTTCGACCTGAATCTCGTTCGAACGGAAGAGTTCGCTCGATCCGCCCATCGAGTCGTCCTTTGGCTTATTGAAGCTGTAAGCGTAGGTAATGTCAGCACGGATTTCCGGCGTAAAAAATTTGGAATCGAAGGCCGTGTCCTTGTTGCGGGGGTTTCCGTTGAGCCAGGTCCAATCCGAATCGGAGAATGGGGCTATTTTCTCTTTGGTGGCCGGTGCTGCACTTCCTTGAGCGACGGCTCCTGCGCCTGCGACATCTGGTGCCACCGCAACGGCTGGATGAAAGACCGCGGACATCAGGGCTGCCCGTTGCGCCGGGGTTGCCGTCTCCAGTTCCTTAGCTTTATTGAGAGCCCGGGCTGTCGCAGCCGCGGTATCGGCGTCCTGGCGGTCCTTCAGTTGCCTTTCGAGTTGCTCGATGCGCGCCTTCATGGCTTCGAGTTCGTCGAGACTTGCCGGAACCCCCTGTTCCTTCGCTTTTGTGTCGGTTCTAGAAGAGATGTCGCCGCTGCCTGAGACTTCGACAGGCGCCGCTTTCCCCGGGCCAGCACCGGGGGGCAAAGCGCGTGTCGTGTCATCCATCTTCGCCACTTTGTCCGGGGCATCCGGTACGGATTGCGACTGTGCATAGCGGTTTGTAGTCTGGGCGACAAATACCACCAAGAATATCTGGGTCGAAACAGCTGCGGCCTTTCCCAAGAGTGTCCCGATTGTCATTGACCTGCCTGTCCTTTCTTGGTCTACCTACTTTGGAATGCAGTTCCTCTGTGCAGCCGGGATTCTGTATCCGCGGTCTATGGTTGTGTCCTGCTACGAGGAGTGACAGAAGCGAGCCGGCAAATCGGCGGGAAAAGGGCACGAATCCCGAATCTTAATGCGCCGCCGGGTATCTATACAGGTATTACCGATCCCCTTCGGAGGGCGGAAGCAAGTTGTCCGAAGTCAATAGCTGAGGACCTACCCGGAAGGTATGCTCGAATCTCTACCGGAGATCTGACTTGTCCGCTCTTTATCTCTGAAGTGTTAAGTCCGTTAATTTCTGAGCCCGCGGTGTCCAAACAAGTTAACAACAGTGCGAATAAGAAGAGCATAAGGGATATCTAAAGAACCCATAAGGATGCATTGAGAGCCACTGCGCGGCCTCAGGCCAAGTGACTACCATCCTCTGTGGGAGAGTCGTTACGAAATCCTTAGGACTTGTTTATCGAGTACTTACGGTCTTGTTTCTACTCTGAAATTGGTTGCCTGAAAGCCTCTCGAGCCTGTACGCAACCGATCAGGAGAGCCGTGCACACTACCTATAGATTTGAACGGAATTCTAAATTCACTCTTCTCGTTTCAGTGGTGTTGCTGTATACCCTGTTCAGTTCGCGTGCTCTGGGACAGGATACGAACAGCACAAATACACAAATCACCAGCTCTCCTTCGGATCAATCCGTGGCGGGCGGCGGACCGCAGCAAGCAGTGCAACCACCGCAGCACTCTTCTGCCGAGTCCGTGCAAGATCGAGGATTCTTTTCTCGTCTAGGGCATGCCTATCTGGATGATTGGAAGGCCAACTCCAGTGACCTGCCGGCGGCACCGAATCCACCTCGCAGAGGAACTCCGGGCCCCCTAAATTCACCGCCTTTTCCGGCGGCAGACTGGCCGATTGGCGGCACCGTTGTGATCGGAGCGCCCGATTACCAAACGTACCCAGTCATGCAAGCGATCAATGAAAATAGAAGCAGGATCAAAGTCTACGGGTGGGTGGACGTTGGCTTCAATGTCAGCACTTCGAACAAAGGCAAGTATGCCAATGCGCCAGCAGCGTACGATGTTATCCCGAACTCAATTCAGCTGGACCAGGCGGCTCTGTATATCGAGCGCCTGCCGAACACGGTGCAAAAAGAGCATTTTGATTGGGGATTCCGGCTGGCCAATATCTATGGCCTGGATTACCGCTATACGACGGCGTTCGGAGTCTTCAGCCAGCAACTGCTACAAAAAAACAACACGTACGGCGACGATCCGGTGATGTATTACGCAGACTTCTATGTGCCGCAAGTGGCCAAAGGGATGGACATTCGTGTGGGGCGCTATATTTCGCTTCCGGATATCGAAGCGCAGCTGGCCCCAAACAACTATACCTACAGCCATTCACTGACTTATACCTACGATTGCTACACGCAGCATGGCGTGAACACCACGACCAAACTCAGCGATCACTGGACAGTGCAGCTAGGGATATCCGCAGGCTGCGAAGCGGCGCCCTGGAGCAAGTACGCGAAGGCTACAGGCGATGTCTGCGCTTCCTATACCTGGAGCAACGGCGGAGACAACCTATACTTCTGCGCCAACTCACTGAATTCCGCCAAGTATTCCTATAACAATCTCTCCGCTTATTATCTGACCTACTACCACAAGTTCAATTCAACCTGGCACACAGACACCGAATACTGGTACCAGTACGAACGAAACGTGCCTAATTTATGCTTTGGGTTGAGTCCGTGTATCAGTTACGGCCCAAAGGCGAATATTGGCGCGAATGCGGGCACGATCACTTCACCTTCACTCATTACAGGAGCGAACGGCGCGCAATGCAACCCCAACGCGACACATTGCTACGCACCGGACTATGCCATTGTGAATTACATCGAGCATGAATGGAACAGACATCACACATCACTCACGATTCGCAACGAATTCTTTGATGACCTGAAAGGACAACGGACAGGCACGGCAACGAAGTATTCCGAACACCTGGTAGGGTTCAACTTCTGGTTGGGGAGCACGGTTACATTTCGGCCTGAGGTCAGGCTTGAGCATTCGTACGACAAACCTGCCTATGACGCTCCTACAGGCGGCGCGCCTACGAAGTCAACTCAGCTGACCGTTGCAGGCGATCTCATCTGGCACTTCTGAGACGAAGGCGACTCCTCGATACGAGAAAAGGTCAGCTCAAGCAGAGCCGGCCTTTTCTGTTACTTCCGGGCCCATTGGAAGAACAGACCTGCGTATAGTCTCAGGTTCGACGGATAAGTATTTGTTAGCTGGCTTTCATCCGTCAGCTACGGTTCCGGATCGCTCCCCAGCTGACAATTTAGCTACTCTTGGTTTCTGGAGGATTACGCCATTGGCGTCTCTCCGCTAGCGATCTTATTGCGTTTTCACAATTACTGTGATCTGGCCAGAGTTGGTTATGTGCAGCTTTTCTTGATGAAAAGCCGCGTTCGGACTCCAATTCCTGGACTACACCAATTGTCAAAACGCCGTAGCTCGAGTTAACAACGGCGGAAATAAAGAGTGTATGAGGGATATCTAAAGAGAACATAAAGATGAATTAAGAGCGTGGATTAGTATGAGAAACAGGTAAGGAAGCTTGCTCCCCGATCCCACTCCACCGCCAGGCCAAGGTTGAGAGTTGCGGGAGGGACGCACTTTGCGCACATGATGACCTGGGTAGCTACTACGACCCGCGTACCTGTTAGGAACTTCAATGGGCTCTTGCAGCGCAATGCACCTTTTCGTCAAATTCGATTCTTGATTCAGTGCGCTTTCGGGGTTTTGGCCCTTGTCCTGCTGACTCAGATGGGCCTGCTTTTTCATATCAATCTTTCCACCGCGGGTCTTCTTTATCTTTTAACTGTTGTTCTGGTTGCCCTTTCTTGCGGGTTCTGGCAGGCCAGTGTCGTCTCCGGTGCAGCACTTCTGTGCCAGTGGTATTACTTCGTGCCGCCCGCCTACACGTGGCGAGTTACGGCGGTGGGGAATTATGTGGAGATGTTCGTGTTCGCGTGCACGGCACTGGTCGTAAGCAGGCTCTCTTCCAAGGCAGAGCAGCACGCCAATGAGGCGGAGCGTCAACGGGCAGAGATGGAGATGCTGTATGACCTGAGCCGCAAGAGTTTGCTGTTCGATCTGCACCGGCCGCCGGGCGCGAAACTGGTCGAGGTTATTGTCACGACCTTCGCTATCGACGCGATTGCAATCTTCGATGCCGCGCTCGGTTCGATCGACAGCTGGGGAATCTGGCAAGTGGACCCGCGTGAACTCGCGGAAAGCACATATCAGCTGGGAATGGACCAAGATGATGAGAGTCTTCGCGTCTTCCGCAGGGTTTTAAGGCTAGGGTCTGTTCCAATCGGCGCGATACTGCTGCGCGGAGAAGTCGCGGCGCTTACCATGGACGCCATCGCTTCGCTGGTCTCGATCACCCTGGATCGCTATCGCTCATTCTCCAACGAGATGAGAGCGGAGGCGGCGCACGAAAGCGAACAACTCCGCACGACAGTTCTCGATCGGCTCGGGCACGCCTTCAAGACTCCGTTGACAGCGATTCGTACTGCTAGTGCCGGGCTGGTCGAGTTAGGCGAGCTTTCTCCTCTGCATGCGGAGCTGGCCGGCCTTATCGAGGAGCAGTCCATTTTGTTAAATGACTTGGCGACCCGCCTCCTCCAAACGGCAGAGCTTGAATCGGAAGAGATCAGTTTGCACAAGGAGAACGTAACAATTGTGGATCTGATCGAGAATGTCGTGAATGAGGACAACAGTCTGCTGGCCGGCCGTGATCTCAAAGTATCGATCAGCGACAAGGCACTCGCAACGCGGGGCGATCGAGAGCTGCTGGCGACCATCCTCAGGCAGTTCGTCGACAATGCCACGAAGTATTCCTATGCCGGCACGCCAATCGAGATCACCGCTGAAGAATTTGGTTCGGAGGTGGTGATCGGGGTACACAACGAGGGAAAGCCCATTCCGTTGCAGGATCGGGAGCGAATCTTCGAGCGCTTCTATCGCTCTTCGGAAGCACGGCAGCTAGCGCCTGGCACTGGGATCGGACTTTCCATCGCAAAAAAAGCAGCCGAAGCGCACCATGGACACGTATGGGTTATCAGCGACAAGGACGCGGGCACGACGTTTTACTTCTCTGTTCGCGGATCTGGGATTCGGGTCTCTAGGGGAGGAGTAGTTGAACGGAATGACACATAGCATTCTCATCGTCGATGACGAAATAAGTATCCGGCGCGGACTACGTGCTACGCTTTCCGGCCTCGAATTCGACACAATCGAGGCAGCCCGGGGAGAAGAGGCGCTTTCACTGGTGCGAAGTTCGCACTTTGACGCAGTGCTGCTTGATATGAACATGCCAGGGATAGGCGGCCTTGAAACTTGCCGGCGCATCCGCCAGATTTCACCGCGAATTCCCATCCTGGTGGTGACCGTACGCGATTCAGCGGACGACACCGTGGAAGCGTTGGAAGCGGGCGCCGACGACTACATCACCAAGCCGTTCAATTTGCGGGAACTGATCGCGCGGACCCGCTCGGCGATCCGCCGGTCACAATCCGAAGAGGAAGACCCACCAGAAACACCGATGACGATCGGCGAGATTGAACTGGATCCCGAGCGCCGGTTAGTTATGAAGTCCGGAAAACCTGTCCATCTCACGCCCAAGGAGTTCGATCTGCTGCGATTCCTAATGGCACATTGCGGAAAGCCCGTATCTCATCAGCGGCTGCTGAAGTCAGTATGGGGTGCCGAATATCAGGGAGAGCTCGAGTACCTGCGCACTTTCATGCGCCAGATTCGCAAGAAGCTGGAGGACGACCCGGCAAACCCAAAGTATCTTCTAACCGACGCTCACATCGGCTACCGGTTCGCCGCTCAGGCGACGAGCAAGCTGTAGCGCGTTCGCAGACGCTTTCCTAACCGAGGGCCGGCCACGATTTCGGATCGAGATTCTCAGCAGGAGGAGAGAAGCTCCGTAGCAATCGGCTTGGGAGCGAAAGGCAACTGTGTCGGAGCGCTCGCCACATTAATTATCGTGATGCGCGTCGAGTACGACGGTCCGCAATCGAAACGAGCGATTCGGTCACTAGGTCTTCCT
>DASYBJ010000741.1:0-11737 GCA_036500845.1 Acidobacteriaceae bacterium
CGTCCGGCCATAAGACCCGCAAGACGCATTGAAGATCCTGGAACAAGGGATAGGCGTATTCTGCTATCTCCGGCAACATCGAGCAGCCCACCTTCGCCGCCTCATGGTTACGGTCAGTCAACGAGCTGGACCCGACTCGAGTGAATGCCACCTGTCATCCCGAGCGCATTCGAGGGATCTGCTTTTGCTCCGAGTCCAGCCAGATGGCCGGCTTGCCGGCTCAAATCCTTAAAGTAAAGGTTCAAAGATTTTGCCGACTTCACCTTCAGGATCAGCCACCACTGAAGTTACGATAGCCCTTATCGCTCGAACGACCGATCCTGGGCACGCGATGCAGGAAGAACTTCCGCGATCCACCGGCGCCGAGTGCCCGAAGATTCTTTGGACGGGCCTACCATTTCCAACTGAAACGAGGATGATTCACCCCAAGAAAACGGGCGATCTATAAAAATCCATTTATATAAATAACCCTTTATATAAGCCGGAATGAGAGATAAATCATGTGAATACAATGACTTACTGGAACTAGGCAGATCCTCGCCGAATACGCATTTTTATGTCATGACTGGATTTCAAATAATGAAATCCAGCTGCCCCGAAGTAGGTCCCCGGTAAAGAAGGCCTCCGTCTCCGCCGATAGAACAGGAGAACACACTCGATCAGCCGGTTCGTTTTCGGTCGCGGACTGCGCGTGGAGATCGCTCGATGCAGCAAGACGGCACTGTGCTTGCCAACTCCGTTGAAGGAACCCACGATGCCCATCGCGTTACTCGACCGAGCGACGTCATTTACTTGCTGCAGGAGATTTATCGGGAGCAGAGGTCGGTCGTGCTTATGCTGGGGCGCGGTGTGAAGGTCGTTACGATGCTCCTGGAAGTCGACGAGGCGTCAGGCCGATTTGTCTACGACGTTGGACGAACGCTCGAGGAAACGCAGGCTATTCTCTCCGCCAGCCAAGTCCGTTTCGCAGCGGAGCTCCGCGGCGTCTCTGTCCGTTTCGCAGTGCAAACTCCCGTTCACGTCATGTCTGCCGGGGCGCCTGCTTTCGCATCGCCTGTGCCCGCTGAAATCCTCTATCTGCAGCGGCGGGAGCACTACCGTGCGAGCACCCGGCTAAACCGCTCCTATCCATGCTTCATCCGGCTCGCCGATCAAACAGAAGTGACCCTGAACATTTATGACATCTCTCTTGGCGGTGTGAGGCTGCACTCCAATCTGATTCCGCCGCAAAAGCTGCCGATCGGTACTTTGCTTCGAGGCGCTCTGTTGGATTTTCTGGAGCTTGGCAAACTTGAAGTAGCCATGCGAGTCGTTTCCCACCGGAAAAGCGAAAACGAAGGCATCCCGAATTACCTATATGGATGTCAATTTCAACAGCTGCCGCGAGGCAAGGACGCAGCAATCCAAAAGCTCGTGTTTTCTCTGGAGCGCCTCGATCCATCGAACGGTCGAGCGTAAGGACTCCCGCCAAAGCTAGACTCAAGCACTGTGATCGGAGGGCTCAACACTGGTTGCACACCCACATCAGCGCCAGAACACCAAAGCTTACTCGTTGCTCTCAGCCCGCTTATAAGGTGTTTGCATATACCGCCGAGCTTCGTTGATTGCGCCTTGCGTATTGTCGTTTGTCTGCGCTGCCTGCCGATATTCGTTCACCGCACGGTCGCGTTGACCCGTTACGTCGAAGATTTTGCCCAGCGCGATATGACTCCATACTTCAGTCCACTTCGGATCGTTATCGCCGCGCAGGGCATCGCGGTAGGCATTGGCCGACGCCTGGTAGTTGCGCTGAGTGAACAAGACTTCGCCGATGCGGTAACTTGCCAAAGAGCTTAGGGGGTTTGCGGTGAGGGCTTTCTGGTACTCCGCGAGCGCGGCGGGGAAGTCTCCTTGGGCGACGAGTTGCTGCCCGCGGAGAATGGCAATGCGTACTTGGAGGTCTGGAGTGTTCTTGAGCACCCGATTGTCAGGGTCAATGATGATATGTCGCGGCCGGCCGAAGGTATCGACGACGTATTGCGAATCGGAGCCCACTACGTCCACCCGCTTGTTTTCCGTTTTTCCCTCAGTCTCGACACGGAGATCAACCGGCATATTGAACAGATCGAGATCCTGTTGGATTTCGCCGATGGTCCGGAACCCCTTGTTATTGCCTAAACGGTAGACAGTGTATTTGTTTGTGAACTGCGGAGCGCCGGTTCCGTCCAGCCACTGGGCGAAGAAGGGCGTGAGCTGTTGCTGTGATTCCGCCTCCGCGACCTTCTCCACATCACTTGTGCGGATCGACTTATCGGCGTACTGCGAGAGCATAGCCTTAAGAGTCTTCTTGAAGTTGTCGTCGCCGATCTCCCATCGGAGCATATGGAAAACGAGTGCGCCCTTCTCGAGCGTCATCGATTGGAATTCGGGTGAAAACGGATCGAGGCGCCCGGCCGAGGTCAGCGGAATCGTGTCATAAGCGAGTGCGCCGGCAGAGACGTCGACCACGGCGGTCTGGAGGGCGGTTTGACCGGCCAGTTCCTCCACATACATCATCTCACTGTAGCGTGACATGCCGTTCGTGATCCAGGCGTCGTTAAGAGTCAATGGGCTGACCTGACTGCCCCACCATTGATGAGCCATCGTATTGGCCAGCAGACGATAATTCGAGCGATCCGCGATGCGGGCGCCTGCGATGGCTGCGATCTCCGGAGCCCAATAAGCGGGCACTGTGTCGTCTGGCAACTCCACAATATTCAGGCGCGCAGACTCGGGCGGTCCGAAGGTTCCGGTAAAAAAATCGAATTCTTTGAGCGCTGTCTGCGTGTAGTCGGGTCCACTTTGCTTATGAGCATCTGTCAGGTACACGCGTACATTCGTGGATCCCGCTACCGCCATCGGCTCGTTGAATTTCCCCGCAATGATCGTGCCCGGAAAGCCCGGCTTCGTCCAGTTGAAGTCGAACTCTTGCCCGCCTGACACCTGGTGAGGGCCGCCCGTGCTGCCGCTGCCGATCACTCTGTAGCCGTCTGGCACCTGCACATGGATTTCAGCTGTGAACCGGTCAGTGAGATAACCGTCCATCGGAAACCACCGTCCGGCATAGAGGAGATACGAGATCGGGTCTCCGACCAATGCGAGCTTAAGCCCTTGCACCGGGCTCTCTTCGCTGCCTGAAAGCGTGCCTCCATAGGAGAACGTGTAAGTAGCGCTCTGCCCCTTGGTCATCGCTACAGGTAAAGTGATGCCGATGGTCCCGTTCGGTCCTCGCTCCCCGCTCAATGTGTGCCCGGCTTTGTCCGTGACCTTCTCAACCTTCAACGCATCGTGCAACTCAAAAATCGCATGATCGATCGTGTCTATAGCCGTGAACGTGATATGCGCAGTCGCGTTGAGAGTGTGGGCCGCAGGGTCGAGGTGAAGGTCGATTACATATCCCGTGATATCGATGGTAGGCTTCGATGCCGCGAACAGAGAGGTGGGCACGGAGGCAAACAAGAGAGCCGCAGCGATCAACGTCAGGTGCACGGCGGGACGAGAGCGAAAGAACGGGCTTACGCTCAGCCGATCGCTGCGAAGAATCTGAGCCAAAGACCGTACCGAAGTAGAAGGATGCATCATTGGAATGGTCGTTCTTCCAGGGGTCGAAGTGAAATCGGGTGCAGGCTGTCGCTCCAGCCCTTGCCTTTAGAAACCAGCTCGAGCGCAATCGCTGCGACGTGCTCGATGACAGTCTCGCCTATTTGAGAAGGAGTTCGTACCTGCAGAGCTTTCGCCACCGCGTTCAAATCTCTTTGCATTGTTGCACGGGCCTCGCTGTCCTCAAGTAAAGGCCGAAGAGATTCGACGACTTTGGCTGCCGTGAAGTCATACTGGATCAGCTCCGGGACGATCCGGCGTCCTGCGATCAGGTTGACCATGGCCACATGGGGCACGCGGATCACACGGCGCGCGACTGCATAGCTCAGGGCAGAAACGCGATAGACAACCACGAAAGGATTGCCGATCAGCGCCGCTTCGACTGTAGCTGTTCCGCTGGCGGTGATGCTGGCTCGGGCATGCAGAAGGGCTGCACGGGCATCGCGAACCAGCCGCACGCAGAGGCCTTGACCGCCGGCGTTCGAGATGCTCCGGCTGACGGTGTCGCTCACCTCGGACTGCTCCAAGGTGGGCGCCACAGGCAAAACGTATTCATAGGAGGGGCCCAGCAGAGCAGCAGCTTCGAGCATCGGTGGCAGGTTGGCCAATAGCTCCTTCTTCCGGCTTCCGGGGAGCAGGCCTATCCAGGATTTGGACGGGTCCAACCTGTTTTCGCTAGCAAATTGTCCGCGCGTCCCTTCCGGCTGCGCAAGATCAGCCAAAGGGTGGCCGACGAAGTCGGCGGCAACGCCGTGACCGCGGTAAAAAGCCTCTTCGAAAGGAAAGATTACCAGCATCCGCGTGACGAAGCGCTTCACCCTTCGAATGCGCCACTTCTTCCAAGCCCACAATTGCGGGCTTACGAAATAGACCACAGGGATGTCCAGACGATGCAATTGCTCAGCAAGACGCAAGTTGACGTCAGGAAAATCGATGAGGATGGCAAGGTCGGGTCTTTCCCTCCGAAGGCTCGCGGTCAGCCTGCGATATTCGCCATAGATGTGCGGCATGTGGGCGATCACTTCGGTGATGCCCATGATGGCCACGTCCTCGGCTCGCACCACGCGGCGCAATCCCAATTTCTCCATCCGAACGCCCCCCAGACCGAAGAAGTCGGCCTGCGGCGCCATTCGACGTAGTGCTTCGATAAGCATCGCGCCGTAGTGTTCGCCACTGGCCTCACCGGCCGAGAGGAAAATCTTTGGGCTTGCCATCGCGACGCTCTTCTCCTGCAGTTGCTTTTGCCCTTGTTTCCTCGGTTGCCACCCCGGTTCCCGTCTTGTTGAACCTATTCGGCTTCCTTTAGGGTTTAATTCGCGCCGAGCGCCAGACTCGCGTCTACTGTGTCCCCCACCCGGGCGGGCCCGACTTCCTGGTCCTTGTACTGCAGTTGGTAGAGCTTCCAATAGATACCGCGCTGTGCCAAAAGCTTTTGGTGCGTTCCCATTTCACGCAGCTGCCCCTTGTGCATCACCAGGATCGTATCCGCGCGCTGCACGGTAGAGAGCCGATGCGCGATGATGACGGACGTGCGGCCTTCGACCATGCGGCTCAGCGCGGCCCGGACCCGCATCTCCGTCTCCGTATCCACGCTGGACGTCGCCTCGTCAAGGATCAGCATGCGTGGATCGTGCGCTAACGCGCGGGCAAAGTTGATCAGTTGCTTTTGTCCCGTGGAGAGGCCGTTTCCGCGCTCCCGCAGAGGCTCTTCGAAGCCTCCGGGCAGTCCGCGAATAAAGTCGCCGACGTTGACCTCATCGGCCGCGCTTTCCATCCGCTCATCGGTTATCCACTCGGTTCCCAACCGAATGTTCTCAGCCACGGTTCCACTGAAAAGGAACGGGTCTTGCAGAACCACGCCGAAGTTCCGGCGGAGTGCCGCTAAATCTTGCTGCCGCACATCCTCATCGTTGACCAGGATGCTGCCGCGCTGGATGTCGTAGAAACGCATCATCAGGCTGATGATCGTGGTCTTTCCGGCGCCCGTGTGTCCGACGATCGCCGCGGTCTGATCGGGTTCAATGGCGAACGAGACACCACGGAGCACCCATTCGATGCCTGGACAGGCCTGCTCAATCTCTCCATCGTCTGCGACCGCTTGGATTCTGGCGAGCTGTGCCGCATCGAGCCGCTGATAGGTAAACCAGACATTGCGAAATTCGATGCGGCCGGATTTATCACAGCCGACGGGCTGGTCCGGTGGGAACACTTCCGGCTGCGTATCGAGCAGCTTGAAAATCCGCTCGCTGGCCGCCATCGCCGCCTGAAGGATGTTGTATTTTTCGCTCAGATCCTGGATAGGACGGAAGAAGCGTTGGGAGTATTGGATGAACGCAACCAGCACTCCAATGGTGACCACATTGCGGATCACACCGTTGCCCCCGAACCAGATCACCATGGCAATGGCGATTGAGCTTAGCAATTCAACCGCCGGATAATACAGGGCATACGCCATGATCGCGTCTTTGAACGCTTCCATGTGCTGGCGGTTGACCGCCTCGAATTTCTGGAAGGAGCGTTCTTCCCGATTGAACAGCTGCACGACATTCATGCCGCTGACGTGCTCCTGCGTATACGAATTGATGCTCGCGATCGCCGTACGAATGCGCCGGTAAGAATCTCGTACATGCGTCCGGAAGACGCGCGTGATCAGCAGGATTACGGGAATTACGGCAAAAGCTAGCAGGGCCAGCCACCAGTTCATGCGCAGCATGACGCCAACAATAAGCGCCAGCGCAAAGACATCTTCGAAGATAGAAAAGACACCCGACGTGAACATCTCGTTCAGTGCGTCCACATCGCTCGTGAGTCTGGTGACGAGCCTTCCAACAGGATTCCGATCGAAGAAGGCAACATGCATACCCTGGATGTGCCGGAAGATCTGGCTGCGCATGTCAAACATGATCTTCTGGCCAGTCCACTGCATGAGGTAGGTCTGGACAAATTCGAGGAAGTAGCTCAGCACCAATGAGCAGAGGTAAAGACCGGCAATCTGGGTAATGCCCGTCATGGCGTTGGGGCTGAGCCAACTGAATAGGCCAGGAGTCCTTCCCTGGGGGGACGCCGTCATGTACCGGTCAATGGCGATTTTCGCTAAATACGGCCCAAGCACGTCGGAGCCGGCCTTGAGCAGGATTGCTGCAAGCGAAACGGCAGCCTGCCATTTGTAGGGTCGCAGATAGGTGATCAGCCTGCCCATGAGGCGGCTGTCATAGGCTTTGCCGACAACATCGTCGTCCTGGTGCGCCGTCTTTTTCTGTTCTTCGGTCGTTTTGTCGGCCATGAGTGCCTACCGGGTATTTTACGTGGGATAACGGAGATGGTCAGCCGTAGCTGCGGAAGTTGAGCTTGCTTCGACTACCGGATGTGATCGGTCGCGAACCCAGGCTTTCAAGCTGGTGCAAGACTCTGTTGAACGCAAGACTCTGTTGAACAGGAAGGCCCCACCGGGAAAGATGGCAAAATAAAGTCAGGTCTTTTACTCCGGTCCCCTTATGATGGCCCCGCTCGGCGTCTACATCTCGGTACCCTTTTGCAGGTCGAAGTGTACGTTTTGCAATTTTGCCTCGGGCGTCTATCCGGCGGCGTTACAGGAGCAATATGTAGCGAAGATCTGTTCCGAGATTTGGAGTGCTCGTCGACGCGCCTCGGCATCGGGACTTAAACTCCCGGACAGCGTCGACAGTGTCTACTGGGGCGGGGGTACTCCCAGCATACTCACTCCGAAGCAGACGCGAGCGGTATGGAGCGCGCTCCGTCAGGAGTTCGAGATCACGAAAACGGCTGAGGCCACACTCGAGTGCGCACCGGGTCAACTTGAGGACGACGTTCTCGAGGCCGCGATCGAGTGCGGCATCAATCGGATCAGCTTCGGGGTGCAGTCCTTTATAGATAGGGAAGCGGCTGTGACCGGCAGGCTCCATACCCGCGAGATTGCGCTTGCAGATGTCGCGCGTGTGCGCTCTGCGGGCGTGGCGCAGGTGAGTCTGGACCTGATCGCCGGACTGCCGCATCAGACTGTTGCCAGCTGGCAGCGGTCTCTTGACGTGTTGGCCGGTGTGGCACCCGAACATGCAAGTGTGTATATGCTGGAAGTAGATGAAGACTCGCGGCTAGGCAAAGAGCTCCTCGCAGGCGGCGGCCGCTATCACGCCCAAACCGTTCCCGGTGACGAGCTTACCGCGGAGCTTTATGAGACAGCCATTCTTCATCTGGAAGAGCACGGGTTACGCCAGTACGAGATCTCGAACTTCGCGCGGGCGGGATGCGAATCGCGGCACAACGAGAAATATTGGAGGCGGCACGGCTATTGGGGTTTTGGACTGGATGCCCATTCCATGCTTCGCCGTGACGACGGCTCCGCAGTTCGTTTTGAAAATGGCGCGGATCTCAACGAATATCTGGGTGTTTCCAGAGTGGTTCTGCCAGAGGGCACTGTCCCAAATTGCATTGCTGACGGAACTCTGGATGGCGCGCCGATCCGACAGATCCACGCACTCACCCCCGAGGAAGAGTTGGAAGAGGCGTGGTTTCTCGGCTTACGGATGCGTGAAGGGGTTCAGTGGAGTGCACTCGTTCAGCAGCTCGGCAGAGAAAACATTGAGCGTTTCCGCCCTGTAGTTGACGAACTGTGCAAGCTCGACCTGCTTTACCAGCAAGACGGTGCCGTCAGGCTCACACGGCAAGGGATGCTGTTTTCGAATGACGTGTTCGCCCGATTCCTAGGAGTTCCCGAAGCCGAATCACTAGCGGTGTAAGCCACCGCGCGAGGAGAGATGCAGACAGAGACCCTTCCCTTAAAGTCCAGAGAAGCAAAGAATTTCCCAACACCACTCGATCTCCGCAGCGACACCGTTACCCGGCCGACACCCGAAATGCGCGCGGCGATGGCGGCGGCTGAGGTGGGCGACGACGTCTATGGCGAGGATCCTACGGTCAACCAGCTTGAGGCAAAAGCGGCGGAGATCTTCGGCAGGGAAGCTGCGATCTTCGTTCCGACCGGCACCATGGGGAACCAAGTCGCAATCCGGATGCACACCGAACACGGCCAGGAGATCATCTGTGAAGCGCGTTCGCATATCGTGGATTGGGAGCTGGCAATGGCTTCGGCTTTCTCAGGATGCCAAATCCGCACCCTCTATGCCGATCGCGGTATCCTGACCTGGAAAGACATACAGCCGGCGATCGCACCCAAGAACTACCACCGTGCACAAACGGGTCTGATTGCCATCGAGAACACGCACAATATGGCCGGGGGCACCGTTACGCCTCCGGATGTGCTTCATGAGATCGTGGCCGGAGCTGCAACGGCGGGAGTGCCAGTTCACCTGGATGGTGCTCGTATATTCAACGCGGCAACCCGGCTCAAAATCCCTGTGGCCTCTCTCACACGCGGCTTCGATTCTGTCATGTTTTGCCTCTCCAAGGGACTCTGTGCGCCCGTTGGCTCGATGTTGGTGAGCACCCGCGCGAATATCGAGCGCGCCCGCGGGTTCCGCAAGGCGTTGGGTGGCGGCATGCGGCAGGTGGGAGTATTGGCTGCTGCAGGGCTGATCGCTTTGACCGAAATGCCGAAACGGCTCCAGCAAGATCATGAAAACGCGCAGTTTCTGGCGCAAGCATTGAGCGAAATGCCGCAGATCGACCTTGATGCCGATGCGGTCGAAACCAACATTGTTATCTTCCGATTGCGTAGGAATGGGGATGCGTCAGCCTTGGTCGAGTCGCTGGGCCGCCAAGGGGTCCTCGCCGGCACCGTAGGGCTGCACTCGGTACGGCTGGTGACCCACAAAGATGTTGACCGGGCCTCGTGTGAACAAGCGGTCGCGATCATCGCTGAACAAGTACGCGCGTTTTGACCCTTTCGCAATCGAACACGGTCACTGAAAACCCAGGAAAGTGTAAAATCGCGCATCCAAAAGGACTTTTCAGGCATTTATACTGATAGATATGCCTAAATACTCGATTGTTGTTCCGTTCCACAATGAGGAGGAGAACGTCACCGCCCTCTATGACCGACTCAAGGCGGTAATGGAACAGATCGGCGAGAGCTTCGAGCTCGTCCTGGTGGACGATGGATCGAGCGACCGCACCTACAAGCTTCTGGAAGAGATTGCCGCCGTGGACAGTCGGGTCTTAGTCGTCAAGCTTCGGCGCAATTTTGGGCAGACCTCGGCGCTCGCCGCTGGCTTCGATCATTCTCAAGGGGATTACATCCTCGCGATGGATGGCGACCTGCAGCACGACCCAGCAGAAATTCCTAATTTCGTGGCGAAATTGGAAGAAGGCTACGACGTAGTCAGCGGGTGGCGCAAGGAACGCATCGACAACTTCGTTATGCGCAGGATTCCTTCGCGCTGTGCCAACTGGTTGATGGCAAAGCTCTCCGGAGTGGACATTCATGACTTTGGCACCACCTTTAAGGCCTATCGCCGCGAGGTAATTCACAACATTCCGCTCTACGGCGAAATGCATCGCTTCATTCCCGCACTTGCTTCCTGGTACGGCGCGAGCATCTGTGAAATCCCGATCAGGAATGTAAATCGCGAGCGGGGCAAGTCGCACTATGGTATCTCGCGGACCTTCCGCGTGTTCTTCGACTTGCTCACCATCCGCTTCCTATTGAAGTACATGACGCGTCCGCTCCATTTCTTCGGAACTTTCGGCGCCTTGAGCATGGTTTTCGGGGCAGGGATTTCGATGTTCCTCTTCGCCCTCAAGGTCTTCACTCGTCAAGACGTGATGGACCAGCATGGACCGCTCTTCGTGGTTGCTGGCGTGCTGATCCTGGCCGGCATTCAGATGCTCGCCATCGGGCTGCTTGGCGAGTTGCAGGTTCGGCACTACCACACTTCGGCCCACCGTTCGCCTTACGCGATTGATCGCCTGGTGCGGTTGCGCGCTCCTGAAGAGCCGAGCATGCTGCAAGAAGGTTGAAAAGCTGAGCTCGTAACCCATTCGGGCCAAGTGACAATCAGTTCTAACAGCAGAAGCGAACGATTTGCGCTTGGCATGGACCGGATCTACAGGGCCGGCCAAGGCGCTCATACGCGCCCCTCAACTCCACCCCAAGATGTCGCTTAGCAAAACAGACGAATAATCCTGGTAATATCCTGCTGGCCGAACTGCGTAAGTTAGGAAAGGGCGGTCGTCGGATCGATAAGATGCCGGTACGCCTGAAGCTTCGTCTTGCCGAGGAGGATTTTTGCTCCGGTATTTTTGTCTCCTGCTTGCGGTACTGTTCACGTTCACAGCCAATGCTCAATCAGCACCCGCGTGGCAGCCGGAGCCGGGTCACGAGACGATTGTCTTGTGGCCGAACGGCGCGCCGGGAAACCCGCCGACCCCAGGGCCTGAACAGCAAGTGGCTTCTCCGCCGGTCGGAGGCGATTCGGTTCTTCGCATCACCAACGTCTCTGTGCCTACACTCACTGTGTATGCCCCACCACAAGGCGAAGAGACCGGCGCGGCTGTGGTCGTGTTTCCGGGAGGCGGCTACGCTCATCTTGCGATCGACAAAGAAGGCACCGAGATCTGCGCGTGGCTGAACTCAATCGGAATTACTGCAATCCTTGTGAAATATCGAGTTCCAGATTCGGGACCGTATCCGAAATCAAGTTTAGCCTTTGAAGACGGCCAGCGTGCAGTTGGCCTCGTTCGGTCACGAGCCGGGGAGTGGCACATCGATCCACATCGGATTGGGGTTCTCGGTTTTTCCGCGGGAGCGCACTTAGCAGCGGCTTTAAGCAACCAATACAGCAAGCGAATCTATCCTGTGATCGACACGGCGGATCAGGTCAGCTGCCGCCCTGATTTCGCGGTCATCATCTATCCCGGCTACCTCGAGAAATCAGCCGGAGATATGGTCCTGAATCCAGCGATTACGATCGATCCAAACGGGCCGCCCGCTCTGCTGGTGCAGGCAGAGGATGATCCCGTGCATGTCGAAAACAGTCTTACGTATTTTCTAGCACTGAAGAGAGCCAAGATTCCTGCCGAAATGCACATCTATGCCGAAGGCGGCCATGGGTACGGAATGCGAGCGACCGGTAAGCCTGTCACTATGTGGCCGAAGACCGCCGCAATATGGTTTCACACGATTGGAGTATTGAAGTAGCTG
>DASYBJ010000742.1:0-4009 GCA_036500845.1 Acidobacteriaceae bacterium
AGCAGCAGGATCGGTGCAATTCCGAAAAAGATTCGCCACTTCATTCCTTAAACTTCATCTCCGTCAGCAAAAGAGGAAATGCCTATTAAGCGAACGGCGTGCCAAGTTTGTCTTCAACAAGCCTAACATGTTGGTTATCAACCGATTATGTATCAATCCATCGGTGGGCGACGCGAATCGCTCTCGCAAAATGCGAGTACCCCTTCGATTTGGGGTCGCACGATACGATACCGCATTCGGGCGGCGCCAAATGCAGAATGACAAAGGGACCCTGATGACATGACAAACGGGCGACCGGCGAAGCTCACCGAAAGCACGTCGGCGCCCTCCTTCCATTAAGTAATCGGTTCAGATACTTCGGATCACCAAGTCCGTTGCACTCATAAGGCGGTACATTCGGAGCGCCTATTCGGAAAAACACGCGGGCAACGGGTTGCCGGTGCTGGATGTGCAATGGACCAGCAGTTGTTATCGGCCGCGGTCCGTTTCTGGCTGGTAGACCTCCGGACGCAAAGGCCGTCGTTGTCCGATCCTCCCTTTTTGGCACGATGTATCCGCTGTTCATCGCCAAAAAATCTATCCGCGCCCAAGTGCCCCACCATGCTCCCAAAGAGTTCTTCTGCATTACTCTCTAGAGTATTGCGAAGCGAGCTTCGAGGCGATAGCCGCAGGCGGTAAGGACTCTCCCTCAGCGAGCCTGCGAACAGCTTCGCGTATTTGCCGAGGAGGGCTCCCTTCGACCAAGTAACCTTTGGTCATCTGCCATTTGTCATTTGTCATCCCGCAGGGCCAAGGACATGTTCACCGCTATGTCACTTACCCCTTCCAATATGGTGGAATTGGGATTCGTCGCTCCGGACTTCTCGCTCCCGAACCCGCTCACTGGAAAGATCGTGCACCGCGACGATTTCTCGGATGCGACTGCGCTGCTGGTGGTTTTTATGTGCGCGCACTGCCCCTACGTGCTCCACGTGAAACCGGAACTGATTCGGTTGGGTAACGATTACCAATCAAGCGGAGTTGGCATTGTCGGAATTAGCGCAAATGACCCGGCTGCGTACCCGGCAGATGCACCGCCGAAGCTCGCGAAATTTAGCCGCGATCTACCGTTCCCCCTCGTTTTTGATGAGACTCAAGAAGTCGCCAGAGCGTACGACGCGGCGTGCACGCCGGACTTCTTTCTTTTCGACCGAGAGCGGAAATTGGTTTACCGCGGCCAGCTTGATGACAGCAGGCCTGGGAATGGAAAGCCACTGAATGGAAGCGATGTCCGAGCTGCACTGGATGCGGTACTCAGCGGCAAGCGGGTCTCTCCTGACCAAAAAGCGAGCATCGGTTGCAACATCAAATGGAAGCCGGGAACCGAGCCGTGAGCAGTCAGCTCTCAACGGTAAGCCGTAAGCAGTGACCAAGCGTTCCTCAGCGGGAGTAGTCACCGCTACCAATCACGCAGAATACCTTGCAAAATCGAAAGACGTTCGTGGCTCGGGGTGTTCTCTACCGCGAAGCGTTACAGGACTCAGCCCAGGCGTGTGTCGGATTTACCGCAAAGCGGTTACAGAACTTAGCCCAGGGTGGAGGCTTGGCGGAACCCTGGGTATTGAATGTTAAACGTGGACCGCACTGAAAGAGCGGAGGAAAATACGCGACATCGCACCTCATCGTCATCTTCGAATATTGGGCGCTCTTATTGCCCGCGCTTGGACCGGTTCTTTCGCTCTTTCAGAGCTACACGCTTTTTAATACCGATACCCAGGGTTCCGCCAATGCTCCACGTACACAAAAGATAACTTCGACTTTTTGCGGGTAATTTCGTTCCACCGGAGTGCTTATAAAGGGGTCAATAGCGAAGAGAAAATGGGTTGAATATGTCATATAAAGTAGTACATATACGTCTAGGTGAGCAGAGCGTCCGCCCGCGAACGAACTCAGCGAGTGAATATGGCACTGGAGCTCTTAGAGAAGAAAATCTCTCCCAGCGAGGTTGTCTCTTCTTTAGGAGCCAAGTTCGAGCTCTCTGCCCGGCAGGCTTATCGCTACCTCCAACAAGCGCAAAGCACTACCAAACCGCTTGCTCTTCCCCAACCCAAAGCGGTTTTTACCGTCAAGGTGTCGACCAATTTGATTCGCCGGGTGCGACAGGCGGCCCGAAGGCGTCGCCAACCGATCAGCGATTTGGTCAGCGAAGCCTTGGAGGATTGGCTGACCAAAAGCAAAGCCCATGGCTGAGCCCAAAAGCCAACGCGCTATCCACTTGGAATTGGAATGCCTCTATGATCGCTACGCTCGGGAGAAGTTGGCGCAAGTTTACCAGATTCTGGTGCCCACTGGGAACGATCCAATTGAGATAACTGCTCAGGAGCTAAGCCATGAAAAAGAACGCGGCCATTTATGCCAGAGTTTCCTCGGATCGGCAGCGGGAACAGAACACCATCGCTAGCCAGACGGCGCTGCTGCTAGAGTATGCCAAGGCGCATGATTGGATTGTTCCCAAGGAATGGATTTTCGAAGACGATGGCTACAGTGGAAGCGTTCTGGCCCGACCTGGGCTGGAGCGGCTGCGCGATCTAGCGACCGAGGGACTGATTGAAACTGTCCTTGTCTATGCTCCCGATCGGCTGAGTCGGAAATATGCCTACCAGGTGCTATTGGTCGAAGAGTTCAGCCGATGTGGACTGGAGACGATCTTTCTGTGCTCAGCCGGTAGCGACAATCCCGAGGAACGCTTGTTGTTGCAGTTTCAAGGCATGATTGCCGAATATGAGAGAGCCCAGATCGTTGAAAGAAGCCGCCGAGGTAAAAGACATCGGGCCAAAATGGGATCCATCAATGTGCTCTCCGGAGCACCCTATGGTTATCGATATGTCAGGAAAACCGATGCTGCCGAAGCCTATTACGCGGTGATCGAGTCGGAAGCCGAGGTGGTTCGAGAGGTCTTCGAGTTGTACGCCAAAGAGCTCTGGAGTATCGGCGCGATCACCCGCCACCTTAATGAGCGAGGCGTTGCGACGCGATTGGGTCGAGGACCATGGGAAAGATCGACCATCTGGGCAATGTTACGCAACCCCGCCTATCAGGGCACGGCCTGCTTTGGAAAAACCGAAAGAGCCCCCCGGCAGAGGATCACCAAGCCTTTGCGAGAAAAGGGCGGTTTTTCGACTCGATGCAATGCGAATCGTGAACGCGCAGCCCAAGAGTGGATTAGAGTGCCGGTTCCTGCGCTGGTCAGTGGAGCGAGCTTTGCTATGGCCCAGGAGCGCTTGATTGAAAACAAACGCCTCTCGGCTCGAAGAACAAAGACGCCGACTCTTTTACAAGGCTTACTGGTCTGTGGCCAATGCGGTTATGGACTCTATCGGACTTCGACCAAGACCAGCAAACGGCAGCTGCAATATTATCGATGTCTGGGTTCGGATCGATATCGTCATCTGCGAGGGCCGGTATGTCAGTGCCGGCCCATTCGTCAGGATTACCTCGATGAACTAATCTGGCAGCAAGTCCTGCGCTTGCTCAATGAGCCGGAACTAGTGCGGGCTGAAATCGAGCGGCGCATCCAAGAAAACCTCAGCAGTGATCCAGTGCAGCAGCGCAAATTACGGCTAGAACGGGAGTCCAAACGCATCGCTTCCCAGCTGGACAAGCTCTTGGACGCTTATCAAGAGGACCTGATCGGATTGACCGATTTGAGAACTCGAGTGCCGGAATTGAGACGCAAGCAAACCGCCCTCGAGAAGGAACTCCAAGGGGTCGCTTTGCAAGCCCTGGAGAAAAGCAGGTTGAGCCAACTGAATGCTTCGATCGAGAACTTCCTGGCCAGCTTGCGCCAATCGGCAAATAAGCTCGAAGTTGCGGCGCGACAGAAGATCGTCCGGCTGGTCATCAAACAGGTCATTGTCAAGGAGGGCACTTTGACTATCCAACATTCCATTCCGCTCTCACGCAGCAACCAAAGCCAACCGACGGCAAGTTATCTTTTGTGTACAAGGAGCCAAGCCTCCACCCTGGGCTA
>DASYBJ010000743.1:0-36754 GCA_036500845.1 Acidobacteriaceae bacterium
TTGTTTAGACACTGATATGATCGCTAACTCGTCAAATTAAATTCGGACAAGGAGAAAACAGAATAGAGTTCCGGCTTAGCCAGAGACGTAGGTTGTCGTCTCGGCTAACCGAAGTCTTCTAGTTGTAGTGAAAAGTGCTGCGGGCCGCCATTAGCCATGGCGCGTATCAGAGCGTTTTGCTCCGCACGTCCTACATAGTTCTGCAGGTCCCGACCACTCATGGCCTCCGTCCGCGCAGCCAGTGCTGCCACTTTCTGCTCGAGGTTGAACCCGAGTCGCTTCTTGCCGAGCATAATGGTAAGCAGACGGCGGCGCGCTTCCTCATCCGGCAAAGGAATTACCAATGTCTTGCGGAAGCGTGACAGGATGGCTCTGTCCACGTTTTCCGGATGATTGGTCGCAGCCAGCAGAAACACCTGGCTGTCCTGTGCCTGAATGCCATCCATCTCCTGCAGGAGTTGGCCCACGATTTCATCGGTCAGTGGATCATTCGATCCGACACGGGCCGGCGCAATAATATCCAGCTCGTCAAAAAAGAGGATGACAGGCGCTTGCGTGCGCGCCCTTTGAAATAGCAGCTTGACTTGATTCCCGCTTTGTCCGAGGAAGTTGGCCTTGACATCAGCTGTGGTAGCAGCCGCGAATGCTAGACCGCCTTCGTTGGCCAGAGTCCTTCCAATCTGCGTTTTTCCTGTGCCAGGAGGCCCAGTGAGCAGCAAGCTCCGAGGTACGTCCACGCCCTGAGCGCGCCACGTCTCCGCGTCGCGCAGCAGCGTGCATGTGAGCTGTAGCTGTTGCAGCACGCGGGAATCGAGCACGAGCGTATCCCAGCTGGCTTGCTGGTCAACTTTTGTGTTGTGCGATTTACGCGTAGCCTTGACAGCTTCGAGGAAGTGCTCGGGCGCTGGCATAGCAGGATAAGCGATCGTCCGGATCTGGCTGGCGAGGTTCTGCAGGTCGCGGCCACTCATGCCCTGAGTGAGGGAGCCCATCTCTTCGGGAACAACACATCCAGGAGCGACTGCCTGCATCTCACGGTCGAGGATCTGCCTCCGCTCGTCCGGTCCGGGCAACCCGATGACCATCTCCCATCCGAAGCGGGAGATGATGGCATCGTCAATCAGGTCGCGGCGGTTGGTGGCGCCGATGACCCAGATGCGCCAGTCGCGCAGCCCGTCCCACTCCGCTAGGAACGCCTGCACGATTTCGTTCGAGACTACATCGGTGGTTGCAGCACCGCGTTGCCCAAAAACGCCTTCGCACTCGTCCACGAAGATCACGGCCGGTTGGTTTTGCCGGGCGTGATTCCAGATTTCGCGTACACGTTGTCCGCTTGCTCCGAGGTTCGACTGTTTGACATCGGGGAGAGACAGTTTCTGGAAGTTCGCCTTCAACGATGCGGCGACGCTACTTGCGATCAGTGTCTTTCCTGTACCGGAAGGCCCGGTAAGCAGCAGACCTCGAGGCGCTGCCGGATCGCCCTTTGCGAACATCTCCGCGCGGCGTGTCAGTTCGACGAACTGAGGCTCCGGAAGCGACACCTTGCTCCACGCCTCGATCTTCTTGTCGAGAGTTGCGAGCTGACGTTGTACACCGCTCAGTTCGTTATAGAGCGCTCCATGTTCTTTTAGCCTGGCAAAGGAACTATCAAGGACCCGGAAGTCATCCTGAACCTCGGGTTTCTGTAAGTTGACGTAGTACACCTGCGAGATGACTTGTCCCGAGTCCCAGACCTTACCCTGTTCGTCTTTGTACCAGAATGTGCCGATCTGCCAGAATCCTTGGCCCGGGACAATGATGCTCCATGGACTGATCGTGTCCCACGAAAGAAAAATGACTGGCCGTGAGCGCTGGAACCTCGGATCAACAGCCTTGAAGTCTTGAAAAGTCTGTACCCTGTCGGAAACGCTGTTTAAGTTCCACGAGATTACAGTCGCGCGCAATTGGGTGTTTGCAGATGGATTGATTAGTGACGGTATCAGGACTTCGACACGTGCCTTGGCTTTGAAGTCTCTGACCAGCGCTTTCGCTTCTTTTCCCGGCCACAAATGCTTCCAATGGTGAGCAAGAGCCCAGTTGATCCCGTCATAGGCAACGGTACGAAACCGCATCATCATTGCTTTACAGGCATCGCTTGCTACATAGCTCTCCCACTCTTTCGAGCCAGGATGGCTCTGGTAGGCGGCATTAGCAGAAACCACTTGCGCAGCGAGTTCTGCGCGCGCATGCACCCATTGCGCGCGGGTAGGCGAATGGGAGGCGATCCCTTTCGTAGCCACCGTAATGGCCGGGTTGGAGGCAGCTGCCATATCCACCTCAGGGAGTATGCCGGCGTTTTCCTCGACGCCGTTCTCTACTTCATATATTACTTCGGGTGCCAGCATAACTCCTCCTTTCCGGGCGGATGTGGCCGGTTTTTGACGTCGTTTATGCGGCAAAGGGCAAGACCTTGCCCATCGCCGCGCTCGGTTTTGGAGGCGGCCCTTGCGGGAGTTCGATCACGTCGGCAACTCTCACCAACGTGTCGCTTTCGCAGAATGTGCAGCGCTCTTGCCTCGTGTTTGATATCCGCTGACATTTCGTACAGAGCATTGCGCGGGCCAAGTCCATCGTGACCAGATCAGGCTCTTCGCGAAGCATCTTGATGTTGAACAGGAACTTCATCGGCACTCCTTTGTCGGAGAAAGGTAGGAGCGGGTATGCCTCCGCCCCTCTGTTGTCGGGTGGTTATGCGACCCTGGATGTGGCCTTGATCAGTTCGGTGACCAACCGTGAAAGGATAGCCATCGAAGGCACGGTGCTCAGGTTCTGGACACCAACCTGTTGAAAGATGTGGTCGTACTGACCAACACTGACCTGCTCACCAAGCTTGCGGGCCTTCTCGATGCCTCGTTTCGCTCTTTGGAGCCATTCGAGAACCGCATCGGCGACTTCTTTCGATTCGATTTTCCCGGCTTCGCTGGATTTGCCGATCTTGTTTACAACCTCATAGTAGAGCTGCTTTCCAAGCTCACGGCGACACCGTTCAATCTCATCGATAATCCGGGCATCAATAGATTCAGTCCTTCCCGGATTTCCGGTGCCGTGTTTCTGTTGCGCTGAATCAGATGATCGTTGCGCAATGGTCTTGCCCGTTTCCGCCGTCTTCGCGGGCATAGCCCACTTCGGCAGCTGCGGCAAGCGCTTTGGCCGCTTATGCTCATCGAGATCGACCCAGACCTCTTCCAGGTTGTAGAGGTAGCGGCCCAGACCGAACGCACTGCAGGCGCGCTTGAATGCCTGCGCATCGGAGCTCGTCATTGCGCACTCTTCATCTGCCCAGTCTTCTCCGGTCCCGCTGTGCTCGCCGATGCCATCGATCGTAACCTTGCAGGTCGACAGCACCTTGCCCGACATGACTTCCTTGTTAGAGCCGCGGGCTCGCATAATGTTGGTGAGTGTGCATACGTGATAGCTGCTCGACCAGCCTGCCGGGGTCACAATCTTGTTCAGCCGGTCCTGATAGGCGCGCGGGTCCGCATAAGCGATGACAGCACCACGCCTTTCGTCCTTGCTCTTATGTGTGACCCGCCATTTGATTTCACTTGGATCGAATGGCTCAGATAACTGGGCCAGGATTGCTGCGCGCTCTTCTGCTGTCATGACTTTCTCTCCTCACATGGAGTGTGTGATTTCAAAACGGAAAAAGGGCGCTGCGATGAGCGCCCTCCTTCCTGCGATGCATGAAACCCCGGTTAAAACGGAATCTCTGAGTGGTCTATCCCGAGATCGCCATAATTATCCTGTCGGCTACCTCCGGGGTGTGAATAAACGCGCGACTCGGTCGTGCGTCCCTGCTCGCGGTGTTGTCCGACGTTGCCATCGCCACGCATCGACTGCTTAGAACGATTGTCCAATAACGACAAATCCAACACTATAATCTCGGTTCTGTAGACCTTCTTGCCGGTCTCTTTGTCGTCCCAGGAACGGGTGACGATCTTACCTTCGATATATATCTTCGATCCCTTGTGGACATAGTCTCGTATCACTTCTGCGTAACGCCTGTAGGCGACCAGATTGTGCCCTTCGGTGCGATCATTCCAGTTGCCGTCCTGGTCCTTGACCCGATCCGTGGTTGCGAGTGAAAAGCTCGCTTTCAAATCCCCTGACTGGAAGGCCGTGACTTCCGGTGCTTTGCCGACGTTTCCCAGCAGAATAACCTTGTTCACAGATTTCGACATGATCAATAACTCTCCTATTATTTGCCAGATGACGGGCGTTGTCCGATGCCGTCATTCGAAGACATACGCAAGCGCTGCCGCTTTGCTGACCCTGATGTAAAAGTGTTGTTGCCGTACAGGTAGAACTCTCCTGTCCGCGAGTCGATGTTGAGGTAGCGCGGCGTGTCGCGATGCTTATATTGCTCGATCGTTCCTATTGTGCCGATGTGCGTGAAGTGCTGGCACTCGAGCGGCGAGAGGATGCGTTCGGGCGGCTTCCAATTTGGCAGTGTTTGCTGCGTCGTCTGAATCTCCTCACTGCACTACGGAGTTGTCCGCCCGCGCCCACATCCGCTCGAAGTTCGTGGCAAAGGCATGCGCCATCGATTCGCTATCGCTCAGCGAAATCTCATTATCTTGATAGCGCGCAGCGGAGATCGACCAATTCGAAGAACCGTCACGCAGAAGATGGCCGTCGAAAAGGGCGGCTTTTTCGTGCATCAATTCCTTGCTGTTCTTGACCTTGATTGAGATGTTTCGTTCACCAGCAAGGATAGAGCGGACACCACCGCCGCGTTGCTCTTCCTCCTCGTATTGGCTGCGGTCTCGATAAATGCGGACTTTCACCCCATGCTCTGCGGCACAGCGCAAAGCGGTCGCAATCCTTCGGTCGGTGAAGGCGAACATCGCGATGTCGATTGAATGTTGCGCATGGCTTATCGTCGCAACATCAATCTGTTCGAGGTTGGTGTCGGGCGAAAAGTAAATAGGGGAGTTCTCATTCTCGGCATCTTGCGCAGCCGCATATCGGTTCTCGAGGCGATGGCTGAAAAAGTGGTGGGACATATAAAGAAAAAGGTTGAAGCCGATAAGAACAAATAATAGAAAGCGAAGACTACGCCATATCATTTAGTTCGTCTCCCTTTCTGCTGTTATCGACGCTCGAAATCTGGGCACAGGCCGTAGCAAGGCGTGTGAAGCAGCTTGCTGGGCTTCCAGTTGGGCAACCAGTCGATCACACTGTGGGCGGTGGCGAAATTCGAATCGTAACCATGATGTACGAGGGAGAATATGGGAGCGTGCACCCTTCCGTGTGACGAAAGCAACAGGGCCGGCGATCACTGCGATAATCGCTTTAACTACACCTTGCTTGTTGGATTTCATACAGTTTCCTTTCATGAGGAAGGTCAGGCTTTAAATTCGTTCTGTTTTCGCCGTTTCTGGCTGTCACTTCACCCATAGCGTTTGCCGTTTCGGAACCAATAGTTTTGCCATCATCACGCAGGTCGTATCTCTCTTCATTTGCAACATCCGCCTATTCCTGCTGATTCGCGTCGGTAGCATATTTTTGCCGAAAGTGCGGAGTTGAAGCATAGGTTTGCCGTGAGTGCGCAAGATGCGGGACCTACAGTTCAGCAAAGACCTTCGTCACACTTCTCCCAAATCTTCACCGGCTTGCGAGACTTCGAGTCAGTACCTTATCCATTACCCAACGCCCTACCAGTCGCTTCACCGCCAAGATCTGCCGCCGACGGGGAGTTTGCGGCAAACCTATGTTTCGTGTTCGGCAACATTATGGGGAAGTGACACTGGTGTCACTTCACCCATAATATTGCCGTTTTTGAATCATATCTTTGCCGCACTACAGCCGATAACTCATAAAAAGTCAATGGCTTTCTGTTTACGAGTTTCGGCACTGGAACCAACTGGAACCACAATGTTGCCGAAAGTGCGTCCCTTCATGCTTCTGACTCGACTCCATTGGCCGGCTCCAGCCGAGCAGCTACTCGGCGCGTCAAACTTTAATGCTCTGCGCGTCGTGGATGCTGCTGCACAGTGACAGCTTTAGTGATGAGCTGTCGTCGGCACGTTGGTCTAATGCGGGAGAGTTGCAGTACAGGGCTCTATAGCCAACTCGACTTGATCGAAGCTGATGACTTTTCAGGTAATTGAAAGAGCCTTGATAGCTCTGGTCGGTTATGGAGAAGTCCTTCGAGGCGAAGGATCGCTTCTGCATACCCGAATACTTTGAAGCGTCTAGGTTCTGCTTTCGCTATCGAGGTACTAAGTCAGCAACTTAGCTTGCAGTCCCTGCTTAACGATCAGTGACACAGCCTTCTTGTCGAAGGAAACGAAGGTCTCGCCGCCCAGCCAATTGCCTTCATAGGCAATCAGGCCATCGGCGAAGTCTCCGCCTTCATTGAGAACCGCCAGGCCGGCATCCACAGCTGGACGGTTGACGGCGACATTGCTGGCGTTGAGCAATGCTTCGAGCGCGGCGGAAATGTCTTGCTGCCCGAAGTTGTACACCCGACGCAGAACCCAAACGAACTCGCATAGGCATGGCAGGGAAACGGCGATGAGTTCGGCTTCCTTGAGAATCTTCGAGGCGGTCCGCGCCTGTTTCTCATCGTCGCGCACCACAGCACGAACAAGTATGTTCGTATCTACAGTGATATTCATTTCTGTCCGGCCCAGCCGATCGCTGCGGCCTCATTGATCTCGTCGAGTGTCGCAACTTTCTTAGTCTTGCCTGCAAGCAGGCCAAGGAAGCTGTCGATCTTTCCGGAAGGCCGCACCGCCCGGAGCGATACTCGTCCATTGGGCAGCTTGTCCAATTCGATTTTTTCTCCGGGACGAATCCCGAGATGTTGCAGTACATCTTTACGGAAGGTGACTTGCCCTCGGGCGGTGACGGTCAAAGTTGTCATGGCTTGAATTTTCATGTCTCAGATTAAAATCGTAATGCAAAAACGCATTATTAGCAAATGGTCGTGGTTTCTAAGGCCTGCATCCTGAAATAGGGGATGCAGGTCATCTGGCCAAGTAATATTGTCACTTCACCGATAGGTTTGCATCGCTGGAAGCATAGGTTTGCAGCGAATGCGCCCGATTTTCGCGGCTGCTACACCCCAGCGCTGGGTGCGACGGGAAGCATAGGTTTGCACAAAGTTCTTTTTGGAAGCATACCCTTGCAAAAATCAGTTTTAGACTGCGATTCAGCTATGTAAGTTTCCAATCATGGTTAGTCGTTTTTGACCGAACCGGCTGCTTCTGTTTGATCGATCCCGCATGCAGCAAGTCCGATGCCCGGTATCTGTCTAGATACTGGATATCTTCCGCGGATTTGCAAAAGTCTGGATAGAGGCACGGTATGCTCGACGAGCAGCAGTATCAGTGTTGGTGTCGGAGTCTCGGTTTCAAGCGGGAGACGAAGGAGCTTCTCGACCGGATTCGTTCGTCGCCTCCGGCACGCCGGGTTGGTGGAGGCAAGAAGAGAGTGGCTGGGAGGTATCCAAGTCGCAAGATGGGAGTGACCATCCAGTTCGAGAGCCACTCCAACGAGCTCGCAGCTGTTCTCGAGTATGAGAACGATCCCGATTGCCTGGAGTTCTATGACCAACCTCAGCCATGCATCCCGCTGGAATACCGCGCGAAGAAGGGGAGGCAGCTTCCTGTCTTGCACACGGCCGATTTTTTTGTTTTGCGGGCTGAATCGGCTGGTTGGGTCGAATGCAAGACGGAGCAAGATCTCGTAAACCTGGCGGAACAAAGCCCGGAGCGCTTTCAAAAAGCAGTGGACGGTACATGGCATTGCCGCCCTGGGGAAGACTACGCGAGTCGATTCGCGCTTTGCTATTACCTCCGATCATCCCGGGAAACGGATTTGGTGTATCGGCGCAATCTGGAGTTTTTGGAAGATTATCGGCGGTGCGCCACCCTGATGATCGCAGAGGCCGCACGCACTGCTGTCCTTGCGGCTGTTAGAGCAAGACCCGGCATAACGGTTGCCGAACTGATGCAGGTCACCAATCCGTTCGGACCGGACGATATCTATGGTTTGATCGCCGCCGCGGATCTGTACGTAGATTTGCATGCTGCTCCCTTGACAGATGCAGCCCGAGTTCCAGTCTTCTGCAGCATGGAAGAGGCGCAGACCCACTCGATGGTGACTAAGCCGGACCGTGGCCCACGACGAACGACCAACCAGCGCGGGCGGCAGATGACCGACCCTGAAGTATTTCGAATTCTCCAATCGGCCTTAAACGAGAACCCCCCGCCCTCCGCGGGAAGTACGCCGACAGATAGCCAAGCAGACCAGCAACGCATAGGGTTTATGCCTATTACGGTTCATTCTTGTAAAGGCATAGTCCCGGCTCTGCGTTAGCTGCACGGCCAACTTATGCTTTATTTTTGGCCAACTCATGCGTTAAGTGACAATCCGCGGCAAGGTTATGCTTCCAGTTCGGCAAAGTTATGCTTCAAGTGACAACTGGCGCGGCTGCGACCGCGACGTGGCTTTGTTTGCAGCCGATGCAACAGACCCCGCCTGATAGCAGCCGGACCGCGTGCTCGAAATGCGCCGGCAAAGGACGTACTTCTCCCGACGATGTGTAAAAGACCGGGGCCAGCTCGCCGCGCAGCTCCCTGTTTGCCGCCTTCCAGAGCTCGATGGCTAGCGTTCCTTGCTGGCCTCGGAAGAGAACACGAGACGCGACGCGAGGCCGCGTGGTTCCCGGCAACTTCACCAGGGCGTGTTCAGTGAGGATGAGATCATAGGTACGCCCTATCCGCAGCATCTCGATGCGGACAAATTCGGGCGCGATCACCAGTGCATGCCGGCCGTTCACCGCAAGCGAATCGACCGGCTGCAACCAGGGGATTGGCTCACCCGTTGTATCGAGAAATGCGCAGTAGTGTCCCATGTCATCCACTGCTCCCCCCGACTCCGTTCCTCGCAGCACATAGCGTTGTGTTCCGCGCTGGTACTCGAGTGTCACGAACGTTTGGCAGTGGATCCCCCGCTTCTTAAGCGCTCGCATTGTTGCCTGGGGCAGTGCCAGTCCGTGCTGCGCGTAGCGTTGGCTGTCGCGCACTGCCTTCGGCAGAGACTGGCTCGGGTGGATGGGAACTACAGTCGCCATGATTGTCTCCTCTTGTGTGGATTCTTGTTACATCACCCGCCCGCGCGGGATCGGTTGGCCCAACGCGGCACGGATCTCTTCCTTCGTGCATCCGGCCCAACATTTGTAGAAGCGCGAATCGTCTCGCTTGATGGCGAGGTTGTCCCGCGACTGGTCTCGGTTGATCCGCGCGCAAGACGGACATTGAGCCCAATAATTGCGCCGGTCCTTCCGGCGAGGCCTGACATGTTCGAGGATGCTGAATTCACGGCGGACCTGGCTCGAAAACGAGGCAGGGCGTGGTTTGTAGACCACAGGTGGTGGGGACTGGTAGGCTTCCGGCAACCGCATCCCCTGCGTGAAGGTTTTCAGCTGGTCTTCGGTGAGCTTCGGGAGCTGAAGCAGATAGGTTATCTGCTCCTCCGGCGTCTGCCCCGCCCCGTAAAACCAGTAGCGTCGTCCCGTCCGCCTATGGACGCCGAGAGGCCCGCGCAGCCCATTTCCGAACTCCGCTTCCTTCAGCGTGTCTTTGATCGGAAAGACCTCGAGTCCTTCCCGAAGCCCTCCGCCTTTGACCGGAATCCCCAGCCTGAGAGCCAGGTTATAGATGTAGATACGGCACTCAGAGGCTAACAGCGGATTTTCGGCGAAAATCCACAGATGGCCACCCCGGCGCGACTGCTCAAGCGCCCCATGGATATCGTCCTTTGTCAGTTCATACCGAAGATGCAGCAGGTCCTTGATTGCGCCCTCGTAGTCGGCGTCGATCGCGACCCACTTCGACCGCTGCGTCTGCGGATTGATGGGGTAGAGGTTGATGGTGAAGTCCCCGTTGATGTGACCCTGGATGGTTTTGTCATCCAATACCTTCAGTTCTCGGGACTTATAATCGCGGGCTAGATACCAGCCGACCTTGCCTCCTACCATCAGCCGCGTGGCTTGCAGGCTGTAGATGGGCCGGTTCACAAACAGCCGGTAGTATTGCTGCGCCAGTTCCAAGCTGACCCGGAACCGCGCATAGGGTGGTGCCAGCCGTGCTGGATCGAGTGGAGCCACAGCGGCCTCCTTTCTTTGAGTTCAGTGGTTGTACTGCGGTTTTGAAACTCGGTCAAATTCGCCGATTCTTCGCAATTGGGCGAAGGAAACACACTTTCCTTCGCCCTGCCAAATTCGCTTATGCCAGACCTGCCCTGGCAAAAGCAGCACTCATGGTTTCTCCACGGAAGCGGCTCGGGATGCCGGATTTCACGCGGTACAGGTTGGAATTGTTCGGGTTGGCAATACCCGGAAAGGCCTTCTCCTCGACACGGTTCATGCGGTCATTCATCGAACGGATGCGGGATGCGGACATACGCATGGCGGGAATCTCCTTGGATTTGGGTTGGAAAAGTTCAGTACTCGCAAAACCGGGGTGAGCATTGGCTCACCCCGGTCAGCTACGAGTGGTGGTTGGCTGGCAATTAGAGCTGGGAACGCGGAACGTAGACGATCCGCGTAAAGCTTCTGTCCGGTAGTACCGGATACGGTGGTTTGTCTTCGTTATAGAAAGGACGGCCATTGATAGCAGCCATGACGCGGTTGAGGGAGCGGATACGACGTGCCGACAGACGCATAGAAAATCTCCTTGGATCGCACTAAGTCGCAACGGAAAAGGGACTGCATCGAAGCGGTTCACCGATAAGACAACACCTGGCGATCAGCCGCCCAGGCGCTCGCTGCCCAGATCGAACTCCATGCCGGCAAATTCCTCGAGGTGAGCAGATCGCTCTCATCCTTATCCGACTCCTTCGCTTGCTTCTTCTCGAGAAGGTTCAGCAGCAGGCCAGGCTGGATGACATAGTTCAGCAGCTTGTATTCCTTGTATGCCTGCTCGAACAACTCCACCGTGAAAGTGCAGTCTATTGACTCGAAATGAAGCGCGTACCACATGTCCCGCTGCCGATCGTAGATATAGACCGCACCGGATGCGGGTTGATAGGGTGCATTGACTAGGAGCATGATCCCTTTGCGGCTGTCATACCAGCGAAGGGCGACTCCTTCGGAAACCTTGAGAAACGTGGATACGACCTCGCGTACGGTCCTGGTTTGAGGAAGTCCAGAGGTCCAGAGGGCGGATGCAGTGATTCTGCCGAAACTGCGGTGCATGGCTAACTCTCCTTCTTATGAGTTGTGTGTGATGAAAGCCTGCGCTGCCGCGCGCTTTCTCAAGAGCGGGTTTCCTGTTGCCAGTCAGTCCCACAAAGCGGAATTGAGATCGAAGAACGCTGCTGCTAGTCCTTGAATGTGAGGAACCACATTCTTCCCAGCGACCAAGCCCACACGGCGAGTAACACACTGAAGACACCTTCGAGCGTGGGATCGCTGGCGATTTCCCTGTACACGGTTGGACTGAACAGGACGAAGTTCACCATTTCAACGAAGCTGAGGAATGAGGTGATGGCGAGCCGGCGAAAGAACCGTCTCCCAGATGTCGCAGTGGAACTCACGGCAGCCTCCACCGTTGTAGGTGTTTGCGTAGCATGGATTTTTCTCCAGGGTTGAAATGTTTTGGGCGCTGAGTGGGGTAGCTCAGCTCCCAGAAGCCATGGGCGAGTCTGCGATTGGCAGCGTTGGGCTAGGAGTGATTGCAGGGGGAAACAGGAAGGTCTTTGGAATGCGGAATGTCTATCGTCTGAATCTAAAGTGCGATGATCTTCAACTCACAACGCAGTGTGACTCGTCGGCAAAGAACCGCGTATGTGCCTCGAGCATCTCGCGCAATTTCTTGCGCATGGAGGACACCGCTTCGGCTGTAACAACCAATGCAACCGCCGCGTCGCGGCGTTCGATTGCGGCAATGCCCGTCAGCAGGTTGTAACGAATGCTGCCGGGCACAATGTCGAGTTCTGTCTCGATCAGTTCGTCGCTCGCTCCGATCAGCCAGCCAAGGACCTCCGCAACGAAGGCGCTTATGCCATTCGAGAGCAGGTTCTCAGCATTCGTCAGACAAACGATGGTCTCACTAAGTTTCTTAGAGAGCAGGTCAGGGATCGTTGCAGGATTGTGGTCGTACATTACGCACCTCCAGCGTTTTCAAGGATTGCCCTTTCGCGGACAGCAGAGTGTCGCCACGCAACCCGGATGGGTTTCCTGTCTCGGAAGTTAAGGAGTTCGCAGCAGTGGTGGTTTCCGTCACTGCAATTAGCGGTGGATGTGCGGGGTTTCCAGCGAAGTGCTTGAGAAGCCCCTACGAAAACTATGGCTTATGACGAAACCAGTTGCCGTTGACAATGTCGATTGGTCAGCTCCGTCTTCGACAACCAGCCACTGGCGATGCGTCTCTGTTCCGTTCAGGGACGCATTGGGATCATGTACCTCATATGCTGTGAACTCATCGCGTCCGCTGATTCGCACGCCTTCAATCCTGCAGTGGCGATTCCACTTGGTCTTCCGGCTTGGGTTTCAACATAACGAGATCACCGCGAAAGAAATCCACTCTCCGCATGAGGGCCTGGTTTGAAAAAAGAGATCTCCATTGCTTCGGACAGCAGGGTGTCGCTATCCAAATCGGGTGAATTTCCCGTCTCATTGCAATGGAGCTTGAGTTGGGGCCGTTGACAGTCCACCAGTCAACGGAGATCAGGCAAGATGAATTCGCGGCAGAGTTCCGTATCTGCCACCTCACTCGGGAGGACGGGACAGAAGCCATAGCCTAACTGATGGGTTCCGTCCGCGACCTTATGCAGAACTTCGGCGCAATTAATTTCGATCGCCTTAGCTGCACCTGATCGGGTTCCCTGGAGTTCCAAAAAAATTCCTGAATCTGAATCGGCTCAAGATCAAACCATCGTGGAATGGATGCGTGATCTCGCCATCAATGCTGGAAAAAGTTCTAGAAGGATCTCTACGTCCCCGTTTTCCTCCGACCCAAACAGCTGGCATCTTGCCTGGGTAATTGCATGGGCATAGAATTTGACCCATGAAAATGCCACCGGAAGTTTCGGCAGAGTTCGATAGGTTGGCGAAGCTTTGTCGGCCCGATCAGGATGTACGGGCTGACTTCGACGGGCACAAGTGGTCAGTCTATCTGAAGCCGTCTGCTCCCCTAGTCTCCAATCCACAGACCGAGGATCAGATGACAACCTACTTGAAACACATGGTTCGTTCGGGAGATATTGATCTCGAACAGTTCTTCAAAACCGAGGAAGGTCAGACACTCGGCTTTGAAGAATTCCTCAACAAATACTCTGATCTCTAACTTGGCGCGGACTTCCTCCTCCCGAAGCGGGGAGACGGAAGACACGCCAAACACTCCTCACCCCACTCGACAATTGTGATGAAACGAAATTCGGGCTGAGTCTCTTCCAGTCCAAAACTCGGCCTGAACCGAACAAGCGAACTGGTCAGCCTCGTTCTCGCGGTTCACTCCAGGTACCTGCTTATCTCTTCGCACCCAATCCAACATATTGCTAGAGACTCCGCCTCGAATTGTTGGCACAATTCAAGGGTGTCTTTTCGATCCTGACGTCGGGATGGACAATCCATTTCATAAGTCACCTCACCCGCATTCTCACCGCTCAGTTGAACTCTGAGGAATTGCAAGCCGGGTTCGATTGAATTGCCGTGTCACCCGAACCACCCGAACCAGGTTCGACAAATCAACCAGTGCTCCCCCGCGAAACACTTCCATCCGCCTGACGGTCGATATCGCAGATGTCCCGAATGCGGAAACCCCGCTCAGAAACCCATCTTTTGCGGAAGTCAGACTTTAAATTGCGGGACCCTCACATCTTTCGAACCACGCACAAGCCCACTTAAAATGTCCCCACATATTGACCTCACAAATCACTAATTCTATAGGGATAGTCAACTTGCATCTTCCGCATCCTAAAGAAGTTAGAGAGGCATAAATTTGGTCAATAGCATGGAGACTTCGCTGAAATAGGGCCCCATTTACGGCCTAGATAGAGCGGCAATGGAAGGGTAATAGAAGAATTTCTTAAATTGGTTCAAGGAGATGGGACGTAAATCGGAACGCAATGGCAAGCCAATCGTCAGGTAAGCCCTTCGAAGCATTGCCTCTTTTGAGCCGTGAGAAGGAATGTCTGACAAGGATTATCTCGGCGTCGTCGGTAGTCATACTGCCTCTGCGGTTTCAGGATATTGCTCGAATGCAAGATGCGATGACCCCGTCGTTGGCCTCTGGAAGGTAAGTCAGGATTTCGGAAAAGGGGCGGAATTCAGAATGATCTCCAATGCTAAGCATCGGCGTTTCGAGCAATTGAGTCTTGAATTGGTTCGAAAGGCCGAAGACTACCTTGTTGCCTATCGAGCGGAATTCCTGAGCAAGCAGAGAGAGTAATTCCTGACTTGCTGCTAAGTACACGACGAGATCGATCGATGTATCAAGGAGGATCGATTGTGAAATTTCAACATACCGTGCGGCACTCTTGGCAGTTTTTTCGAATTCGAGAGCAAACCTGAGTTTGCGACCGTTGTGCCTCACCGTAACAATGGAGTCGAAATCCTTTCTCGTATTGAAACGGTTCACGAGGTTTTCTGAGATGATCTCCAACTCCATTTTCCAGTCATCGAGAATCCCTGCTTTCATCAGGGCAATTCGTATTGCGTTGATCTCGATCATATGGAGCACCTCCACATCGGCCAGAATATTCTTTGACTCCGAACTCAACGCGAGCAAATAGTGCCCTCTAGTTTCGAGCGCCGCCAACCCTGCTCTGGTAATTGCATACGCTGGCTCACCTATCGTTTTGCTATGTCGCAGTGTTGTCATAAAGCCATTGGCAACAAGACGGCGAACTCTCCAGTAGGTGCTCCTTAGATTGCGTTCCAATCCGGCGTGAAATAATTCATCGACCAATTGCGACATTGTGACTGCTCGCGCATTCCGAACGATCAATAGGACTGGAACGTCTCTCGTGTCACTGATGGCTACATGACCTTTCCTGTATCTCATGACAATGTCTCCTTTAATTGAAGCTGATTGGAATTCGGGCAAACTTGCCAATAGCCGAGCGTGGTGCGTACCCATTCCCCCGGTCGAATCAGCAGCATGGCTTGGTATTTCTCGTGGAACCTGCTGACCGCGATGACATCAATCCCCATCGACCGCCACGATTTGTCTTGGAAATCAATCGCGCCATGATCGAGATGATTGAACGTAACCAGGTAGGCGTCAGGTTGCTGCCCTTTCGCTGGAAGGTCGAACAAAAGACTCCTCGATCCGTTGTAGACGTCCGGACCGGGGGTATGGAAGGTCTTGCCGGCGATTCGTTCCACGTATTCGGGATCGAATCCACTGGACCGGTTGAACCGAATGAGCCCGCGATAAAGGAACAAATTGCGGAGGCGCCGGCCGAACATCAATCCCGTTGAATTCTTATAGGCTGTTTTGCGGCGGAAGCAAAACGGATCGCTGAGGTCCTTTGAGTGCGTGCCCCACCAGTTCACTCCACAGCTGAGAATCCGCACGATCATTTCTCCGCATCCTCCTCGGCCATGTACACCCAACTCAGCGTGTTCCAGTAACGCGCCGGACCCGGAAGTTTGTGACTATTCTTCAAGCTCGTGGCAATATACTCGGCGATCTGTTTCTTCCGGTGGATCAGACTGACTAGCATCTGCCCGACCTCCCTCATCGCCCGCGCGTAGTCCTGATCTTCCTTAGCCACTCGTTCCTCGGAGAACTCGTCCCATGATTCGGGGTCCGGTGCAGGGCGTAAGGACCGGAATTCCAGCCAGCGCTGGAAGAATGGGTTGGTATCTGCCAGGGAATCGAAGACCTGTTTTGGGTTGACCATTGGCTCCGGTTCGGGCGGCGAGATCGTCTCGTCGTAGGTGACAAACGAGTTCAGCAATTCCAGTCCAACGCTCGAGACCTGTTCCTCAAACTCGTCGATTGGATAATCCGGCAGCATCCGAAGTGCCTGCTCCAGTTTCATATCGAGGATGTAGCCTTTTGCTTCATAGGTGGCGAGCAAAGTGAAAAGCGGTTCGACAGCGTTCGCACGAGTGAGGTCCTGCGCGCGCAACTTCCAGAGGAGGTCGCCTCTTAGATCCTGTGGTCTGTTGCTGGTGTGCTGACTCGGCATCATGATCTTCCGTTCCAAAGTTCTTCTACATTTAGCGGGCGGTCTTGGCGTCCTGCTGCCGCTTGTATTCTTCTGCAGCGTTGAGCCGAACCAGAAGATTGGTCTCCCGATTCTTCAGTGCATCTACTTGCGCCCGAAGCCGGATGGTCTCCTGTCTCAGGGCTAATGGATCGCCAGCGATCTCGTCGACGCGCGGAGGGGTCGCCCTATGCACTGCATTTCTACCTTGCGCCTCGACGACAGGCGCAGGGGCCACGGGCCCTTCGGGTACATTTTCCTTCCGGTTGGCAATTAGCTCTACGAGTTGGGAAGGTATTTCAGCCGGAGAATCTGTGGTTGTTTCTTCTTCCCGTCCAACGGATGCCGGCAAGGTCGAATCTGCCTCATCTTTCGAGTTGCCAGCGGTGCGCTTCGATCTGAAGGTCGTCTTCTCGCTCAGCGTCTTCTCGACCATTTCGTTGTGCTGATCGACGAGCGCATTGTAGGCGGCCGTGCGCTTGTCGATTTCGATCTTGTCGCTGACCCGGCCGTTCCACATTTGCGCGATCAACGTCGCCGCGATTTCTTCTTTCTTGTCACTCGACCGGATCTGCAGCAGATAGCATCCGGTGACAACGATCAGCAGTCCCATTGAAACGCAATTCGACCAGAAGTAAGCGTCGTCCACCGTATACGCAACAAGCAAGTTGCGGGCAGATTGGAATTCGTTGCCATAGTCCCTGTTGTCCTGATTGATTTTCCCAAGCGCGTAATCGGCAAAACCTTGCGGACGATGGTTCTGCCGACCGTCTGGTGTTGCCGGTTTGTGGTCAAGGGTCTGCGCCGTACCCGTTGATGCCAGCATGCCGACGCCAAGGACTAACGTGGAACGTATTTGTGAGTACATGGTCCTCATAGCTGCTCTCCCAGCACGGCGCCGATGGTCCGGCGGCGGCGTTTCTTCCTGTTCTCCTTTTCGCTGAAGCGCAGATGTGCTCCGATCGTGGGATCAATCCAGCTGTGCATCTTGGGGTAAGGTCGCGGTGCCATCCCCGGCAACTCCCAAGCGGGATCGCGCCGGACTAACAGGTGCGAATACTTCGTTCCTTCGCGCGGGTCATCCATTAGAATCTGCATCTGGCCGACAGGAAGGTTCTTGATCTGGTCTTCGCGCGCGCGAGTCTCCTTGATCTCGCTCTCACTCCCCGTTCCGGTCTCGACATATTTCTTAGAGAAAAGGCCGGTCTTCCGAACCGCCAGGCTGCGACGTTTGGTGGGGACACGCGCCGATGCTTTCATGAACCACTGCACCGTGCTTTCTTCCGAGACGTTCATAATCATCTTCGTTCTTGGCGCGGCCGAGACCTCTTCGGCAAACGCGTTGCCGACGTGGACGAGTTGCGAGAGCATCTGGAAAGAGAAGGTAATCGAGATCCTGGCGCCGCGGGCGGTCTGCAGGATATTAGCGAAACCGGGAAAAGCGAAGGCCTCTATCTCATCGAGGATGACCGCGACCATCGGCTCGGCCGCTTGCCCTGGTCCAGGTTCCCGAGAGTAGCGTTTGCCCACCATGAGACGAAGGTTCTGCAAGATGATCCTCCCCAATGCCTGCACTGCCCTTTCATTGGCATTGACGTTGAGGGATACAAGCAGGATGAGGTCTCTGTCGAGAACGTCGTCGAGCGTGAGCAAGTCCTGATACGCTCCAGTAATGATCGAGAGATCGTCTTCAAGGAAAGCCAGTAACTCGTTCAATAGGCCTTGGATCTTCTCAACTCGTTCGCGGTCTTCGAGCGACCGCGCAATCATTCGCACAGACATATCGAAATTGCGCCGTTGCTGTGCAGAGATTCCCTCCATCCCCGCAACCCTGTCTCTGGCCAGGGTAATTTGGTCACTTAACACCTTCTCATCGAGCGCCATCACCATCACGTCATAGACGTTGAAACGCTTGCCTGTGTAGAACAGGATGCGCACGATGTCGGAGAGATAGGCCTCCTGATGGCCGCTAAAGAAGTCTTCTCTCAGTCCGAAGGACCGGAAGATGAAGTTGACGTGCTCCTGATAATTGTCGTCGATCGCATAAAAGGGGTTATAGGAAGAGGATTCGAGTGGCCGTGAAGGATTGACGATGCGCAAATCCTGCATCCTTCCCGCACCCTCGACGGCCGCCACGACAGCGCGTTCAAAGTCGTTGTCCCCTTTGCCATTCAGAATGATCATGGGCATCTTGCGACCGTTGTACGTCCGCCTAACGTCCTGGCGGATGATATTCATCAGCGTCGTGGTCTTGCCTGCGCCGGTGCCGCCGACCAAGATACCGTGTTTCGCCCGTACTTCATCGGGCCAGTAACACGGCTCATTGTGCACGTTGTAGCCAAGCAGCGTCGAAGCCGATTCTTGTGCGGCCTTAAGCATCTTCATGTCTTTTTCGCCTGAGATGGAAAGTGGTGGGTGCGGCCAATTGTCCTCGCGCTTTCTCCTTCGTCCGACAAAGTGTGAGCCCAGCACTAACACGCCGAAGACTCCGATCATGAAGTAGAGGAAAAGCTCGAGGCACTGGTCGTTTCGCAGCTGGAGCCGCGATACGGCGATGTACCAGCAGAGGCCCACGACGAGGCAAAGGCCAAGAATAAGGATGCCGATGGCATCCTCCGGGTTATGTCGCTGGTTGCTTTGGTAGGCCGGGCTCACAGGTGGACCCTACCTAGACTGAAGTAGAAGAAGACTCCCGCAACGGCGAGACCGAGCACTACTACGAGCACCAATAGAGAGCTTGGGTTCCACCCGCCGCGTTTGTTGAAGGGTTTAAGATCGTCGGAAAGGGCGTGTAGGAAGGCCTTCTGGAGGTTGATCTCACGGTCGCCTCGATAGAGCGCCCGTAAAGCGTTCCGCGATTCCTGCGGTGTAATGTTTCCTGTAGGACCCACTAGAGCACCGCTTCGACCGTTATGGGTTTTGCATTGTCCGTGCCAAAACTGAGCTCATAGATTTGCGAGGGATTCTGCGCCGCGTCGCGGACGCTGATGACTCCAGTCATCTTCTGTCCAGGAGCAAGGTCTTTCCCAGAGCCATCCGCAGTCAGAACAGACAGCGTATTGCCCCGCTTCGCTTTGAATACGTCGGTCTCCGAAGACCGTAGCTGGTGGTTTTTGAGCCCAAGCAAACTGACCGGAGTCTGGGTGGGAACAAGCGTCGTTACGTCCGGTGTGGTCACGCGGAATGCGTGGTTTGTCCTGTTTTCGACTTCATAACGGATGTACGTCACATTTTTCGCGCGTAACACTTGCTCGAGCGTGACGCCGACGTGCCCATCCTGCACTTTCACCCCATCGTGCGCAATATCCGATGTGCCAAGCAGCGCCTGGGTCAACACAAGGCCGGCGACCGTCTCGACTCCTTCGTCGCTCGGCTCCTGTGTGTTTGCAGTGGTAGCTGCGCCTGTTGCAGATCGAGCTGGCACGGGAGGCAGGTCGTCGAGCACGACGTTCATGGTTGCAACATCGCCGGCAGGATCGAGTTCGAACGCCAACTTGCGGGTCGCGGTGAAGACGAAAAGGTTTGTCGCGCGTTTGTCGTGCGTGGGCTTGATGAAGATCCTCGTGGGATCCTGCTGGATTGAAAATGCGTCCGGATCGGCCAAAGCAAAGGAGGTGACTGGCTCGCCTGTTTCGAGGATGCTGAGATGGTTGAGAGCGGTGTGAACGTGCTGGACCTGGCTGTAGTTGACCGACTGAGCATGGGCCGCTAGCGCGGCGAAGATGAGGCCGAGGGCTTTGCAGTGTTTCATGGTTTCTCACCTGCCGTGTTGCGGCTTTGGTTGAGACTGGAGGGAAAATGCCGAGGATGTTTTCCCTGGCATTTTCCCAATCAGTCCAGTTATATGTGGAGCACACTCTCACTGAAGTCGAGGTCAGGTTTCCCCACATACTCGGCAATCAGCGCTTTGTGTACTCCGGGGGTCCCATCCGGATTGGTGTACGGGTAGACAGAAATCATCTTCCCGTCTTCCACCGTGATGTGGCCGTGAGGCAAACGTGGCATACGCACCCGGACACGACGGCCTCCGGTCTGCTCCGCCAGGTGATCGCAGAATTCCTGGGGAAAGGTGTTGAACAGCACGCCGCCCGAACCGGTGCCGGCGGTGACGACCGAAGCCATCGCCTGCACCCAGCCCTTGCGGTCCTGCTCTTTTCCCTTCGCCCAGCGATGAAGAATACGGTTCAGAAAGGCAATATCTTTCTTCCCCCGTTCTTCATCCGAGTTCATCTCGGACTTTGCTTTACGCAGAGTTAGAGATGCTGCTTTTTTCCGTTCACGGTTATCACTCGCGCGCATGGTTGCCCACGCCGCTTGTGCAACCTCGTATGCTTTTTGCTTGATCTGCCTCCGCTTCACCACCTTGGCCGAATTCGAGCCGTAGATGACGTTGACGGTGGCACATTCGTCGAACATTTCCTTGGTGACTGTTTCGCCGCGGAAGAGTCCCCGAAAGTCCCGAATCTCACGCTGTTCTGTGAGCAAGTCGCCGAGTTCAGCGCGTAGTTCGTTGTACAAGCGCCCCACGATGTCGGTTTGAGCAACGTCGAGTTTCATTGGCAGGGCCGACACCTCGCGCACTTGCTTATACTTCAGCCAGGGTGCTTGAGGTACCTGTTTGTTGATGTCGCTGATGACGTTCTCGTCCACCTCAACACGATGTTTGAGGGAGTCAAGCGCGTTCTGGAGTTGTGTGACGAGTTGGTAAGCCAGGTCTCGCCGTCCCGCTGCCAGGCACGAAGTAATCAGGTCGGTAATCCTGCCGATCTTATTTCCTCGCGCTTTCATCGCGACCAGTTCCATGTTCCACCACGCAGACCGCAATTTATCGTGCTTGGTCTTTGTCTGTTGGAACTGAACACCGTAGGCAATCCGTCCTTCCACGAATTTCGGGAAGCGGTCGGAAGGCATGGCGCAGATGGTGTCGAAATCGAAATCGCCACCATTTTTTGCTGCAGTTTCCGAATGCAGGGTATAGGTTCCCTCCAGACGAAGTTGACGGTCGAGTATGTAGCTGACAACGCCCTCTGGAATGTTGCCCACACCGAGAACTCTTGGAAGCTCCGCTGTGAGCTCTGCATCCGTGAGGTGGCGTACCGGGAGCAGGTCCTCTTTCATCCGGATGGGATACCGGATGGTAAGGCTCATTTCCGCAGTAAGCGAGGTGATAGCAGCGTCCTGCGGAATCCAGTCCGAGGCCGATAAGACCTTGCCTTGATAATCCACGAGGACTCCATCGTCCGCTAATGCGAAAGACGGGAGTTTGAAGCCACCACTTGTCAGCAAGCGGAAGGCCCAGCGCGCAAGACGGCGGTTCATGTGCTTGGAGACATATGGAATGTGTATGACCATTCCGCTGCCATCCGACATAAGCGCGCCTTCTACTGGTTCCCATTCTCCCGACAACTGAGGAGCCAAGTGAGTCGATTCCGCATCTTCCTCGGAATCTTCGGCAATCGAATCGCTCTCGCGATCCACAGTCGGGTTGGACAAGAACTTACCGATGATCTCGAACAGCCCTTCATAATTGCCTTCGGTCCATGCGCTCTTCACCTTGCGAATCTGCTCAAGTGCATGGGGCAGGATCTCGGTGTGAAGAGATTCTTCCGAAGCGTGTTCCAACAGCGAGTAGCTTGAACCGAACTCGGAGACCACAGAAACCGCTTTGATCCCGAGCACGATTGGTCCATGAAACAGGCTGCCATTTACTCCGACGCCAGGGATGAACTTGCCTGGCTTCTTGAGGCTGGGCTTGATGGAGCTTTCCGGCAGAACGAAATCGACCGCGAGCCTGTCGGCCACGCTATCGCTCATCGACTTGAAAGCACCTTTTCCCTGCTTCGGTTCGCGCGCATCGAATGCCAGGCGAAACTGGACAAAACGATCCGGAGCCAGGTTGAGTTTGTTGTAGAGTGATTCCCGAATCCATCCACGGCAGTCATTGGTGCCAAGAACATGGTCCTTGACCACAAGTACGCGCGCGAAAGGTTCCTCGATCACGACCTTGCAGTCGGTCATGAGGATCGAGAAGTAGACGATTGCGGCTTCCGGCCAATACTGAAACCTCTCAGCCACCGGCTTTGCATGCTGTGCGTCGACGAAGTAATACCTGCCCTCCTTCGCTGCACCGCTTCCCCCAACCAGCTTGTACTCTACGCCGTCATATTGAAGCGTAGCCATGGTGTTCTCGACCACAGCCTGCTCATATGAGGTTAACTCGCCTGGAACGCTAACGCGCGCCACGCGGATGCCCGGATAGATCTGCGAGAGGAGCGTTCCCTCAAGCGTATCTTTCTTCTCCGCACTGCTGAACATACGGGTTACACGCCCATCGGCATCGATCGCAAGCTCAAGGATGAGCATCGATTCGTCTACCGTGTTGGTGAGTGTCTTCGTCGTCATAGTTTTGTCCTCGTTTGTTGGCGAACATAACGAGTCGTCGACGCGGAAAGCTGTCCTGGCTTCGCGTATCTCTCGTCTGGCGCCCGTTAGGGGTGGTTGGTGACTCACCGGATTTCGAGAAACGAAACCAGGTCAGCGTTGGCCCTTGGTTGCCATTGCACCAAGGCTCAGAGAGGCAGACATTGACCGTTGTTTCAGGTATGTCGTCTCTTTGAATCTCTGCTGACCGGACTTATTTATGCCGTGTGTTTATTTGCGCGCAGGACGTTTCACAATCGTTGGGGTTCCTCCCTTTGTGTCCGCTTCGGCACGATACGCCGTCACGGTGAAAAACAACGAATCCTTGGAACGGAAGGCGCGGATCAGCGCCTCGCTCGCGCCGGTAATTTCCTCGCCCAGCTCAGGCTTATCTGCGGAGCTTCCCTCCTTTGCCAGGAAGTAACGCACCGTCTCTTCCGCCTTCTTCGGCTTCGGGCCAGGCTTGGTCTTTGACACGTCATTCCGTGCCTGCGTGTTCGCGGCCTTCGTGGGTTGAGGCATGATCTCGAGTTCTACGGTTCCATTCATCGCTCTGTTGTCCTTTCGTCTTCTCCCTACTGGTCAAACTCCTGGTCTGGCGCCGAGAGGATCTGGTTGCGACGCTCGCCGTCGATCGGCATCTCGCTGTAAGCGGCCACCCAGAGCCCTTCGGGGTTAGAAGCCGTGCGTTGATCGGCGGCCAGGCGGATGCGGTACTCGTTCACGTAATGGTCCGTGGTCTCCGCGCCGTCGTGCATTCTGCGCACATCTTTCACCCCATAAACCAGGTACGTGAGCGGCTCTCCATTGACGTCCTGGATATCGCGTAGATGGAAGACCGAGGAGATCTGTTCGTCGTCGATTTTCCCGCGAAGGTCATTGTCCGATATCCCCTTCATCGATGCCGAACGTAGGTTACGCGTCATCATGTTGAGACTGTTCGCCCAACGGTCATCGACGTTCGAGGGCGAGTAGTTCAGATAACTCGCTAGAAAGCGGCGAACGAATGCCTGGTTGAGAAAATCGTCTGCGCCTACAACAGCCGCACTCGGTTTACCATCGGGCGTCTTCTTGCCCAGCACGGTTGCTTCGCCGTTGGGCTGGATGCGGATCACGGTCGGAGGTTGGAGACGCACCATCGCGGCTATGAACATGGACATGAGCGCAATGGGAATAGTGAGAAAAGCGAGGACCCAAGCCTTGTTGCTATTGGCCTTGATAGCCCCGTTCTCTTCGTAATACCTCGGCTTGCCCAACACGGACGTGGACGCCTCTGCTTCTGCACTCGCTTTCATCGTTTCGTCTCCTTTTTTCTCCCGCCGCGTCCCTGCGGCTATGCCTGCTTGTCGTTGCCTTTGTTGTCGGTGTTCTTGGCGTGCTCATACGCCTGCTGGAATTTCTCTTTCATCCCGGACACTGCTTCTTTACCGTTGTTGCTGACGCTTTTCGCCGCATCATTCAGCGTGCGCACTGGGTGAGAGATGGTATCCATGCCCTTGTTGATCGCGTTCTTTGCTGCCGTGGCGCTCTTCACCATATTGCCGAGGCTCGCGCCCGCCGATACCCCTACTTTGCTGGCTGTCCCGACCGGGTCTCTGACGACGCCTGCAACTTGTTTGGCGCCGCTCGCAATCGTTCCGCCAGCTGTTGCCGCTCCTTGCGTTGCTAGCCGCGCCGCATGATAGGCCGCCCATGTCGAGAGGCCGTTCTGCGGGTTCGGGCCTCGCGCGGGCGTCCCATGGTTCCCATTGCCGCTGCGCAAGGGGGATTGCGATGAAGCATTCTTCTGACCTCCACCATTTGAGGCGCTCCTTGCTTGCGCATCGCTGGAACCGGAATTACTTTCCGATTTTGCATCGCCTCCGTTCTCTGCATTCGCATGGCTTGCGCTGTCACTGGAAGATTTGGTCGCATCTGATCTCTCTCTGGTAGGATCGTCCACCTGCTCCGCTCCATCCTGAATGCCTTGCAATGCCTCCGCTTCCTGCTTCGCGCCAACATTGTTCGTATGCGCTGCCTTTTCCGCATTTGTCTTCGGGGCTTTTGAGCCTGACCCTGACTCTTTTGAAGAGGCTGCGCCTTTATCGCTGCTGCTTGCTCCGGAAGCTGTTTGCGATGATCCACTTGGCAACGATCCCTTTGCGCCGCCACCTGCAGCATCCGTGGACCCGTTGCTTGACGGAGCATTGCTGCTGCTCGAAGTGGAATTACGGGAGCTGTTCAGCGATTCGCTCGCCGGCGAGTTCGTATTCTGGACCGGAGCAGGTTGTGGTGGCGCAGGCTTGTCGGAGCCCACGATCGAGGATGCGCTCTTTGCGCCTCCAGGACTTGCCGAATTGGCACCACTGGCGGAGTTGGCTCCTCCGGCCGCGCCGCCTTTCGCCGCACTGAGGCCGGCCGCCGCACCGGCTACGGCGCCGACCCCGGCTGATACCGCCGTTGTTGCGGCGCTTAGCATGTGACGAGCTGCAGATCCAACATCCCCTGTCACGATGCTCTTCGCCATAAATGGAATAACCGCGATGGCCACCGAGTAGACAATGCTGATCAAGCCGACCATCAGCGCGCCCTCCATGTTCTGTAGGCCACCGAGAAAGTTTTGACTCTGCAACACACTCTGCATGTTGTCGAGATGAACTGCGCTGATCAGCAGTCCTAGGCCGCCATAGAGCAAAGGCCACGCGTTCCAAATAAAGACCTGCTCGATATACGACTTCGCCAGTCTGTTCGCGACACCCATCGGCAGAAGAGATAGAACAATAGGGCCGAAGATGAACAGTACCGACCCCATCAGCATGTAGAAGAAGCCGAAGATCAGCGTCACGATGGGGTAGAGCAGGTAAGCGATGAAGATCAGAATTGCGTCAAGCAGCCCAGCGACCTCGCCAGTGATCAGGTTCCACATGTGCTGCGTGCCGTCCTGCTGGTACTGGTCTTTGAGTGACTGCATCCAGGTGTCGAGTACATTGCTCACTCCGCCAGCATTCGTCATCCACTGTCCACCGTGCACAAACGCGGCATTTACCTGCGTGAAGACATCGGGCCATGACTGCACAACCAGCGCGGTCGCGAGATATTTAACTGCTGCTCGCCCGAGCCCTTTCACATCCCCACCCGACATCACCGTGTGGTAAAGCTCCCAGAGGAACCCGGCTAACAGGATGGCGTAGGAGACATCCATCATGCCGCTGATAATGCCCATCCCCTGAATGCCGTGGACTGCGTTGTTCAGAAAATTCTCAAAGGTGTTGAGCTGCGAAGATCCCAACTGGAAGAACGCCAGTACCGGCATCGTTTTTGCTAAGTGCATCGACATGATTTTGTCCTCTGGACTCTTCTCTGCGTTCCTTTCAACAGGTGCCCTTTACCGGCTCAATGATGAATTGACGAAACTGTTGGTAACCGAATTCTGGCTCGTTCCGATCTTCTTCACCTTGCTCTGGTTGGCGATCTCTACCGCGCGGGTCCGCATAAGCTCGGCCAGCGCTGCCTGTGTATAGGCATTGGCACGCACCACCCAAGCGTCGGCCTCGGCCTCTAGGATCGGGGCGCTGCCTGGAGCGGCGACACTGATCTGTTGTCCCATCTTGTCGGCTTCAGCCAGCTCCGTATCGGCGAGGGCGTCAATCTGGATCGCACGCTTCATCGCATCCTGTGCCTGCGCGTCCGTGGTGTCGGTCATATTACGCATGTCGGGCGACGCTGCCCCCTGCGTCATCACAAGGCCGTAGACGTTCTGAAATTGCGTGGTGACATTAGGCAGGTTAGACGGATTGCGCGAGAGCAGGACCGACTCCAAGGCCTGCGACTGCGGCAGCGTGGCACTCGATACATTCAGACGGTAGATGCGCGAGAGTTGCTTAAAGTGGTTCTCAAACTGGGTTACGGAACTCCGTGCTTGTTGGATCGCTTGCATTGGATACATTACTTCCTGCTCATACTTGGCGATACTCTGCTGTGCCTGGTTAATCGTCTTCAGTGGTGCTGCGATATAGTTCTGCATCAAGCTCTGCATTTGATGTAGCGCTGCCAGGATTGCCGCAGTATCGATGCCGAACTGTCCATGCGCCCGAGGGCCAAGCACTAGAGCGGCGACGACAAACGCCGCAGCAGCCTTATAGAGTTGATGGATGCTGGGTCTCTTCCTTCCCGGCTGCTCCTCGAGTAGTAAGCACGCTGGAGTATCTTCAGCTCTTTCTCCGCTCCACCAGACCCTCACGGTTTGCGTCCAACGTCTGCGCTGCTCCATTGGTTCTCCTCCCACCGACTACCGCGATAAGGCGGTTTTGATTTGATTGCCTATATCACCGCTATCCTGCGCACGGCGTTTCATCAGAGTGTTTTGGTGCGCGATCAAGCCGGCTTCCTGCCGAAGCTCTGCGGCAAGCATCTTTTGCATGTAGGCTTGGCTGAGAAGATTGGCTACCTGCGCCTGCGCCGTTAAAAACGGTGTCGACCGGGGGTACTGACAGCAACCTGGTTTTCCAGTTCATCCGCTGTTGCAAGGATGGAGTCCTGAGCCTGGTCGGAGATGATGGTCGTCTTGAGGTTCTCCTGACCAAGCGTATCGTCGATGTCCATCATCACCCGGTCTTGCGGCGCGGCGGTGTTGGCGACAGGCACCATGCCGAAATTGGTATGGAAGCTCGATGTGAGGTTTCCCAGTTGGGATACGTCACGGCTATGCAACACCGTTTCCAACTGTTTGGGGTTAGTCAGTGTCGCGGAGTTGAACGGTGCAAAAAAAACGCTCGTCATGTAACCGCGATAACTCGTGATGCTGTTCGACACAAACCCGCGCGCTTGATTGATCAGAGCTAAAGGCCACAGGGTGGATTGATAGAGCTGTTGTCTCTCCTTGGTGACCGCGTTGATGTCGCTCAGGGCGGAACCTATAGGGCCCTTGATCATGCCGAAGATTGCATCGAAGACCCCGAAGATTCCGGCGTGCGCCTCGGTCGGCATAGCGAGCATTGCTCCCACTGTCAGCGTGCCCGCGAACAGCGCTTTCTTCAGCCGGTCTATAGCCCGCTTACATGGCTGCGGAGAGTTCGAAGGCGATGACAGGACGTCGAGCGCGCGTTGCAGTGTGTCGCTCTGTACTTCGTGGTTCATAAAACAAATGCCTCCCTCACCTCTCCTGACCGTTCTTCAGGCAACTCCGACAACGCGGCCAACCCGCTGGGGAAGCGTCTCGCTAGCTCTTCATAAGCCTGGAACAGGCTCAGACCAGACTGCTGCTGCGTGTGAAGAAACCAGCGCCGGTACTGCCGCTCGCGCGCATAGGTAGTCACAATCCAGAGATCCATCGGACTTGGGACAACGCGGATGGCGTGAGTGGAAGCTGCTTTCTCTCCCATCGCGATAAGGAATTCCGCATATTGACCTTTTTTCGGCGCTCCAAAACTTTTGACCTGGTTGAGTGCTGTCCCGTTGAGATGGACGTGCTCCCGCAGGGCCATCATGTCGCCAGGCTGCTTACCGATAATCTTCGTTATCGCGTTCTTCATGATGCCGGCACCATAGGGGTTCGGTTTTTCCTGCGTTCCCACGAAATCTTCTGGCGTCTGCGAGATGCCCCATACGCTCGCGTCGCGTTTGCGCGCCGTGCGGAACAGTTGTACGACCGCATTGGCAAGGTGCTCAGATTCAAGTAATGCCCAGCACTCATCGAGCATCGTGATGCTGCGCCGCCCGTTGAGACCCGCACCACGATACGTTGCCGCATGTGCGATCAGGAGGCTCATCGCGCTTTCCAGGCGTGGGTCGTCTTTCAGCCGCTCGATATTGAAGTACAGCCAGGGGTTGTCGAGGTCGATCGTAGTCGGCTGGTCGAAGAGTTGCGCATACGGCCCGCCTTCGATCCAGGCGCGCATTTTCGTCGCGGAGAGCCGCGCCATTTGGTTGATCTTGTCGTTCTTGTCCCGATCCTGCCAGTGCGCCAACTCAGCCGCAAGGTCGCTGAATAAAGGAATGGGATTCGCTACACGCGAACCACAGCGCCGGTATGTGGCGCTGATGGCGTCCAGTAGGATGCTGTCCAGAAGATCGATATCGTAGTCTGGTGGCGTGTTCTCGCCCAGCATGTGTCGCGTCAGGTTTTTCAGAAACGCGATCTGGTTCTTGCTCGGCTCGGTTTCGTTTTTCGCTAAGTCCCAGGGGTTGATCGTTTGCGTGCTGTCCAGCGACATCTCGATCATCTGTCCACCCATCAGATCGACCAGAGGCAGATAGCTGTCGCCGCGCTCGAGGATGGAGACCAGCGCGTTGCTCCTCGTCCCCATGAGCAGGATCTCCTGCGCAAGAACTGATTTGCCGCTGCCGGAGGTACCGAAGATCAGCCCATTTCCGTTGGCGATTTCTGGATCGAACATCGAATACGGAATGAGTTGACGGTAAGGTGTTTCAAACAGAATGAGAGGGCTTCTGCGCGTGCCCGTCCAGGGCATGTCAGTGGGTACGAGATCTGCAGCATTCGGGGTGAGCAGGTCCTGCTCTCGTTTGTCGACCTCGCCCATCCCCGGCAGCGTGTTGATGAAGATGCGTCGTTTGGCAATCGTCTCCACTACTGCCTTGGCCCCGTTCATGCGCTGGAAGCTGTTCAGAACTTCCTGCGTCCGGTTCGCCAGTTCCCTCTCCGCATCTTCAAGCTGTGTGTAGGTCACCGCTTGACGGCTGGTACGGACGACAATCGAGAGTGAGACTTTCACCGTCTTTAGAGAACTCGATACGATCTCTGTGGCGACTTGCTTTAGTTGCCTCTCTGCCTCCTCCGCTTCCGGGTTCGCTTTGTAGTTGCCGTCGCCGTCCTTCTGCGCGGCAATCATTTTCTTCAGACGTTTTTTGTAGCCTTTTAATACCTTGACCTGGTCGGGAATGAAGAGCTGTGAACTGATGACTAGGGGAAAACCTAGCGTGGCAAAACGCTGCAGCATACCAGGCAGCGTAGCGTCAGGAAGTTCCTTGAGGCTGATGACGGAGTATAGATACCCATCGATGTTGAGGTATGTTTCCGTCTCATTGAGGATGCTGCCCTCGGCCACCTGGCTGCGCACGCTGCGATGGAAGAGCATATCTTCAGGTTTGCGCAACGGCTGCGACAACGAGCGGTGCGGAACTTGCGCCTGCCTCAGCTCATCGAACAGTGTCTGATCGTCGAGCCGATAGGGGCCTAATTCAGCTGCGTCCATGCTGCTCTCGATGCCGCGCATAATCGACTCGAACTCAGTCAGTAGCGTTTTATGTTCTTTTTCTCCGCGTTCGATGCACTTCTTCTGACTCAGCATCAGACCGCCAGAACTGCGCTTTCTTTCAGCGGAATGGTAGAGCCTGGCATGCACTCTGGGGTCCCATATGAAGTACACATGCAAACGATTGTTGAGGTAATGGCCACGCTGCTCGTTGGCCTGCCACATTTGTAGGCGGTAGGTGTCGAGCGCCATGATCTCCGGCTGCGCTACGCGCTCCATGCTCCGGTACTCGTCGAGTAATGCGCCCAGGCTGTCGGAAAGTTCATAACGGAACTGGATGCGCATGCTTACGTCGGGCACTGAGCGCAGCAACGCCTCGATCATGTTCTTGGCCTGGTTGCGGTCCTCGTCCGTCGCAAAGTACGACAAGATACCGCGCAGCTCGTATCCTGCGACGAAGGCTCCATTCGTGCGCACCATCACGTTGTCGAGGATGTCCCGCAACGGCAAGAGCTCACACACTGCCGGTACTTTGAGGTTCTTTTCGTGTTGCGCTGTCGTTAAAGGCATCGTTTCTGTCCTCGGCGGTTCGTCGATGTGTGGTGGGCAGTGTGAACCTGCGTCCCGACTCGGTCAAATCTCTGTGTCGTCCTCGTCTCCGGCTTCACGGATATAGAGTTTCGTTAGCTCCGAGTCCGGCTCAAGGGCGCACCATGCTCGCGGCGCCAGGAACGACTTCACCAGGTCCTGCAGATACCCGCGCGGCTTGCCGTACTTGAACACCATCAGGAAGGGCACAGCCATCAGTGGAACCACGAACTCCATGAAGATGTTTAGCGGTATCCCCATGACCTTGGCGTGATCACTGACAAAGTGCGCAGCCAGATTCAGGACGATTGCCAGCAGCAACACCGTCAGCATGTCCTCGAATTCGAGGCCCAGGAACGTGACTCGCGTGTGGAGATTCTTGTGGATTGGCGTAATATTCAACGACATAATCCCTCACAATCCGTGGGCTTGAGTGACCATCGATTCGGCGAAGCGGAGGATGCCGGACACCATAAGTGCGCCAACGCCCGCGATGAATTTCCTTATCCAGACGCTTCCTGGATAGATTTCATTGAGTACGCCGCCCATGTGCAGCGCCATCGCTCCGAACTGCGTCAGAGCGAACATCGGGAGAATGACGTTGCCCACATAACTGACAAACGTGACCAGCGCCAGCCAGTAGGCGTCTGCGTTCGTCGCTCCGGCATTCGTTACGAAGCTTTCCAACGTGCGAAGCATCCCGGAGCAAAGCAGCGAGGCAAAGCCTCCATACAGGAGCTGTTCGAACGCCCCACCTTTGCTATAGCGGTAGACCGCGCCGGCGAAGAACAACCCTGAGAGCGTCGGCATGATGACATTGCCGCCCCATGAGGCAAGATGGGTAATTCCTCCGTCGAACGACATCGCCGCCTCCTATGTATTGGCCATCGCTTTGACTAGCTGGTTCAACCCCGTTAAGCACAGGAAGCCGAGGGCTGCGAAGATATAACGCATGAAGGGCCTCTTCTGCACGAAACTTGCTACTGCCCCGACGACGGCAAGGCCGGCGGCCGCAGGCATCACTTGGTTTGCAATGTAGTTCCAAAATGACTGGAGCATGTCCGTCGTGGCCGTATCGCTACCGGAGTTCCATCCCTGCATCATGCTTTTGGTCGCGGGGATCGCTAGAAGAAAGATGGCAGCGATCACGGAAGACAACGGGTTGTCCCCGGCAGCGGTGTCGAGGGTTGCTTTCAACACCATGAATGCCGCCGCGACGGGCACGAAATTTGTGATAATCAGGTCGACGAACTTCTGAAATGCCGTTGAAACGGTTGAGATCCAGCTTGCAGATATGAAGCCAGGGTTGGACGGAATGTTGATGCCTTGTGCCCCGATCCAGTGAAGGATTTCCGGGACTGTCAGTAGGATGATGGTCCACATCAGCCACTTCCCAGTTTTTCCGTTCACATGGAAGTTCATCCCCCCTTCTGAGCGAAGGCTCAGCCCCGCGGCAACCAGAGTAAGCGACGCCGCGGGGATGGCCAGCGCGTAAAGCAACGCCAGAAGATCGAGGAGGAACTGGGGCACCGGCATGTTGGGTGTGTCCTTGCTTTGGTTCCGTCAATTGATTCCCTGGGCTTGCGTGATAAAGCCCTCCGCCATGCGTCCGAGGCCGGAGATCAACATCAAGGCGACGCCTGAGCCTCCCCAACCCATGTAGCCGCGGCCGTTCTTGAAGTGCCATCCGGCAATTCCAAGGCAAGCGATGCCGACAACCGGAGCAATCACGTTGCAGCCCCAGTTGACGATGTTCAAGACGGTGCCCTCTACCGTGGTTGCCCGTTGACCCTGTACTGCCTTATTGAAGGCTGGAGCCGTACCCAGGTTTTGGGCATTCAATGCGAGGGGCGCGATCTGACCGAATAGCATCAGATAAAGAGCCAAGCGGAGGATGGTCCGAGTCCAGTTGCGCTCCGCAGGGCGGTTCACGGTGGTGACTTCAGCACGGTCTCGGCCATGCCAGGGTAAGGTGAGTGCACTCATATCTGTCTTCTCCTGGGACCCGGCTGCTCGCGGCACCCGCGTCGCAGGTGAGAATGTAGGGTGCTTCCCAAACTCGGTCAAATCGCATTTGCCGTTTTTTTACTGGTGTTTTCTGAGTTTTTTGGGCAAAGTGATGTTCTCGGGGCGTTGCGATGAGCGGAGTGCTTTCTATATGTAAGGATTGTTGTTCGCTAGAAAGCTGGCGCTTGGCGTTTGTGGTTGGAATCGTGTGATTCGTCGTGCAATGGATCGTGCGACGTCATCGAAACTGCAATGCGTCATTTCACTCCTTGACCAATTCGGAAGAGGTAAGGGTCAGCGGCCCACCTGACCAATTGGGAAGAGGTAAGGGTTAGCGGCCCACTTGACCAATTGGGAAGAGGTAAGGGTCAGCGGCCCAGTTTAGAGAAAAGAAAATGCCCGGTCAGGTTCAACCGGGCCTCAGTGAGTTGGTTCGAAAAAACGTCATTGTGGGATCGTTGTTAGTTAGCAGCAGCCGTTGTTGATTGCATAGACGGCTTGCTAGGTACTGGCTTAGTCCGTTCTGTCCAGACGATGTAGATTCGCGTGTTGGCGGGCACAGAAATAGTGATGTGCGTGTTCGCATTCATCATCATCAATTGCGAGTCAGATGCCATGCCGATGTTGTCCGCAGCGCGCTCTCGGATTGAGTCGCTCATGGAGTACGCCCCACTATTGTTGTTGCCAACCAGCATGGCCGCGGTTGATCCGAGCCCCGACATTGCGCGTATCAGGAAGTTGCGTCCATTGCGACGCCCGTAGACATCACCTTTAATGGGTCCAAGATCGAGGCCTTCGCCTATTGCGGTGATCTTTTCTCGTGCTCCATCCAGTAGTTCGATCTCATCGAAATCGATGCCGACCACTCCGGAGGAATCAGCTTGCGTCAGCTTGCCATACACACGCGCTCCGGCAGGCACCATCACTTGGTCCCCAATCGCATACGTGTACTCAACCACGGCTACTACAGGCGCATGAATGGCACTGGAGATCTGTGTGTCAAGCCTGGCCGAAATGCGCGTGCCCTCTTGCAATTGAAGTACAGGACCATCAGGACCCGGCGCTGCTACTCCCGGTCCGCTGGAGGCTTGTTGAGGGCTCTTCACATAGACTAGAGAGGTCTCTTTAAGAGCATTCGCCGCTTGTTGTGCCGATGCGGTATTGTTCGCATTCTCTCCGCTATACGGAGCCGGGTTCTCCCATTGTTGTTGCGTGTCTTTGAATGGAGGAACAGAACCAAGATTCTTCGACCGCGTGGGTGAATGTGGGGGATTATTTGATCTTCCCGTCTCGGCTGCATTTTCTCGTGTTGCACTCCCTGGCTCATACCCTGGGTTCCTTGTCCGTGCGATATCGTTGGGGCTGATGCGTTCACCGCTTTGATCCTGCTGGTTCAAATGCACGGGGTCCATCACCGGCACATTGCTGGCGTGCTGCTGAGTCTGTGTAGGTTGTTTTTGTGCCTCAGCTGGCTTCTGTTGTTGTGTCGCCGGCTTCTTTGTTTTCGTCCCGAATTGGGCAAACATCAAAAACAGCAGCGCGATCAACACGCCGCCTCCCAACATGATCAGCTTCGTTTTCTCACCACCCTGCTTCCCTGTCAGACCGCTGCGCGTCGCAAATTCTTTGAGCCGCAGTTCGGAGGGCTTGGCGGGTGGCTCCGCAGCCGGCTGTTTCGTCTCTCCTTCTGTTGGGGGCGCCGCTGTTGCTGTTGAGACCGCTTCTTCGTCGTCGTCGAGATTGACGGGGCTTTTGTGGTTCCTATGAAGGACACTCATATGAGGACAGCTCCTTGTTCTACCGGACGTCCCCGGTAATCGGTGGGGTAAAGGGAAGCTGGATCAGCAGTGGCTGGTCCACTTTGTCGGATTGGGCGATTTGAAGTAAGAGCTTTTCGGAGGACTGCTTGTAGTTCGGACGGTCGAACAACACCACACCGTCTGCGCGCGTTCCTGGTTCGAGCCGGGTTGAGCTCAGGCGGTAGTCGCGGATCTCGAGCTGGTCTGCGATGATGTGCGTACCATTCTTCTTCTTTTTCTTCTCCAGCTTGATCCCGGCAAGCTGGACCTGCGGCGGCACGATTTCGATGGGCTTGTTCGACGGGTTGAGCACCGAATAAGACACCATCACCTGGTTGTCCCATTGCCGGATATCGCCAACCGAAGTTTCAATTTCGTGGTTGCCCCACCTCGTCCAATTCGGTGTATTTATCCGCTTCTGTTGCTCGAACTCGAGTTGGAGAGCGGAAGCCGGTGCGGCTGTTGTTGCCGGACGAAGCGGCTGCTGCCCACCTTCGGCAACCTCTTTTGAATTTGGCGCTGGCTCGTGTGGAGCTTCGTCGGGTACCGTGGGAGCCTTGACCAGCAGAAACCCCACTCCCGCTTTATACTCGACCAGAAAGTCGACCGGGGTGTCGCTCGCATTCGCGCCGTCGTTGATCAATTCGAGCGATACATGGAGGCCCGACTTCGTGTTGATCAACAGGTTCGATTGTCCCGGACCGGGAGTGATCGGCTTCACATAGACAAATTCTGGCTCCCCTTCGTTGTGCTCCGCCTTGAATGTCCCAGGGCTTCCGAGAACAACCGAAGTCACTTCCTCTGGCATTTTGATGACCGAATCGAATTCCGGCCGCAGATGCAGAGGCGTAATGTCGCCAGGGTTGATGGTCAGGGTTGCGATGCGTGCCGGCGTGTTAGGCCCGCTCGCTAACAGTGGGATCGAGAACATCAGAATAGCGATTGCTGCTGGAATGCGGTGCTTCATAAATTGCCTCACTTTTCCGGCAGCACTGCTGCCGAGGTCTTGCGTTTCAAATAGTGGTCTCGGATGGATTCCACATAGGCGATAACGTCCCCATTGCGGTAGTTGAGTTGCCGTGCCGCAACCCACCTGTCGCCGGCATAATAGGCAGCCGCCACCATGCGCATGTCGCCATGGAACTCCCACATCAGCGCCGTAAGGAAGCGCGTCCCTGCGGCGATGTTCTGCTCAGGGTCGAAGGGATCAAATGCACCGAACTGTTTGGCGGTTGCCGGCATCAGCTGCATTAGGCCCTGCGCTCCCTTGTTAGACACCGCACGCACATTCCAACTCGATTCGACATCGATGAATGCGGCGATGAACTCCGGTTCGAGGTTGTAGAGTGCGGCGTAGTGCTCGACGAGCATCCGGGGATTCGCGGACTGCGCTCTTCCCTGCACCGTAGCCATCGTGATTAGCACGGTTGCTATAAGCACATGGCGTCTCACGCTGGCACACCTTCCTGCGCGGATGCGTGTAGTTTCTGCGCAAAGACGTTCCCGTCGTGGAGCAGGTGTTGGAAGGCGGAACGTAGCAGCAGATGGCGTCGGTCGGCATCTGTCTTGACTAGGATCGGAAGTAGCACGTCGCGCATCTCGTCCGTCAACTCATCGACTCCGAGGATCCTGCATGCTTTCGCAATGTCGATCATTTCGGATACAGAAGGTGGTTTTTCGAGGTTGTAGTTCCTGACCGAGACTGCGAAACCCGCAATCTTGCGATGAAACTCGCTGCTTGCCTCGGGCGTCCTGCTGGCAATGATTTCCGCTTCTCGTTGCGCCGTGGGATGGTCGATGCGTAGGTAAAAACTCCTTCTACGAATCGGGTCGCCTAAGCGCCGCTGTTCGTTCGAGGTGATCACAGTGAAGGGAATGCTGCGCGCGTGGACTGTCCCGAACTCCGGAACAGACAACTGCCATGCCGAGAGGATTTCGAGCAGCAGCGCTTCAAAACCCTCGTCCACCTTGTCCAACTCGTCGATCAACAGCACGCAGGGCTTATCGCTCTCGAGGGCTCGCATTAAGGGGCCAGGGCGGAAGAAATCTCTTCCTTTCAGGCTGGACATCAGCTCTGCCCAGCTTGTGTGTTGCCCTTTGCTGTATTCCATGAAAAGCCGCTGCAGGCTCTCGTCGAAGTTGCCGATGGCCTGCTTTTCCGTCAGCCCTTCGTAGCACTGGAGCCGTTCAATACGGGTTCCTGCTGCGTTGGCGATCGCCAGCGCAAGTTCCGTCTTGCCGCTTCCGGCTGGTCCTTCAAGTAGCAATGGACGATGCATCTTCGCTGCCAAGAAAGCAACTTGCGTCATCGTGTGTTCGATAAAGTAGCCCGTTCGCCGCAGCTTCTCGCTTAGTTCCTCCACGGTCTCAAACATGCTTGCCCTCCACTGTGTGCGCAAGCATCACCTGAGTTCAAAACACAGTCAAATCCGGGATAGCAGCGTTAGGCTTATGGGCGGGTTGTTACGACTGGTTCTTGCTTCTCTCGCGAAGCGTGTCCAGGATGGCGCGAATACCGAAGTCAGCCATCTGGAAACC
>DASYBJ010000744.1:0-6683 GCA_036500845.1 Acidobacteriaceae bacterium
TCCTCGAGAACTTCGGCCATGAGACTGTTTATGCCGCCGCGCACGTTTGCCAGGAGCATGAGAACGTCCGCGCAATCCTCGCCTGCGTTGAGAGAGCGTTCGATCGAGTCGACCTGCCCGCGAATACGTTTAATACGAGCAACCAGCTTCTGTTTTTCTTTTTCGAGATGTGACATGTTCTCTTGACTATACCCTAGGGGGATATGGTAAAACATGAAAGGCGGGGACTTCATCTCCGCAGGAGAAGTAGAACAACTTATGAGCATAGAGCCCGCACAAGAACCTCCGAGTACACGGAGATCTTTCCTGTGTTGCGATGAGCGCTCTGGAAGCCGCCTCTAGCCCCCGCTAAGAGGACTCCTCACCGCTCACCACAGCATACGACCTGTGAATTGAGCGCGTGAGCCCGTGGTTCCCCAACCCCGACTCGCCCCTCCCCAACCGATGATTCGTGCCGTCGTCCCGATCCGCGCCCAAGCGCTGGCCGGGTCACGTCTGCCCGGACCGCAAAAGGAGGAACGATGAACAACAAGCTTCTTACTATCCGGAAGACCGACCGGCTGACCTGTGCCTGGGTGCCTACGGGCGATGTCCGGACGCCACTCAAGTGCGTGTGGGTTGAGGCAGAGACTTCCCGCACGGCTTCCGCGCCACCATCCTCCTCAAATGATGGACCACGGGGGATGAGTTGGTGCGCGTAGAAGAACCGCAGCTCAAGGTTGCCGCGACGCCGGCGGCCAATGGCGTAGTGGTCCGCCGCACATGGCAAAAGCATGTGCTCACTTTCCTGATGGTCTTTGGCCCTGGCCTGATCGTCATGGAGGCGGACAACGACGCCGGAGCTGTCTCCACCTATATGCAGGCGGGCGGCCAGTATGGCTTGCATCTACTCTGGCTGCTGGTTGTGCTCTTGCCCATCTGCTACTTCGTGCAAGAGATGGTGGCCCGACTGGGGATCGCGACCGGCAAAGGTCACGCAGCCATGATCTATGAACGGTTCGGCAAGTGGTGGGGACGTTTCTCTCTCATTGATTTGCTGGCTGTCAACTTCTTGACACTCATTACGGAGTTCGCCGCGATCTCGCTTGCGCTGAGCGCGCTCGGGGTCAGCCCGTATGTGTCGGTACCTGTATCGGCTGTCGGCCTCACGCTGATGGTGGTCACGGGAAGCTATCTACGATGGGAGCGTATGGTCATTGCTCTGTGTCTGATCGACCTGACATGGTTTGGCCTCGCCTATGTGGTGCATCCCGATTGGGCCAGCGTGGCACGGAACACGGTGATTCCAAGTTTTCCGTCCGGTGGGGTGACGAGCGGACTCGTCTTCCTGATGATCGCGATTGTGGGTACGACCATCGCTCCCTGGCAGCTTTTCTTTCAGCAGAGCTGTGTGGCGGAGAAGCGGCTGCGCTTCTCCGACCTGAAGTGGGCGCGGCTTGATACGCTGATCGGCGCAACCTTTACCGTGTTTGTCGCTGGCGCGATGATGCTGGTCGGCAGCTACGGCTTCCGGCATGGTGTCATCTTTCAGGACCCCGCCCAGCTTGCTCTTGCACTCGGCCCCATCGCCGGCAAATTCGTCCGCAACGGCGTGCTCCTGCTGATGGTCAATGCAGCGGTATTGGGAACAACAGCAATTTCGCTTGCCAGCGCGTGGGCCTACGGCGAAGTCAAGGGCTGGGAACACTCTCTCCATAAGAAGCTGTGGGAAGCGCCCGGCTTCTACGCCACGTACATTGCGTGCGTCGGCGCAGCTGCCGCGATTGTCTTGATTCCGCATGTGCCGCTGCAATTGGTCATCATCAGCGTGCAGGTCTTCGCGGGACTGATCCTTCCCTCGGCCATTATTTTTCTTCAGCTCCTGCTCAATGATCACGCGCTGCTCGGTGATCGCTGGGTCAATCGTTCATGGAACAACTGGATCAACTGGACGATTATCGTCGTTCTCTTTGCTCTGTCGCTGCTGTTGGCCGCGCAGGTCATGCTACCTAAGTTATTCGCTTGAAGGACCGAGGTGATTTATGGCAACAATGCAGAATTCCTACAAACCTGAGTGTTTCCGTGTGGTTCATCCGATTGAGGATGTGCCGGAACAAAAGTGTGTCAGCGAAGGCCTGGGTCAGATCGCGATGACGCGAAGCGTTCGGCTGTCTCTCAAGATCCTGCGCGGCTATCTGATCCTGATGACCGCGATGTTGTTCTATCACGTGCTTGATCTCGCGGGTGTGCTCAAGCACTTCAAGTTCTAAGAGTTCGATGGATAAGACAGAAATAGACGAGCCTCCGCACGCCGGAGGCAGCTCCCGGTAGACCACGCCAGCCCATGCAGCACTGCTCGCGCTTGTCGCCGGAAGGATGACAGCACAAGAGCGAGCTCCTTTCCTACGAGGTCCTCAATCAATCGCATTCGCAACTCACGGCGAATGCACGAGTCCACTGGCGGACCGCACGAGCGGTCTGCCCAGAACACTCGTGGTGTGTCCAAAGTGCAGCCGGACACACTGCCTTGGAGAAAAGATATGGAATATCGCAGAGTTTTTGCTGACGCATGGGCAGATAACTCAAACCTCCGCGCAGAAGATGGCTCACGGATGCAGGATCGAAGGGGCTCATTTCGAGACATCCTCGTCACTCTCGGATTTCTTTGTGCAACTCTCGTGCTAATCCTTCTCATGAGTCATTCTGCTTTCGGCCAAGCTGGCAGTGGCAGGATCGCCGGATCGGTGAAGGATAAAACCGGTGCTGTTATCCCGGGTAGCAATGTGACCTTGCTCAACACGTCGACTGGAGTAACTCAGACCACGACGAGCAATGGCGAGGGGATATTCAGCTTTCCTGTTGTGTCCATCGGGCAATACGAACTCGACGTAACAGCAAATGGCTTCACCCCGTACCGTCAGACGGCTAACCTGAAGATTGACGTCAACACCGCGCTGACGCTGGATATCGTTCTGCATTTATTGGATAGGAGCGAAACGATCACCGTCACCGAGAATACGGCGGAGGTTCATACCACGGACACGCAGATCGGCCAAACGATCGAAAGCAAGCAGGTCGTCGACATTCCGCTCAACGGCCGCAGCTACACGGACCTGCTTGCCGTACAGGCAGGTGTTTCACCTGTGACCACGAGCGGTGCCGGCAACACCAGTTCCGGCGGGGGGTTTGGCACGGTGCCCGCGGCAGGGACCGCTAACACTGGTCAGTTCTCGATCCATGGCCAGCGCGAGTCAGACAACGCCTACTACCTCAACGGCGCCAGTGTGCAGGAGACGATCGGCCAGCAGGCGGGCATTATCCCAAACCTCGATTCGATCGCTGAGTTTCGAATCCTTTCCAGCAATGTCGACGCCGAGTACGGCAGCTTCACCGGCGGGCTCATCAACGTAGTTACCAAGTCCGGTACGAACGCCTTCCATGGCAATATCTTCGAGTTCTTCCGCAACCCGCACCTTGATGCGCGGAACTACTTCTCTCCAGAGCGCGCGGTCTTCCATCAGAACCAGTATGGCGGGACATTGGGCGGCCCGATTCGTAAAGACAAGATCTTCTTCTTTGCCGACTACCAGGGCCAGCGCTCCACTCAGGGGATCGAGACCGGCTTTGTCAGCGTACCTTCGATGGCGAACCGGAACGGCGACTTCGGATCTGCTGCAGCCTTCACCGGAAAGGTGAATGGACCTTACCTCGCACAGGTCCTCAGCCAGCGTCTCGGCTACCAGGTCACCCAAGGCGAGCCGTTCGCGCAGGTCTTTCCCAACGGCATCATTCCTCGGCGCGCCTGGGGAACTGCACCCCAGCACTTGCTGCAGTACATCCCGGAGCCGAATGTCGGAGTGAATCAGTTCTCGAGCGGAGCGTACAAGAGCAGTATCAACGATAATAAATTGTCCGGCCGCGTGGACTTCAACTCGGGCCGCTTCGGCACTTCGTCGATCTACTACTTCAACGATCGATACAACCTCGACAATCCATATCCCAGCGGTCTCGGCGGGGCCACCCTCCCCGGCAATGGCTTCGCCTACGATGCGACCTCCTCCGGCATTGACCAGACGCTGATCTTCAGCAACATCCATACCTTTGGTGCGAAGACCGTCAATGAGGCTCGCTTCGGCATCACACGCCTCGACAACAAGATCGGCCAGCCGAAGGGCGGGGTAGGCGTTACCCTTGCGGATCAAGGAATCCAAGCTGGTGGAGAAGGTATCATCCAGGGTTTTCCGGCACAGGCCGGCGTCGAGGGACTCTTCTTCAACGGTTTTTCGGTGGGGACGAATCCGTTTTCGCTGGCACAGGTAAACAGCAACTATGACCTTGACGATTCAGTCTCATGGACGGCTGGCCAACATACTCTCAAGTTTGGAGGCCGCTACATCTGGTACAAGGTCAAACAGGCACCGAACCTCGTCGCCAATGGAACATTCTCGTTCTTCGCATCCGGAAATCAGACCACGGGCAACGACTACGCGGACTTCCTGCTGGGATTGCCGGACTTCTATTCACAGCAGTCTTCGCCGACTTTCTATGAGTCGGCGGCAGACGGCGACCTCTTCGCGCAGGATAGCTACCGCGTACGCCCGAACCTGACGTTGAACTATGGCATACGCTGGGATTACGTCACGCCCTGGGCGGAGAAGTATCACCAGACGACGACCTTCGTCGCGGGCGTACAGTCCGTAACCTTTCCCGGCGCTCCACTCGGCTACCTTGTGCCCGGAGATCCTCTTCCCGGCGGCGGCCACATCCCAGCTGGCATTGCACCCACACCGTTGAACAACTTCTCGCCGCGTTTCGGTCTGGCATTCTCGCCTTCGTCGTCCAATGGCTTTCTAAGCAAGCTGACCGGAGGGCCTGGGAAGACGAGCATTCGCCTGGGCGGAGGGCGGTTCTTCACGTCACCCCAGGGACTCACCGTTGCTTACCCCACCGGCAACCCGCCGTATGGCCTCACTTACACCAGCCCGGAGTCGCCTGTGATGGAGACGCCGTTCATTGGTGCCCTCACCGGCACGCAGTACGTGCAGCAGTTTCCTGTAAAGGTACCTCCCTACAACGTGTCGCCCACCAATCCCGACAACAACGTCAATTGGAGCCGCTATTACCCGATCAGCGGCGCGGGCAGCGTGTACTACAAGAACAAAACGAGCTACTCCATGCAGTACCACCTAACGATCGAGCGCCAGGTTGGCACCAATGCTCTATTCAGCATTGGGTATATCGGCTCGCTTGGGCGGCACTTATTGACGGTTCATAGCGCGAACCCTGGAAATCCCGCTCTTTGCCTCAGCCTGAGCCAGCAATCGGAAGTGGCTCCAGGCTCGCCCACCTGTGGCCCGTTTCAGGAGAACCTCGTCTTCACTCGCAAAGATGGCACTGTCGTGAACGGAACGCGAAGTCCTTTTCCGAACCAGATCGGCACCGATGCCTATTACGAGAACATGGGCAACTCGCATTACAACGCGTTCGAAGCGACTTTCAAGCGCACCGCAGGGCCATTGTCTCTCCTCGCTAGCTACACCTATTCCAAATCCTACGATCAGACGTCCAACATCCAGGAGCAGGTCGACCCCTATAACTACCACGCACTCGATTCCATCTCGGCGTTCGATATCAAGCATAACTTCGTCGTCAGCTACAACTACGACTTACCCATTGATCGCTTGTTCCACCCCAACCGGTTTACGACGGGCTGGGCGCTTTCAGGTATCACCCGTTTTGCTTCAGGCTTGCCTGTCACCTTTGCGAGTTCGGGCGACAACTATCTCGTGCAGGTACAGAATAACGGCGTAAACGCGACCAGCATCGACATGCCCAACTACGACGGTTCCGGTTACAAGCTCAATCACAACCCGCGCAACGGCCTACCTTATTTCAACACTGCTGCGTTCACCCCGAATGCTCTCGGCACGCAGGGCAACTCCAGACGCCGCATGTTCTACGGACCGGGAATCGACAATTACGACATGGCACTGCACAAAGTGACACGCATCACCGAAGGCAGTTCCCTTGAACTTCGGCTGGAGATGTTCAACGTCTTCAACCACGCTCAGTTTTTTCCAAATGGCTCGGTCGACGGAAACATCGGCGATGCGTCCTTCGGTCACGTCCTAAAGGCAGCGGATCCCCGGATTGGTCAAATTGCAGGAAAGTTCCGCTTCTAAGGGCCTTGGAGAACTGCAGATGGAGAATGACATGATCGGAGTCGGCACTCTTCAATTCGGCCTACGCCTTTCGTTGGCTATTGGCCTGGGCGCGATCGTGGGCTTGGAACGGCAATGGCGGCAGCGCATGGCTGGAACCCGGACCAATGCACTGGTGGCCGCGGGCGGCGCAGCGTTTGTGATGTGCGGACTGCTGCTTGACAACGATCCGACGGCGCGTGGACGGATCGTCTCCTACGTGGTCTCCGGTGTAGGCTTCCTCGGCGCGGGAGTCATCTTCAAGGACGGCGCGAATGTGCGCGGCCTCAACACGGCTGCCACAATTTGGTGTTCCGCCGCAATCGGTGCACTTTCTGGGCTCGGCTCACTGAACCTGGCACTCGTCCTTGCCTTCGCCGTTCTTTTCACCAACGTGGTGCTCCGTCCCCTTGCCTATCGTCTGCACCCCGTCCTTCCCGAGGCTATTCCTGCCGAAACACTCTATCAGTTAAACCTTGCCTGTAAAGTCTCCGCTGCTCCCCA
>DASYBJ010000745.1:0-9281 GCA_036500845.1 Acidobacteriaceae bacterium
CCACGCCGCCCGCTACGCCCGCCAGCACGGAACATTCACTTTCACCAGCGTCACGGTGTATGAGATTGTTTACGGCCTTGAGTTGAAGGGCGCTGCCAGTCAATTGGAAAAAGCTTTAACCTGGCTCAACCAGAACGAGCAGATTACCCCGACATCCGCTGACTATCTTGCCGCCGCGACCATCAAGGCAACGGCGCGGAAGCAAGGGTTCCATTCTCGAACTTCCCGATTGCCTGATTGCTGCTATCGCGGTCCGGCTCGGGATGCCACTTGTAACCGGCAACACGGAAGATTTTCAGGCCATTCAAAAGACCGCATCAACTTGACCCTTCAGAATTGGCGCGAAACATAACCTCCACTGTTTCAAAATGATTAAGTTTTGCAACACCGCTTTTGACTAGCTTCTCCGGCTGAGCAACGCCTTCGATCCGTTGCAATCTTCAGTTTCCCCGCAAGGTTTTCTGAGGACCATTTCCGATGAAATTGTTCGAGCAAAGAAGGGAAGATGTTGGATATTAAGGAAGTATCACCAGACCAGTTCGACGAAATCTGGCCAATTTTTCAGGAAGTGGCCTTAAGTGGTGAAACTTATCCTATCTGCCAACCATCACTAAAGAAGAAGAAAAGCCACAATGGTTCGCACCTAACGCAAGGGAGTGCATTGCCTATTTCTTTGCCGAATCCTATTTCCCAACCGAGATCTCAAGTCAACAGGATCTACACGATGGACAGAGGGCGCGGCTTATGGTCCGCTTGATATTGGGCTCGTTCTCCAAGAGCCGGTGGGGGAATCGATGAGTACGACACACGTCGCTACCGGGGCACCTATTAACACACCACGTCAAGTCTTGTTTGCCAGCTTGATCGGCACCACAATTGAGTTCTTCGATTTCTACATATATGCAACCGCAGCAGTGCTCGTTTTTCCGCGGTTGTTTTTTCCGGCATCTGATCCGGCTGCCGCGACGCTGGCCTCGCTTGCGACCTTTGGGATCGCGTTTCTGGCGCGGCCGATCGGTTCAGCGCTCTTCGGTCACTTCGGCGACCGCGTCGGACGCAAGACGACATTGGTTCTGGCGCTATCGGCTATGGGGATATCCACGGTCGCGATTGGTGCGTTGCCGACCTATCGCACGATTGGCTTTGCTGCGCCGCTGCTGCTGGCGCTGTGCCGCTTTGGCCAAGGGCTTGGTCTAGGAGGCGAGTGGGGTGGGGCGGTGCTATTGGCGATTGAGAATGCGCCGCCGAAGAAGCGCGCGTGGTATGGAATGTTTCCGCAGCTTGGCGCGCCAATCGGGTTCTTCCTCTCCGGCGGCACCTTTCTGCTACTGTCCCGCTGGCTAACAGACAAGCAGTTCTTCGCTTTCGGTTGGCGTCTTCCCTTCCTGGCGAGCGCGGTGCTCGTGTTTGTTGGCCTCTACGTGCGGCTAACGATTACCGAGACCCCGGTGTTCCGCGAAGCCCGAAATCGGGGCGAGCAAGTGAAGGTACCGATGCTCGCGGTTTTTCGCAACTACACCAAGCCGCTCATCGCGGGCATCCTGGTGTGCCTGGCAACATTTGTGCTCTTTTACCTGATGACGGTCTTCGCGCTGTCGTGGGGCACCAATGCACTTGGTTATAGCCGCGGCAAGTTTCTGCTGATGCAGCTGTTTTGCGTCTCATTCTTCGCGCTCCTAATTCCGGTCTCGGCGGTTCTGGCGGAGCGAGGCCGCCGCCGCGCGATGCTCTGGATCACGGTATCGATAGCCGTTTTCGGTTTGGTGATGGCGCCGCTCTTTGTTGCGGGCACCACAGGGGCGGTGCTGATGATGGCCATCGGCCTGTCGTTGATGGGCCTGACCTACGGACCGCTCGGCACCGTAATCTCCGAACTCTTTCCCACGCCGGTTCGGTACACGGGCAGCTCGGTTGCGTTCAGCCTCGCCGGCATCCTGGGCGCTTCGCTGGCGCCCTACATCGCCACCTGGCTGGCCAAGACCTACGGACTTCAATATGTCGGCTATTATCTCTCGGGGTCGGCAGTCTTGACGATCCTGGGACTGCTTTCGATCCGTGAAACGAAAGACGACGATCTCGCCACCTCCAAGGCCTGATTGCAGAGTACTGCTGAGTCTTCTTGGAGCAAGCCACTCGATCGAATGAGCCACCGGCGTCCCGGGTGGGCGCAAGTGAGCCTGACCTCGAAGTCATTGTAAATACCGCATCAAATTCGTAGAATTCCGCAATCCATCTGTACGCGGCCCCCGTACAACATTCGACTGAATGGTGCGGATCAACGGCCCTCCTTTCCCGGTCCGAGCCACTCCGCCTAAAGGCCCTAAAGGAGATCTCCATGTGCAAATTACGATCCTTCCTCGGATTCGCGATGACTCTGCTGCTTCTCGCTCTGCCTCGAGCATTCGCCTCGAGTCACCGTGAAGCTCCCATCACTGCCCTGGATCACACGGCAGACATCACGGATTTCTACGCATTTGTGAGTTACGATCACCCGGATCGTGTCACATTCATCTTGAATGTCGACCCGTTCCTAGAACCGGCGAACGGGCCCAACTATTTTCCCTTCGATCCCAATGTCCTCTATGAGATCAAGGTCGACAATGACTACGACGCCTCCGCAGACGTAGTCTTCCAATTTCGATTCCAGACCGAAATTCGAAGCCCCAATCTTTTTACGGGTTTTGCTGGGGTGGGGAACGGACTCAGCGCTCCGGGAAACTCACCGGCGCCCGTCGATCCAGGTACTCCTATTGTTCCTCCCGCGATTACATCCCTCGACGGACCAGGATCAGCGGGCTTGAGTTTGCGCCAGACTTACACGGTGCAGATGATCCACGGCAATCAGAGAACGGCACTCCAGTCCGGAAGTGGATCTCCGCTCTTTGCCGTTCCCAGCAATGTCGGCTCCCGGACCATGCCGAACTATGACGCGCTGGCTCAGCAGGGGATTTATTCGGTGGAAGGGAGTGCTGACGACAGCGATATCCGGGTGTTCGCGGGTACTGTTGCCGATCCGTTCTTTATCGACTTGGGAGCTGCCTTTGACACCTTCAATTTCCGCAACACGGGCTCAGGCGTACCAGGAGTCCTTACCGCTGATCAAGACAAAGACGACCATCTAAACCTCGCCCCGAATGCGGTTTCAGGCTTTAACGTGAACACCATCGTGATCGAGGTGCCGATCCGTCTGTTAACCCGCGATGGAAAGGTGCACAAAGCTACGGACACCCAAGCGACCATCGGAGCATGGGCGACAACTTCACGACCGCAATTCACGATCCGCCGCTCGCCCGATCCCGCGATCAACCGGGGCGGTTACTATCAGGTGCAGCGTCTCGCCAACCCGCTGATCAATGAACTCATTATCGGTACCGGATACAAGGATCGGTGGAGCATGGAGCAGCCAAAGAATGATGCGCAGTTCGCCAGTTTCGATCTCGATCCGACGCTGGCGCGCGTCTTCAATGCTGACTATGGCATCAACATTCCTGCACCTCCGCGGACGGACCTGCTTCCGCTTGTGACCTATGCGCCGCCGATCGCCGCTGCCGGCACCCCAGCCGGACCCGTGGCCGACCTGCTGCGGCTCAACACGGGTGTACCGCCCACGCCGTACGCGCAACGCAGCCGTTTGGGTCTGATCGCCGGCGATGCAGCGGGATTTCCCAATGGCCGCCGTCTTACGGATGACGTAGTTGATATTGCCGCTCGCGTGGTTGGCGGTGGCATCCTCAACTCGCAGTTCAATGTCTTTCCGAACAATGCAATCGGGGACGGAGTAGCTGCGACCGACGTACCCCCGCAAGAAACATTCCCCTACGTGCACTTCGCTTACAGCGGACGCGACAGCCGCCACATCGATCCAAGCGAAAACGGCTGCGGAGAACAACCCAACCCCACGAGCAGCAATAACGGGCTCCCGGCTCCCGACAATCAGGGCGGCAGCAGCACCTGCCCTGTTCAGTAGCACCTTAACCGCTTCGTCGAGCGGAGGGTCCAGACTACAGAGAACCGTTGTCGGAGCCTGCCGCTCGGCGCTTTCTGAAAGGCCGACCATGAAGCGCCCTCGCGCCGCTGTTTTTCCAACCCTACTCTTTATCGTAACCGTTGCTGTTTCCGCACAAGATTCGAATGGAGGCGGCCAGAGCTCCCCCTCCCTACAAATTGGCGAAGGAGTTGCCTCGCGGCAGAGCGGAAGGCAAAACTCTACTCCAGCAGAGTCAAAGATTGCCGCCGCCAAACTCCAGATACAAGCGAATCCGAAAAAGACCCAAGGATACAACGATCTGACGCTTGCTTATGTGCGGCGTACGCGTGAAACGGCAAACCCTGTCTATTTCCGCGACGCGGAAGAGGCGCTTGCCACCGGATTGACCTTTGCGCCGAACGATTTCCAGCTCGAGAAGACGCATGTGGCTCTTCTTTTAGGAGAGCAGCGGTTTGCGGAAGCGAAGAAACGGGCAATCGCTCTCAATCGACAAACGCCGGATGACGTGACGACCTATGGCTACATGGCGGAAGCCGATATCGCCTTAGGTGACTATCAGGATGCGGAGACCTCAGCGCAATGGATGCTGAACTTGCTGCCCTACAACGTTCCTGGCCTCTTGCTTGCTGCTGAGCTGCGTGAACTTTACGGAGATCCCGAAGGTGCACTCCAGTGCCTCGACCGCGCTTACACCCAAACCTCACCGAACGAGACGGAGGAGCTTGCGTGGATCGCGAACCAAATGGCCTTGGTCCGGATCCATTCGGGGAATCGACAGGCCGCGGTCCAAGCGCTCGATCGGGCTGAGCAGCTCTTTCCTGAATATCCGTATACGATCGAGAATCGAGCCCAGGTTTATGTGGCGCAAGGCAAGACCTCGGAGGCGATCGCCCTTCTCCGCCGGCTTCCGCAAACGCCTCACGTTCTGTACGAGCTGGCAAAAGCCGAGGCGGCTGCGGGGCTCTCCACTGAAGCCGAGCTTGCGTATGCAAACTTTGAAAGGGCAGCAAAACCGCTCATCAACGCCCCCGCGAATGTGAATCGGGAGCTGATCCTTTATTACGCTTCTCGGGCCGCCGGTTCTCCGGCTGCCGCACAGCAGGCCCTTGACTTGGCGCAACACGAAGTAGCCCGGCGGCACGATGTGTGGACGCTGGATGCCTATTCCTGGACCCTGTATGTCAACGGAAAGTACAGCGAAGCCGATCTGCAAATCCGTAAAGCCCTGGCTGTCGGCGTTCGTAGCGATGAGATCTTCGACCACGCCGGACAAATCGCCCTCAGGGTCAACAAACAGACCGATGCGGCGCGGTACTTTGAAGTTGCAATGCAGCTCCATGGTTCTAGGGAAGCCGGTTCTAGGGAAGCCGGTTCTGCGGAAATTGGTTCTTCGGAAAACGCGGGGTCTCCGGAATACGCGCAGGTGGTCCCAGCGCCAGCAGCTGCGGCGCTACATGTAGCAGTAGATGTTACCAACTCGCTCCCTGCCGGATCCCTCCCAGTCAATGGAAAACTAAATGTAACCGATACTGATGTTGCTCCCGTTCCTGCAGCTCTTTTAATGCCGCGTCCTACGGAGACAGAGCGGATCATCCGAACGATGCAGCGGCGCGTCACGCTTAATCCAAAGGAGGCGGGAGCATATTCCGGCTTGGGCGCGGCGTTGCTGCAAAGAGCCCGTGAAACGGGCGACGTTGAAGATTATCAGCTAGCCGAGCAATCTCTGAAAAAGTCGCTTGATTTGGTCTCTGGCGATCTCTCAGCCACCGCGCCGCTCGCAACAATGGCCGAGGTCTGCATGGGTGAGCATCGCTTTGAGGACGCCCTAAGCTACGCACAGAAGGCACTGGCCCTGGGCTCGGGAGATCTCTCGCCGTTTGCCATCTCCGGAGACGCCTATGCAGATATGGGTGAGTACGAGAAGGCAGGAGTAGCGTACTCGAGACTGATATCGGATCCGGACTCTCAGGCCCGCACCGCATATGTTCGAGATAGCCGCCTCGCGTATCTCAAGTTCATTTCCGGTGACACTGATGGCGCCATTCGGCTGATGCAGAGCGCCGTAACGGCAGGGGTCGAAGTCCGCCTTCCAAGCGAAAACCTGGCGTGGCTCTATTTCGAACTAGGTGAGTTTTATTTTCAGCGCGGAAATGCGCAGGCAGCGAATCACGCTTATCTCACCGCGCTCACGACCCACCCCGGCGACTACCGCGCTTTAGCCGGACTGGGCAAGGTTCGGGCGAACCAGGGGAGATATAAGGAAGCGATCCTGCTTTATCAAAAAGCCATCGCAGTCGTTCCTATGCCGATTTATCTCGCAGAGTTGGGCGACGTGTACACCAAAGCCGGAGATACCGCAGAAGCCGAAAAACAATATCAGCTTGTCGAATATATAGGGCTATTGGGACACATCAATCAGGTGCTGCACAACCGCGATCTTGCGCTCTTTTATGCAGACCATGATCGAAACCTGAGTGAGTCACTCGCGCTCGCTCACAAGGAGTTTGAGGTGCGGCACGACGTTTATACGTGGGATGCGCTTGCTTGGGCCCTCTATAAAAATCGGAAGTATCAAGAGGCCAAGGATGCCATGGACAACGCACTGCACTTCGGCACCAGAGATTCGCTGCTCTTCTTTCATGCCGGCATAATCGAGGCCAAACTCGGAGATGCGGATCAGGCGCAAGAGAGTCTCAAGCGGGCGCTCGAAGTGAATCCTCACTTCCACGTTCTGTTTGCCGATCAGGCAAGGCAACAGTTGGCGCTCTACGAAAAGCAGCCGTTACAAACTGCAGGCGGGACGAACAGCCATGGTCCGCGCGATGTTCAATAAGCGTTTCTTTCGTTTAGCGGCGTTGCTGGTCTGCGTGTTTGGCGCTCGGTTCAGCTACGCTCACCCGATGGGCAATTTCAGCGTGAACCACTATTCAAGGATCACGCTCGGCAGCGACGGGATCGAGATCCAGTACATTCTGGACTTGGCCGAGATCCCCACCTATCAGGAAATGCAGCAGGGCAACTTCGTCGCCAATCTTGACGATCCCAAGGTCCTGACCTTCGTCGCAGCGCAGGGAGAGGAGCTGGGGCGCCGATTAAATCTTGTGCTCGATGGCAAGTCGATGCCGCTGCGTCTGCTTTCGAAGGATGTGCTTTTCCCTCCCGGTGCCGGCGGACTGCCCACCATGAAGATGGGCTTCGTCTATCGGGCGGCCTATCCGGCGGGAGCAAAGGCCCAGATATCTCATTTGACTTTTGAGGACTGGAACTTTGCCGGGCATGCAGGCTGGAAAGAGATTATCGTCACCGCACCTGAGGAGATTTTGATCAGTAGTTCGGCGCCGGCGAAGGATCGCAGTGCTGAACTCAGCAATTATCCGACGGATCTTCTGAACAGTCCGCCACAGGACCTCACCGCATCCATCCAGTTCAAGCTACCTACGTCGATGGAGGCTGTTGATGCACCGCAGAGTTCGCAGCTGAGTACCGGTGTAAGGCGCGCCTCTTCTCCTAGCCGTGGGCAAAGGCCCCTCGTGGCAGGCTCAGCAGCAGCGGCCGCGTCTCGACACAGTTCCGTTCGGGCCGCGAGGGCCGTAGAACCGAAACCTGCGACAGTGATCCACGTGCCATCTCCGGCAACTCCGTTGGCAACGGGCGCCTCCATGCATCTCAAGGCAAATCAGCAGGCAACGCCTCGCAGTGCGTTCACCGAGTTGATCACGAGCGGGCGTCTGGGTTTCTGGTTTCTTCTGACGGCTGCGTTCATCGCATTTGGTCTCGGTGCGCTGCATGCACTCGAGCCTGGACACGGCAAGACAATTGTGGCTGCTTACCTCGTGGGATCACGGGGCACAGTCCGCCATGCGGCGTTGCTCGGCATCATTGTGACGGCGTCGCACACCGCCGGAGTTTTCGCCCTCGGAGCAATTACGCTTTATGCCTCGCGTTTTATCGTCCCCGAGCGGCTTTATCCGTGGCTCGGTGTCTTTTCGGGATTGATGATTGCCGGGCTCGGTGGCTATATGTTCTTGCGACGCTGGATCGGTCAGGAAGGCGAGCATACGCACGCCATCGGTCAGCCTCACAGCCACTGGTTCTCCGCACAGACGCAACTCAAGCCGTTGCCTCAAGACCCGGCTGCTTTGCGGCCTGGACAAGATCGAAGCACCACCAAATCCGTCTCTCTCTCGCAGCTTTTCATCCTCGGGATTACGGGCGGCATTCTTCCTTGCCCGGCTGCCCTCGTTGTGCTGTTGAGTGCCCTTGCACTTCACCGGCTCGGGCTGGGACTCTTTCTCATCGTGGCTTTCAGCCTAGGCCTCGCCGCAGTCCTGATCGGATTCGGAATGCTCATGGTCTACGCGCGGCAGTTCATGACTCGCTTCAAGGTCGATGGTCCTTTCGCCACGCGCTGGATGCCGGTTGCATCAGCAGCGTTCATGACCATCCTGGGTGCTGGGATTACCATGCAGGCATTGGCTACAACCGGCCTCCACATACGCCTCGCCTCCAAAGCCGAGCTTGGCCCATTTCTGCTTCTAAGCGGATTGGGTCTGATTCTAGGAATGCGTCACTCGACCGATCCGGACCACGTCGTTGCAGTTTCGACCATCGTGAGCAAGCAGCGGAGCATCCGGCACGCTGCGTTGATCGGCATGTTCTGGGGACTCGGTCATACGCTCACAATCTTCGTCGTCGGCTGCTTGATCATTCTCTTTGGCGTTGTCATCCCGCCTCGTATCGGGCTATCGATGGAGTTCAGCGTTGCCCTCATGCTGATCCTTTTGGGCGTGCTCAATCTGACTGGGCTCATGCGGAAGATTACGCAGCGCCTCCACAACATGCGAAAGCCTGAACCCAAAAGCCGGGCTTTCGATCAAGCGAATCCCTGCACTGGGACCGAAGCACTGCTGGACCGGACCATTGGCCACTTAGGTGTCTATCAGTGCATGCGGCCTCTGGTGATTGGAATCGTGCATGGTCTGGCCGGCTCTGCCGCCGTCGCGTTGCTCGTGCTCTCGACGATTCGCAGCCCGATCGGGGCGACAGGTTACCTGCTCGTTTTTGGTGCCGGCACCATGCTGGGAATGATGTGTATGACCACAGCCATGGCAGTTCCACTTGCCTACGCGGGCAACCGCTTCACGCAGGTGAGCCGGTATCTCGGCGTCGCCTCAGGGCTGGTGAGTCTCTGCTTTGGTGCGTTTCTCGTCTACCAGCTCGGGTTCCTCGGCGGCCTCTTCACCAGTCATCCGCAGTGGACGCCGAGGTAGAGAAAGTACTACAGGAGGACGAG
>DASYBJ010000746.1:0-42321 GCA_036500845.1 Acidobacteriaceae bacterium
ATGGTGATGCCCGGCGATAACGTGTCGCTGGAGATCGAGTTGCACACCCCGGTAGCGATGGAGAAGGGGCTGCGCTTTGCAATCCGCGAAGGCGGACGCACAGTCGGCGCCGGCACCATCACCGAAATCATCAAGTAGGACCACGGGACGGGCGCCCTTAAGGCGCTCGTCTGTTCGAAGGATAGAAAAGGAAGGCCAATGGTAGGACAGAGAATTCGCATTCGCCTCAAGGCGTACGACTATCGCGTGCTCGATACCTCGACCGGTGAGATTGTCGAGACTGCGAAACGCACTGGGGCGCAGGTCGCGGGACCGATTCCCTTGCCCACAGTCAAGAACAAGTACTGCGTGCTGCGTTCGCCGCACGTCGACAAGAAGTCGCGCGAAGCTTTCGAAATTCGCACCCATAAGCGGCTGATCGACATTCTCGAGCCTACCCAGCAGACGGTGGACGCTTTGATGAAGTTGGATCTTCCCGCCGGAGTCGATGTTGAGATCAAGGCTTTCGAAAAATAGACAGAGAACGCCTTCAGTGACTGCGGTATCAGCGCAGGCATGATGGGGAGAAAAGACAATGGCAGTTACAGGTATTTTGGGCAAGAAGATCGGGATGACGCAGGTGTTCGACGAGAAGGGTGAAGTACACCCGATCACGGTCTTGCAGGCCGGTCCTTGCGTCGTGACTCATCTGAAGACTGTGGCCCGCGATGGCTATGACGCGGCACAGATCGGTTTGATCGAGTTTGTGAAGGGTTCCAAAGTGACCAAAGCAATGGCCGGTCACTTTGCCAAGAGCAATGTTCCTCCAGTCAAGCTGGTCAAAGAAGTAGGACTCGAGTCCGTGAAGGCTACTGCTGATCCCGCTGGCGACGGTGGCAACGGCGCAGTGAAGGCTGGCGACAAGGTCCTGGTCGATATCTTCGGCGAGGACAAGTATGTGGATGTTGTAGGAACGAGCAAGGGGCGAGGCTTTGCCGGGGTCGTTCGCAGGCACCATTTCGGTGGCGGCCCGAAGTCGCACGGGCACATGTTTCAGGTGCAGGGTTCGATCGGTGCGTCGTCTTTTCCATCGCGCGTTTTTCCCGGGCAGCGTATGCCGGGCCGCTTTGGCGGCGACCAGGTAACGGTACGCAATCTGCGCATCCGCGGGATCGATCTTGAGGAAAACCTGTTGATGGTGGAGGGTGCGGTGCCCGGACCACGCGACGGGTACGTGTTGATCTCGAAGTCGAAGGCGCCCCCGCGTGAGCGCCGCGGATTTGGTGGAGCGGGAACAGTGGATCCGTTGAAGGCGTCGAAGAAGGCTTCCGGTGGTAAGGGTGCCGCGAAGAAGAAATAAGAAGTAAGCAAGAACTGATTTGAGCGGAATGGAAGAAGGCGAAAGCGGAGTAGCCCTTTGTAGCCTTCCAAAGAAATGAGTTAGGAAATGGCACAAATAGACGTTGTGGATCTAGAAGGAAACAAGGTGGGCTCGCTCGAGCTGGCCGATGAGATTTTCGGTTCCAGTCAGATCAATGAAGCGTTGCTGTGGGAAGCGGTGAAGCACTATCGTTCTTCCTTGCGGCAGGGAACGGCGGCTACGAAGAATCGCAAGCTTGTCTCCGGTTCCGGCAAGAAACTCTGGAAGCAGAAGGGCACCGGACGGGCGCGCGTCGGCTCAATCCGTTCGCCGCTCTGGCGGCATGGGGGCACGGTGCATGGACCGCAACCGCGTAGTTACGATTACGCTTTTCCGCGCAAGAAGCTTCTCGGGGCGCTGCGTTCGGCGCTTGCAGCGAAGCTTGCCGATGGCAAGTTGATTGTGGTCGAAAGCCTTGAATTGACGGAGCCGAAGACCAAGGCCTATCGCTCCGCGCTCAATAAGCTCGGCGCCCTACGGACGACGCTTTTGGTTGAGAGTGGTGCGGCTCCTGGGCGGTCCCTGCTACTCGGTGCCCGGAATCTGGATCGGGTCGAACTCGTGCTTTCGAAGGAAGTTCACGCCTACGATCTGCTCAAGAATGATCGCGCCATCTTCTCTCGTGCGGCGATTGAGCATTTGCAGGAGTCGTTGAAGAAGACAGTTTCCCGGCGACGCCTTGCGGCGGGCGACGGAGCAGGCCAGCCCAAGAAGACTGCTGGCAGGAAGGTGGCCTAATGCCGACTGTGCATACCGTGATCCGGCGTCCAATGATCACCGAAAAGGGACTGGGCGCGAAGGAAACAGAAGGAACGCTCGTATTTGAAGTGGCAGTCGATGCTACGAAGAATGAAGTGCGGCAGGCGGTTGAGACGTTATTCAAGGTGAAGGTCTCTGGGGTACGCACGGCAAATTTTGCCGGCAAAGAGCGCCGCCGCGGCAAGTTCTCCGGCTATCGGCCTGACTGGAAGAAGGCTTATGTTCGCCTGAAAGCGGGCGAGAAGATGCCGGACTATGTGAACAATCTCTAGGGTGAATTGCAGAGCACGCGCTGGGAAGGCGCGAGCGGAGCAAGAGGGCGAGAGCAGCAGCATCGCGAAGCCCCGTATAAATGAGCTGAAGAAATGGCGATTAAAACATACAGACCGATCACACCCACGCTGCGTTTCCAGACCACACTGGTGAACGACGACATTACGACCGACCGGCCGCATAAGCCGTTGGTGGTAATCAAGCAACGTACGGGCGGACGCCGCAACGCGGGCGACATTACGATCCGGCATCATGGCGGCGGACACAAGCGGAAATTGCGCTTGGTCGATTTCAAGCGGGAAAAGTTTGGAGTTCCCGGCAAGATCGCCTCAATCGAATATGATCCGAACCGTTCCTCGCGAATCGCGTTGGTGAATTACGCGGATGGCGAGAAGCGCTACATCCTTCAGCCGGTTGGTCTGAAGGTTGGGCAGACGATTATGAGTGGGCCGGAAGCTGACATTCTTGTCGGAAACGCGCTCCCTCTTAAAAACATTCCTGCTGGTACCACGGTTCACAATGTGGAGCTCCGTCCTGGCAAGGGGGCGCAGATGGTGCGCTCGGCAGGGTCCTCGGCGCAGCTGGTGGCCAAAGAAGGTGCGTACGCGCTGTTGAAGTTGCCCTCCGGTGAAACCCGGCGTGTTCTGGTTGAGTGCATGGCGACCGTAGGACAGGTTGGCAATACGGATCACGAGAATGTCGCCATCGGCAAAGCAGGGCGCAATCGTTGGAAGGGTATTCGTCCGACGAATCGCGGCGTTTCGATGAATCCGGTCGATCACCCGCACGGCGGCGGCGAAGGTAAGACCTCGGGCGGCCGTCACCCTGTGACTCCGTGGGGTCAACCAACGCGTGGATACAAGACTCGTAATAACAAGCGGACTGACACCTTCATCATCAGCCGCGGGTAAACGGTCAGGGAAGATTTAAGGAGTAATCAGGAATATGGCACGTTCGACAAAAAAAGGCCCGTTTATTGACGGACACCTGATGGTCAAGATTGACGTGATGAATCGAGCGAATGACAAGAAAGTCGTTCGCACCTGGTCGCGCCGGTCGACGATCCACCCGGATATGGTGGGGCATACGATCGCGGTGCATAACGGGCGTAAGTTCGTACCTGTGTATGTGACAGAAAATATGGTCGGGCACAAGTTGGGCGAGTTCGCCGCGACGCGGACGTTCAAGGGCCACTCAGCTAGATCAGCGGAGACGACTGCCAAGCCTCGTTAACGAGCACGGTCGAAGATCCAATTGCCGGTGCATGCCTTAACCGCGCCGGGCAGAGCAAGAGGGCGAGAGCGGGGTTACTGCGAAGCCCTCGAATACTAGGAAGGAATTGAAGGCTAAGCCAATGCAACTGGAGACAAGAGAGTTCCGGGCCGAAGCACGCTTTCAGCGGGTGTCGCCGCAGAAGGCGCGGCTGGTGCTGGCGTTGATCAATGGTCGCAGGGTGGGAGAAGCACTCGAGACGGTGGCTTTCACCAAAAAGGGTGTCGCGCCTTTAGTAGAGAAGGTTCTGCGCTCCGCGATCCAGAACGCGAATTACCTCAGCCAGGAGCAGGGGCTCGATGTGGATGTAGACAACCTGTACGTCAAGACCGCCTTGGCGAATGATGGCCCACGCATGAAGCGCGTCCGTCCTGCTCCGATGGGCCGGGCCTACCGCTATCAGCGACGTCTGTCGCACATCGTGATTGGCGTGGCAGAGCGGCAGCGGGCTGGTCTGGTTGAGACCGCTGAGCCTTCACAAACTACGCCCAAGAAGCGGGCGGCAGCCAAGCGGGCGCCGGCCAAGAGAGTTACGGCGAAAAAGAGTGCGGCCAAGAAGCCGCGGAAGACAGGGAAGTAGAGGTTCGAGGAAGATTATGGGACAAAAAGTCCACCCTTACGGATTTCGACTCGGCATCAATAAGCCATGGCGCTCACGCTGGTTTGTCGAGCGCGACTATGACAAGCTGCTCATCGAAGATGTGCACTTGCGGCAAGAGTTGAAGGAGAAGCTCAAGGCAGCCGGCGTCAGCTCGGTGGAAGTGGAGCGGCCCGGCAACAAACTGCGCTTGATCATTCGCACTGCCCGTCCGGGCATCGTCATCGGCCGCAAAGGCGCTGAGATCGAGAAGCTCAAGACGGATCTCCAGAAGCGGACGAACCGCGATGTCTTCATCGACATTCTCGAAGTGAACAAGCCTGAGCTCGACGCGCAATTGGTGGCCGAGAACATTGCGTTGCAGCTCGAGAAGCGTGTTGGTTTCCGGCGCGCGATGCGCAAGTCCGTCGATTCGGCGCTGCGCTTCGGCTGCAAGGGCATCAAGGTGCGCGTCTCCGGCCGGTTGAACGGGAATGAAATTGCGCGTTCGGAGTGGTATCTGCAAGGGCGTCTGCCGCTGCACACTTTGCGCGGAGACATCGATTACGGATTTGCCGAGGCGCGGACGACCTACGGAGTGATCGGGGTGAAGACCTGGATCTACCGCGGCGATATTTACGAGCAGAGGCGCCGTCAGCCGCAGCAAGTGGGCACTGGAGTTTTTTAATTGCCGCTCTCAGGAGTCAGTTGCCGGCCTCGGGAAGAGGCATGGGATCAAAGAACTGACGACTGCAGGCGCGAAGGGGTTTTCCTATGTTGATGCCAAAGAAGGTCAAGTACCGCAAACAGCAGCGCGGACGTATGCGCGGTAAGGCGTGGCGCGGCTCCGAGCTCTCTTTCGGGGACTACGGGTTGAAGGTTCTGGAGTGCGGTTACATCACCGACAGGCAGATCGAAGCAAGCCGTGTGGCGATGACGCGTTTCATCAAACGTGGCGGCAAGATTTGGCTGCGTCTCTTCCCTGATAAGCCGGTTACGAAGAAGCCGGCCGAAACCCGTATGGGCAAGGGCAAGGGTGCACCGGATCATTGGGTCGCTGTGGTCCGTCCGGGCAAAGTTTTGTTTGAGATGGAAGGTGTAACTCCAGAGATGGCCCAAGAGGCGATGCGGCTGGCGTCGCACAAGCTTCCTCTCAAGACACGATTTGTAACACGGCACGAGGTCAAGACAGCGGCACCGGCTAAATAAGGCAGGCGAAGGGAAGCCGGTTCCGGGAAATCGGATCCGATGGAACGGCTCTGAAGTCGAAAAGTTAAGCCTGCTTTCAAGAGGCGGAGAGAAGAAGAGCGATGGAAGTTGAGAAGATTCGTAATCTGAGCGACGAAGAGCTCAAACAGCAGGAGAACCAAGCCGCCGAGCAGCTCTTCCGCCTGCGTTTCCAGATGAAGCTGGGGCAGAACGAAGGCGTCAAGAAGCTGCGGGGATTGCGTAAGGACATTGCCCGCATCAAGACGATCGAGCGCGAGCGCGAGCTTGCTTTGCACGGAGCGCCGGCCCGAGCGGAGAAAACAGCGCCGGCGAAGACCAAAGCGAAAAAGGGAGCCCGCTAAGCAATGACAAACGCACCAGTAAGTACCGAGAACCAGCAGTCGCGGCGTAACGAGAAGGTGGGCAACGTGGTTTCGACCAAGATGCAGAAGACGATCGTCGTCGAGGTCGAGATGCGCAAGCAACACCCGAAGTACAAGCGCGTGATCAAGCTGAGTAAGAAGTTCTATGCCCATGACGAAGAGAACTCTGCGCGCGTCGGCGATGTGGTGCGGATCCGCGAGACGCGGCCACTCAGCAAGCTGAAGCGGTGGCGCCTTCTGGAAGTGATTCGCCGCTCTGCGCTGGCGCAGGTTCAAGAGGCGGAAAAGGCGGCAGTCTAGGTTAAGCAACCGGGCTGCCCGCAAGCTGCGCAAAGATGAGAGCGGGATTCACCTCGCAACCCTGGAATACAAGGGGTGAATTGCGGAATGAGCGTGGGAAGGGCGAGCGCAGCAAGAGGGCGAGAGCAGTAGTACGGCGAAGCCCTGGAACACAAGGGGTGAATTGCGGAGCGAGGCCTGGGAAGGGCGAGCGCAGCAAGAGGGCGAGAGCGGCAGTACCGCGAAGCCCTGGAATACAAGGGGTGAATTGCGGAGCGAGCCTGGGAAGGGCGAGCGCAGCAAGAGGGCGAGAGCACCGCGAAGCCCTGGAATAAAAGCAGCGAGCCTGGGAAGGGCGAGCGTAGCAAGAGGGCGAGAGCAGGAGTACCGCGAAGCCCTGGTATCAAAGGAGAGACGAGTATGGCAGTACAAATGAGAACGATGCTTGAGGTGGCCGACAACTCCGGTGCACGGAAGCTGCAGATGATTCTGCCTCTGGGCGGCTCGAGCGGAAAGAAGGCTGGCTTGGGTGACGTGATTACCGCCGCTGTCAAGGAAGCCTCTCCTGATGGCCAAGTGAAGAAAGGCAAAGTGGTGAAGGCTGTTGTCGTGCGCACGCGTAAGGAGTATCGCCGCCGCGACGGTACCTACATCCGGTTTGATCAGAATGCCGCAGTGCTGATCAATGAGGCGGGTGAGCCTGTCGGCACACGCGTCTTCGGGCCGGTCGCGCGTGAGCTACGCGAGAAGAAGTTCTTGAAGATTGTTTCGCTGGCCCCTGAGGTTCTCTAAACGGGGTCCGAGGCTGAGCCAGAAGCGAGGAAAAGATGAGTTTGAATATTCAAAGGAACGACACCGTAGAAGTCATTACGGGCAGCGATAAGGGCAAGCAGGGCCGCGTGCTTCGCGTGCTTCCCGACGAAAAGCGGATTCTGGTGGAGCACGTCCATGTCGTCAAGAAGCACGTCCACCCCAACCCGCAACGGAATATTCAAGGTGGAATCGCAGAGCAGGAAGCGCCGATTCAGATCTCAAATGTGATGTTGGTTTGCGGGAGCTGTGGACCGGTGCGCGTCGGACACAAATGGGAAGGCGACACCAAGGTTCGCGTTTGCAAGAAGTGCGGGCAGGTGCTGGCACGGCCGAAGAAGAGGTAGGGCGGCGACGCGTGAAGGAAGTCACGCAACGGTATACGGGCGAGTCGTGATGCAGGTAGTCAGAAGGCCCACTCCGGGACCGTGAAAGCGACAGAGAAGAAAGAGACATAAAGATGGCAGCGAAGACGATAGCGAGACTCAAAGAGAAGTACCACAGGGAAATCAAGCCGGCTTTGCAGAAGGAACTTGGTTTGGAGAATCCCATGGCCGTTCCGCGACTGGAGAAGATCGTGTTGAACATGGGACTCGGAGAGGCGACCCAGAACGTGAAGCTGATGGATCCGCTCGTGGCGGACTTGGCCGCGATTGCCGGGCAGAAGCCGGTGACGACGCGTGCCAAGAAATCGATTGCCGCCTTCAAGGTTCGCGAAGGGATGCCGATCGGGGCCATGGTGACCTTGCGGGGCGACACGATGTACGAATTCCTCGACCGGCTCATCTCGGTTGCCTTGCCGCGCGTGCGCGATTTCCGCGGAGTCTCGACGAAGAGTTTTGATGGCCGGGGGAACTATACCCTGGGTATGCGCGATCAGTTGATCTTTCCGGAGGTTGACTATGCGCGAGTGGAAAAGTTGAAGGGGATGAACATCACTATTGTGACGACGGCGAAGGATGACAATCAGGCCCGCGCCTTGTTGCGCCAGTTCGGGATGCCCTTCCGTCAGTCGGCGTAAGTAGAGAGGATTAAGAAAAAGATCATGGCAACGACAGCAAAGAGAGTCAAAGACGCGCGGAAGCCAAAGTTTTCCAGCCGCAAACACAACCGGTGCAAGCTTTGCGGACGGCCGCGCGCCTACCTGCGCAAGTTCGGCCTCTGCCGCTTGTGCTTCCGTCAGTTGGCACTCCGGGGCGAGATTCCCGGCGTCGTAAAGTCGAGTTGGTAATCTAGCAGTTTCGTTACATTCCCGCGGGTTCTCCAGGCTGTTGTGCCGGAGCGAACGGGGAATGAAGGAGAGAGAATGAGTTTGACCGATCCAGTAGCCGATTTTCTAACACGGATTCGGAATTCGATCCGTGCCCGTCATCAGAAATTGGATGTTCCAGCGTCGAAGTTGAAGACTGAGATTGCCCGCATCCTTAAGGAAGAAGGCTACATTGCAAACTACAAGGCGGCTGAGGAAAACGGCCGCGCGGTGTTGCGCCTGTATCTGAAGTATGGTGCCAACAACGAGGCAGCGATCCGCGACCTGTCCCGTATTTCCCGTCCGGGTTGTCGCGTATACGTTGGCCGCGATGAGATCAAGCGGGTACAAGGCGGCTTGGGGATCAGCATTCTGACAACTCCGCGCGGCGTGATGACGGGCCGTCAGGCTCGGCGCGAAGGCGTGGGCGGCGAGATCCTCTGCGAAATCTGGTAGCACTCGGCGTTCAGACGCAGAGACTCGGAAAGCCGGCACGCAACGACCGCAGCAAACGGCGGCAATGGGTTTAGGGCTCGGAGCTCAGTGGTTTTTGGCTGCAGTGGAACGATGGATCGGAACCCGATCTGGCGGGACTCGCAAGCCGTAAGGGATTGAGAACAGTATGTCGCGTATAGGGAAGAAGCCGATTCCGTTGCCCAAGGGCGTGAAGTATACCGTCCAGGGCAACACCGTGCTCGTCGAAGGTCCGAAGGGCAAGCTGAATGCCTTGCTGCCCAAAGGCATCACGCTCCAGAACGAAGATGGAACGATTGTCGCCATGCGCGAGAGCGACTCGCTCGCGCCATTGCATGGTCTGACCCGCGCACTGGTGTCCAATGCCGTGGAAGGCGTCACGAAGGGTTGGACGAAGGAGTTGGACATCGTCGGTATCGGATACCGCGCCGAGATGAAGGGAAAAGCAACAGTGGTCTTTACGTTGGGCTACTCGCATCCCATCGAGTTTCCACTGCCGGCGGGGATTGAGGTCACGATCGATCCCAAGCAGACACGGCTGACTGTCAGCGGCATCGACCGGCAGAAGGTCGGGCAGGTTGCTGCCGACATGCGATCCTTGCGCAAACCCGATCCCTATAAGAACAAGGGCGTACGCTACGTGGATGAACGCCTCAAGAAGAAGGTCGGCAAGACAGGCGCCAAGTAGCTCTGAATCTAGAAAGGCGATTTTCAATTGCGGCGCATGAACCGTGAGAGTGGAATTGAGTGCGAGTGAAGATCCGAACGGGGTTGCAGGGCAGTCCCGCTGATAGGAAGGAAGACAAATGATTTCGCAAAGACAGAGAAACATCATCAGGCAGCGCGTGCACGATCGCATTCGCGAGAAGATGACCGGGACTGCAGAACGTCCGCGGCTGAACGTGTATCGCTCGTTGAATCACATTTATGTGCAGGTAGTGGACGACGCGAAGGGGGAGACCATGGTCTCCGCGTCGACGCTTGCCGGAAAATTTAAAACGGGCGGGAACGTAGCGGCTGCGAAAGAAGTCGGGAAGCTGGTCGCTGAGCGCGCAAAAGAAAAGGGAATCAAGCGGGTAGTTTTTGATCGCGGCGGTTATCTCTACCACGGGCGAATCAAGGCTCTGGCGGATGCTGCACGCGAAGCCGGTCTCGAGTTCTAGGAACTAACGCAAGCCCAAAGGGATCTTGTGAGCAGGATGCGGCGCCGCGGGGCGGAGCCGAGAAGGATTAGGCGAAAGAATGGCAATGCTGAAGAAGAAACTGGATGCCGGCCACTACAACCTGAAGGATCAGGTGGTGTCCATCAATCGCGTCACCAAGGTGGTCAAGGGCGGTAAGAACATGTCGTTTGCCGCTCTGGTTGTGGTGGGTGACCCGTCTGCCGGGGTTGTCGGTTACGGCTCCGGCAAGGCGAAGGAAGTGCCGCAGGCCATCCGTAAGGGGATCGAGGCCGCCAAGAAGAATCTGGTGCGCGTCAATCTTAGCGAGACCTCGATTCCGCACCAGGTGTTAGGCCGTTTCGGTTCCGGGCATGTGCTCCTGAAACCGGCCCCGGAAGGAACCGGCGTGATCGCTGGGGGTGCGGTACGTGCAGTGATGACCTCGGCAGGTGTACAGAATGTTCTTACCAAGAGTTTGGGTACGGCGAATCCTCACAATGTGATCAAGGCTACCTTCGATGCTCTCGTGCAACTGCGCGACCGTGCCGAAGTGGCAGCCGTTCGTGGCAAGCAAATCCAGGAGTTATAGTGATGGCAGAGACGCAAAGCGAGAAACCGAACGCAGCATCGAGTAAGGCAAGTCTCCGCCTGCAGTATTACCGGTCTATGATTGCTACTCCGGAGAAGCACAAGAAGGTGATCAAGGGACTCGGCTTTACCCGCCTGAACCAGGTTGTGGAGCGTGAAGATACGCCCTCGGTCCGTGGCATGGTGCGGACAGTGCCGCACTTGGTGCGCATCCTCGAGAACTAGGGCCTGGAGAGCTAGTAAAACATTATCGAAGCGAGTCGGTCGCGGGAAGCGGCCGGCGTTGAGCGAGGAAATCAATGGTAACAAATCTGTCGAATTTGCGTGCGCCGAAAAAGGCAAATACCGGACCCAAGCGTGTCGGGCGCGGTATGGGTTCGGGCATGGGGAAAACGTCGACCCGCGGACATAAAGGACAGGGGTCGCGCTCCGGCTCCAGCCTGATGCGCGGCTTTGAAGGTGGTCAGATGCCGCTTCACCGCCGCTTGCCGAAGCGGGGCTTCACCAATATCTTCCGGACCGAATATACCGTGCTCAATCTTGACCGCTTGGCCAAGCTACAAGCCGAAAACGGCGAGAACGAATGGACGCTTGAGAATCTGGCGGCGAAGGGCGTTCTCGATAAGAAGCACAGCTTGTTGAAGGTTCTGGGGAATGGCGAGTTGACTGTCGCAGTTACGGTGCATGCACACAAGTTCTCGAAATCGGCTCAGGATAAGATTGAGAAAGCGGGCGGCAAGGCCGTTCTTGTCGCCGGCTGAGTGTTATCTTCCGGTGCTCCCGGAGCAACTGGCTGTGACCTTCAGGTCGATGCCATAGGAACTGTATGCTTGAGAAGCTGGCCAACATCTTCCGCGTCCCCGATCTGCGTAAGCGGGTCTTGTTTACTTTGGGCATCCTGGCGGTGTACCGCTTGGGCTCGCAGGTCCCGACGCCTGGAGTCAATCTCACCTTGCTGGCCCAATTTTTCGATCAGCAAGCGGGAAGTGCGCTCGGCTTGGTCGATCTTTTCAGCGGTGGCAATCTACGCAAGCTGACTATCTTCGCTCTGGGCATCATGCCCTACATCACTGCTTCGATCATCTTCCAGTTGTTGACTGTGGTCTATGAGCCATTGGCAAAGCTGCAGAAGGAAGGGGAGTTGGGGCGGCGCAAAATCACTCAATGGACCCGTTATGTCACCGTCGTTCTGGGTGCCGTGCAATCTTTGGCGATTGCTCTCACTCTGTCTCACGGCTCTTACGTCTTGAACCCCGGGATCGGCTTCGTGCTGATGACAATGGTGACGCTCACTGCGGGTACGACGTTCATTATGTGGTTGGGTGAGCAGATTACTGATCGCGGCATCGGCAACGGAATGAGCTTGCTGATCTTTGCCGGCATTGTCGTAGGGCTTCCGCGCGGCATTCAGGATTTGATCGACAAGGCGCGCACCCAGGCGTGGGGGGCCTTCACGATTCCGGCTCTGATCATTCTGGTGGTCGCAATGGTTGCGATTGTCGCCTTTATCTGCTTTGTCGAGCGTAGCGAGCGGCGCATCCCGGTGCAGTATGCGAAGCGCATCGTTGGGCGGCGGCTGATGGGCGGGCAATCCACTCACTTACCCCTTCGCGTGAACTCAGGCGGCGTCATGCCGGTGATCTTCGCCAGTTCTATCCTGTCGGCGCCTATGCTCTTCGGCGGTACAAACTTCGTCCGCAATAACGGATTTCTGAGCAGGCTTTTCGATGGTCTTCGTCCAGGCGAGCCATGGTATGAGCTGCTTTATATCGCGGGCATTATTTTCTTTGCTTACTTCTATATCTCGATCATCTTTCGTCCGGACGATATCGCCGACAATATGCGGAAGTACGGCGGGTTCATTCCCGGAATTCGTCCCGGACGGCGGACGTCGGACTACGTAAACGAGATTCTCACCCGCATCACCTTGGTGGGTGCGCTCTACCTGGTGATCATTTCCCTGATTCCCCAGATTCTGATCAGTGGTATTCACCTGAATGATCTGTGGTTGGTTGGCCCGTTCTTCGAGAGACTGCCTACTTGGGTGACCCACGGCTTGAATGTCAACTTCTACTTCGGCGGCACTTCTCTGCTGATCGTCGTGGGTGTGGCAATGGATACGATCAATCAGGTGGAGTCGCAGCTTATCATGCGACACTACGAGGGCTTCTCTCCCCGCAGTGGCCGGGTGCGCGGAAGGCGGGCGTGGTAGCGCCTTTGTGTGTGGTTGATTCTTTGAAGACAAACGAGAACGCTACCGAAGTCGTACCAGGACCAATGTTGCTGTTAGGTGCCCCGGGGTCGGGGAAAGGCACCCAGGCCAAAAACATTATGGCGGCTTGGGGAATCCCCCAGATCTCCACCGGAGATCTCTTACGCGAGAACAAGGCCCGGGGGACTGCTTTAGGGCTCCAGGCCAGCCATTTGATGAGCCAAGGCAAGCTGGTTCCGGATGATCTCGTGAATGAAATGGTCGCCGCAAGGCTGGCCGAGCCGGATACCAAGCGGGGCTACATTCTCGACGGCTATCCGCGGACCTTAGGCCAGGCGCAGTGGCTCGACCAGAGGTTGAATCTGGGGCTCGACCAGAGGTCGAATCTGGGTTTGGACCAGAGGCTGGACGACAACTTGGGCGGGGCTCCGGCTGGATTCCCCGTGATTGCGGTGAGCATACGCGTCAGCTATAATCAATTGTTGTGTCGCATCACCGGTCGACGCAACTGTCCAACCTGCCAGCGCATTTACAACGTTTACCTGCAACCACCCAGAGTGGACACGGTATGCGATGTGGAAGGCACCCCGCTGGTCGCCCGTGCCGATGACGTAGAGGTGGTCTTCCATGAGCGCATGCGCGTCTATGAAACCCTCACGGCGCCCGTAGTGGACCATTACCGTGCCAAGGGCCGGTTTATAGAAGTGGACGGCGAGCATTCCGTGGACGAAGTGACGGCTGCGATTACGGCTGCGGTAATGCGGCTGAGGCAGCAGGCTTGAGCGAAAAGCCCATCCCAGAGTCTTCCGGTAAGCGTACGCTTTTGCGAGCGAGGAGTGAAGCAGGCCGATGGCCATCATGATTAAGTCGCCGCAAGAGATCGAGAAAATGCGGCGCAGCGGTTTAGTAGTGCACCAGGTTCTCGAGCACGTGAGAACGCTGGTGAAAGCGGGCGCAACGACTTTTGACCTCGAAAAGGCGGCGGCCGAAAAGATTCGAGACGCTGGAGCTGTTCCGGCTTTCAAGGGATACCACGGGTATCCCTGTGTGTTGTGCACTTCAGTGAACGAAGAAGTCGTTCACGGTATTCCTTCGCCAGATCGAGTGTTGGCCGACGGAGATATCGTGTCGATAGATTGTGGTGTGGTGCTGGACGGCTACTACGGCGACTCAGCGATCACCGTACCCGTGGGCGATCGGCTTTCATCGCGCGCCAAGCGGTTGCTTCAGGTCACGCAGGCTTCGCTTGAGAGTGCGATTCAAGCGGTTCGCGGGGGAGCGACGCTGGGCGATGTAGGGGCCGCGGTCCAGGGAGTGGTCGAAGCGGACGGCTTCAGCGTCGTTCGCGATTTTGTCGGGCATGGCATTGGAACCCGGATGCATGAAGATCCCCAGGTTCCGAATTATGGCCGGCGTGGTGAGGGCATCAAGCTGCGGGAAGGTATGGTTATCGCGATCGAGCCGATGGTGAACGCCGGTAAGCCGAGCGTTCGGGTTTTGCCCGATGGTTGGACCGCTGTGACGGAAGATGGAAGCTTGAGCGCGCACTTCGAGCACACAGTCGCGGTGACTTCGAACGGGGCATTGGTTCTGACCCGTCCTCCGTCGATTGAAGTCGGAAACGGGGCTCGCGTGACGGGCGAAGTGGCGATGCGGTAGGGTGACGAGTGTTTGGCGGCCTTTTTGTGATTTTAGGTTTGCGCCTTCTGCGGCCAAGACCGCAGGGCAGAATCGGGATAAGGATTGTCGAAGGAAGACGCGATTGAAGTTATGGCGACGGTTGTTGAGACCCTGCCCAATGCAATGTTCAAGGTGGAGCTCGAGAACAAGCACCAGGTTCTGGCGCACGTCTCGGGACGCATGCGCAAGAATTTCATACGCATCCTTCCTGGGGATCGGGTCGCGGTGGAGTTGAGCCCCTACGATCTGACCCGGGGCCGGATCGTCTACCGGTACAAGTAAGCGCGCGCTCTCCTGGTGGCCGGAAAAGCGGCGAACGTCGGCGAGCCGAAGTAGTGGAATGAGGAGTAAGGAAGATGAAAGTTCGGGCATCTGTAAAGAAGATTTGTGACAAGTGCAAAGTCATCCACCGTCGCGGGGTGGTGCGGGTAATCTGTGAGAACTCCAAACACAAACAGCGGCAGGGTTGATCGCTCTGAAAGCTGGGCTAGATGCGGAATTGATCCAGCTTAGGAGTTAGCGAATCCAGGCAAGGAAGGGCTAGTTAGCCACAAAGGCTTGCGTTGAACCTTTCCTGATGCCTTCATTGGCCATCTGGCAGCAGATGGCTCAAACAGCCAGTGGGGCGGCGAAGCTGCTCACGGCAAACGTAAAGAAGGATCAAAGTATGGCACGTATCGCAGGAGTGGATCTGCCGCGTCAAAAGCAGGCGAGGATCGCTCTGACCTACATTTACGGAATCGGCAACCCTCGCGCGCGGCGCATCCTGAGAGCGGCGAACGTCGACCCGTTCAAGAAGGTTCAGGATCTGGGCGAAGATGAGGTCAACCGCATCCGTCAGGTGATCGAAGAAGAAGGCCAGGTGGAAGGCGACCTGCGCAAAGACGTTTCGATGCACATTAAGCGACTAATCGATATTCAGTCCTATCGTGGCTTGCGCCATCGGCGGAATTTGCCGACGCGCGGCCAACGCACGCACACCAACGCGCGTACTCGCAAGGGTCCGCGTAAGGGAACGATCGCGGGCAAGAAGAAAGCGACGGCAAAGACATAATGGCGAAACCACAGCAGGGAACAGGCGGAAAGGCCGCCAAAAACAAGAAGTTTAAAAAGCGTGAGCGCAAGAACGTTCCTTACGGATTGGTTTACGTTCAGGCGTCCTTCAACAATACGATTGTGACCATCACGGATGGGCAAGGCAACACGCTTTCGTGGAAGAGCTCAGGCTCGCTTGGGTTTCGCGGTTCGCGTAAGGGCACTCCGTTTGCCGCACAACAAGCCGCCATCAATGCCGCCAATCAGGCGCGTGATCATGGTCTACGCTCGGTTGACGTTCGCGTAAGCGGTCCAGGATCTGGCCGGGAGTCCGCAGTGCGCGCCTTGGCAGCTGCAGGGCTCGACGTGCGCTCCATCCGCGACGTTACGCCGATCCCACACAATGGTTGCCGTCCGCCGAAGCGGAGACGCGTTTAATCGCGGCGAAATTCCATCTGGGCTCTCGCGTGAACCGAGCGAATGGCCTTTGTAGTTGAACTTAAGGTGGAGCGGGACGAAGGAGACTTTCTCTAGAATGGGAAAAAAGCTCTCCGTAAACCGCTCGGCCTCCGAATTTAGGAGAATAAGACATTGGCACGTTATACCGGACCTGTATGCCGCCTTTGCCGGCGCGAAGGCACCAAGCTCTTTCTGAAAGGCACAAAGTGCTTTTCAGACAAGTGCCCCATTGAAAAACGCAATTTTGCTCCCGGACAGCACGGGCGCGACCGCAAGGCCAAGATCGTAGGCTACGGTCTGCAGCTGCGCGAGAAGCAGAAAGCAAAACGCATCTACTTCACACTGGAAAGCCAGTTCCGCGACTACTACGAGAAGGCATCGCGATCCCCGGGCGTTACCGGTGAGCTGCTCCTGCAGCAGTTGGAGCGCCGCCTGGATAACGTAGCCTATCGGCTTGGATTCGCTACCTCACGGCGTCAGGCACGGCAGATTGTCCGCCACGGCCACGTTGAGGTGAACGGCCGCAAGGTGAACATTCCTTCGTTCCAGGTGAGCGTGGGTGATGAGATCAAGATCCGCGAAGGCAGCAAAAATCTGACGGTCCTTGAGACATCCGGCGAATTTGCAAGCCATCAGGTCGCGCCTCAGTGGCTGCAGGTCGATCGCGCCAATCTCTCGGGTAAGGTCTTGGCATTGCCCAAGCGTGAAGACGTGAACCTGCCGGTCAACGAGCAGTTGATCGTCGAACTTTACAGCAAGTAATCGGCAAGAAGAGTTGTCGAATTCAATCACAGGAGAAACAGGTACGGCCGTCGCAAAATGCTTCGCGACGCTCGCCGTGCATGGAAAGGAAACAGCACATGCTTTGGAGAGGATTTCAAAAGCCAAAACGTCTCGCAGTTGACACGGAGACGCTCACAGAGAAGTATGGGAAGTTCAGTGCTCAACCGTTTGAGCGCGGCTTCGGCACCACCATCGGCAATGCGTTGCGGCGCACTCTGCTCTCCTCGATCGAGGGAGCGGCGGTCACGGCAGTCAAGATCGAAGGCGTCCTGCACGAATTTCAATCGATCACCGGCGTTGTAGAGGACGCGACGGACATCATCCTGAACCTCAAGCAGGTTCCATTTAAGTTGAATGGAGAAGGTCCGAAGGCTCTCTACCTCCGTGCCGACCAGCCAGGAGTGATCACTTCCGGCATGATCGAAGCCGATGGCGACGTTGAAATCCTCGACAAGGATGTCTATATCGCCACCGTGAGCGAAGGCGGCAAGCTCGATATGGAGATGCGCCTCAAGCGCGGGCGCGGCTACGTTTCGGCCGACAAGAACTTCGATTCCGATTTAGGGATTGGCTTCATTCCAGTCGACTCCGTTCACTCGCCCGTGCGGAAAGTCAATTACGCAGTCGATGCGGCTCGTTTGGGTCAAATCACCGACTATGACAAGCTGACTCTCGAGGTATGGACGAACGGCTCAGTTCTTCCAGCTGATTCGCTGGGTCTCGCGGCAAAGCTGCTCAAGGACCACATGAGCATCTTCATCAACTTCGAGGAAGAGATCGAAGCTGAGAGTGCCGCCGAAGAAGGCCGCTTGCAGATGCGGAACGAGAACCTGAATCGTTCGGTCGAAGAGCTGGAGTTGAGTGTTCGCAGCTACAACTGTCTCAAGAACGCCAACATTCAGACGATTGGCGAATTAGTGCAGAAGACAGAACCGGAGATGCTGAAGACCAAGAACTTCGGGCGCAAGTCCTTGAACGAAATCAAGGAAATCCTTGCGCAGATGGGCTTGTCGCTTGGCATGAAGATCGACGAGCACGGCAACGCAGTGCCTGGGCCGACCAGCGTTCTTCCCGCGGCAACTCTGGCGGCGAGCTACAACCGGTTCGAGGACGATGACGAAGAGGACGAGGATCTCGAGGCAGCCGATCTTCCACTTCAATCAGAGCCCGAGAACTTCTAATTTCGCAGTTCGCTAATTTCGTAGTTCAGTGAGAGTGGCGGGCAGTGACTGCACCGTGCAATTCCGGAGAGTCACTCGCCGGCCACCCCACCTTGCAAGGAAAGAGATAGGTCATGCGCCATCGCAATGCAGGATTCAAACTAGGACGGAATACAAGCCACCGGCGGGCGCTCTTGCGTAACCTGGTGACCTCGATCCTTCTCGAAGATCGAGTAGAAACGACGATCACCAAGGCGAAAGCCGCGCGTCCTCACGTAGAACGGCTGATTACCTTGGGCAAAAAGGGCGACTTGCACTCGCGCCGTCAGGCGCTTTCCTTCCTGCAGACGCGGGAAGCAGTCACTCGGCTCTTTGACACCGTAGCCCCGCGGTATGGTGAGCGTGCGGGCGGTTATCTTCGCATTGTTCGTACCGGTTTTCAAAAGGGTGACGGCGCGGAGAAGGCATACATTGAATTGCTTGGAGCTGAGCGGGAACTTGACGAGAAACGCCAGAAGCGAGCCGAAACGCGGGCGAAGCGTCGCGAAGAGTTGGAAAAAGCAATGTCTGAGCAACCGCCTGCTGATGAAGGCGGCGATAAGGCTTAGCTTGCCCGGAATTTCAGCAGTCATCCACCGTGGTCTTTAGGGGTTCGGTGGCGTCGTAGGCGGTTGCCCCGGAGCCGGTTCTACATACTCGGGACGTGGATGATTATTCGCTTGTGGCGCAGGTCCCAAGCCATCCGCATCGAACTTCGGAATGCCGAAATGGCCCCGCAGATGGAGCAGATCCAAGGGGCTGAGGTCGCCGGTCACCGCGATCACATCAACATCTCTCGCACCGGCCAGCAAAACAACCATCCCAGTCACATCCGCGTGAGCGAAGCTGATCCAGAGATCGGTTTCGCCCGTGTTGAACGGATCCCCCTTTGGGTGCGCCGTCATCATGTGCTTCCACCCCGTTGCATCGTACTCCGCGCGAACACTTCCCAGCAGCGTAGGGTCATACATCCCCGGCGCCGAATAATGGAAGCTATGTACAGAGATCGCATCGAGCTTGTTGATTGCGCGCTGCGTATCCGCGTCGTCGTTATCCATGAAGTTGCTGGCGAAGCGAAGCATCGAGCGGTCGAAGGTAAAGTTGGTGTGGAACGTTGCGCGTTGCGCAAGTGCTTCGACACTCTGCGGCACCCAACCTGCCGGTGGCGGACCCGATCGCGGCGGCTGCTGGGCGAAACCGTTCAGCGACAGCGCAAGTAGTAAAGACAAGACCGCAAAATACGAACGAAACATACCTATTCGGACGCGACCTTGGGGAAAAAGTTGTGAGAAATCGAGGAGCCGTCCAGTCGGACGCGAGAAATGCAGTCGAAGTGACTGGTGCGGGCTGCGTTTCGTGAGGCACGATTACGCGAAATCACGCTCGTGCGGACGGTAATCGCGCCTACTCCACGTGATAATTAGGCGCCTCGCGCGTGATGATAACGTCGTGGACGTGGCTTTCGCGCAGACCGGCATTTGAGATACGGATGAAGCGCGATTTCTCCTGCAGCTCTCGAATCGTGGCGCAGCCCAGATAGCCCATACCGGAGCGCAAACCACCTACAAGCTGGTAAACCATGGCTTCGAGCGGCCCACGATGTGGCACACGCCCTTCAATCCCTTCGGGAACGAACTTAGCCAACCGGTTCTGGCCATTCCGCTCGCGAGCGACCACGCCCTCGCTGGATGGTCTATCTTCGATATCATCTTTGCCTTGGAAATAGCGTTCTCCGGAACCTTGTGCCATGGCGGAGAGTGAACCCATTCCGCGGTATGCCTTGAAGCTGCGGCCCTGATAGAGGATCGTTTCGCCCGGGCTTTCGTCGACTCCGGCAAACAGTGACCCGATCATAACCACGCTGGCTCCCGCTGCAATCGCCTTAGTGACGTCCCCTGAATACTTGATGCCGCCGTCGGCGACCACAGGGATATTATGCTCGCGGGCCGCGCGATAGCATTCGCTGATCGCCGTGATCTGCGGCATACCCGCGCCTGTGACCATGCGCGTAGTGCAGATCGAGCCCGGTCCGATGCCGACCTTTACGCTGTCGGCGCCCGCTTCGATGAGTGCTTTCGCGCCTTCATAGGTCGCCACGTTGCCTGCCATCAGGGCGACCTCAGGAAAGCGCCTCTTGACGCTGCGAATCGCTTCAAGGACGCGAGAAGAGTGACCGTGGGCAGAATCGATCGATAGTACATCAACACGGAAACGGACCAGCTCAGCCGCGCGTTCCAGGAAATCCCCCGTTGCCCCGATGGCCGCGCCAACTCGCAATCGGCCTTGATCGTCCTTCGCCGCATTCGGATACTTCAGCTTCTTCTGGATGTCCTTGACGGTGATCAGCCCTTTGAGTTCGTAACGATCGTTGACCACAAGAAGCTTTTCGACCCGGTGCTGATGCAGAATTTTCTCGGCCTCTTCGAGGGTAGTTCCGACTGGTACCGTGATGAGATTTTCTTTGGTCATCACCTCGTCAATTGGGGTGTCGGTGCGTGTTTCGAAACGTAGATCGCGGTTTGTCAAAATTCCCACGAGTTTCTTGCCCCGCGTGACCGGGACTCCGGAAATCTTGTAACGGCGCATCACTTCGAGCGCATCGGAGATAAGTTGTTCCGGCCCGATCGTGACAGGATCGACGATCATTCCGCTTTCCGAGCGTTTCACCTTATCAACCTCGCTCGCCTGTTGCTCGATCGAAAGGTGGCGGTGAATCACGCCGAGTCCTCCTTGCTGGGCCATGGCGATCGCGAGACGCGATTCCGTGACAGTGTCCATCGCCGCCGAAAGCAGAGGAGTATTCAATACGATCGACTTCGTCAGGAAGGTTTCGGTACTCACCTGGGCAGGAACGACGTCACTGTATGCAGGCACCAGCAAGACGTCATCAAACGTAAGAGCTTCCAAAACGGGTGTCTGGATCATCGGACCGGCGCTTGGCACTTCCTCAGCGTAGGCGGAGGCAGACGACGATTCGTCGGTAGGGGCATGCTTCGTCGCGAGGGGCATATTTCATTGTAAAGCGAGTTGTAGCCTTTGATTGTGCTCCAAATGATTGCTAGCTGGCGGAACACCCCAGGCAGAATTCGCCGCGGAAGATTTGGCCACGTCTCGGCCACGGAATGGATGCCAGTTGTACTGGTTCAAGCCACCCTAGAACGTTTTGGGGGGAACGTTTTGGGGGATGGAACCCCTGAGACAAGCCCCGCCCGCCCTGAAAGAAGTTCAAAGCTGGGCTTTGGCTCGACCGGCCAGGAAGGGCTTGGAGCGTTTGAAATTCGCTGGTAATCGGCGTATTCTTACTCAGGCATACGAGTTTGTCCTTTTGCTTTGTCCTGACGCGTGCGGGCGAAGAGATGTGGAGAAATGAGTGGGCGAAAGCCCACTTTTCTTTTGAGCCTAAAGGTGTTGAGCACCCTCCCCCGCGACGAAGCAACAGCCATGGCTTTGAGTCTCGAACAAATCCGTCGGGCGGCGGATCGTGTTGCCGCGTCACACCAATTGGAAGTGGTGGAGATCGAGTTTTTGGGCGGCAGTAAACACCGTCTTCTCCGCATCTTTATCGAGAAGAATCGCGAAGAGAGGGCTAAACAGGCTGAAGTCGCAAGAGTAGCAGCGAGCGCGAGCGGCGAAGCACTCGACCATCCGGGCGGTCAGGGAGCTGCACTCGATCAACTTGCTTGGGTGACGCACGAGGATTGTGAGCGCTTTAGCCGCGATTTCGGCACGCTGCTCGATGTGGAAGACCTGGTGCCGGGCTCCGAGTACACGCTTGAGGTTTCCTCGCCCGGACTGGATCGCAAGCTCACGGCGCGGGCGGACTATGAGAGGTTTCGGCAAAGTCTGGTAAAGGTGCAGACTTTGGAGCCGTTAGCAGGGAACCGCCATTGGCAAGGCAGGCTTACAGAGGTCAACTCTGAGGGCATTGTTCTGGACCTGACCGCAGTCAGGCAAAGAAGCGGAAAGAAGGGCAAGGTGGCTTCGGAGACGCAGGAGATTGCGTTTTCGAATATTGAAAAGGCCAACCTGATCCCTGAAATGTAGAATATAGCGATTTCCTACTGGTTTGCGGAATCGCGAAAATAAGCGAACGCTAAAACGTTCATCACTGCTCCGATATTGCTCGCGCTGAGTAGCCTGAGATGCTGCCCTTCTGCGAGCCTGAGTGCGGTGGAACGCGAGAAGAGAGAGCAACTATGGCGAGCGTGCTGTATCAGAGCATCGAGGCGTTGAGCCGGGATAAGGGGATCGATCCTCAAATCGTCGTATCGGCCGTCGAGGATGCCATCGCATTGGCAACCCGCAAGTACTACAAGACGCAGGAAAATATGCGCGCAGAGCTGGATCGCGAGTCCGGCGAGATTCGCGCCTATGTCTATAAAACTGTCGTTGAGGGTACCGAGCAATTAGAAGATCCGGTCAACCAGATCACTCTCGAGGATGCGCGCGCTCTCGCGCCGGAGGTTGAGGCGGGCGGTGAAATCCGCTATTACAAGCCGACTGATGTTCTGGGACGCATTGCCGCGCAAATGGCGAAGCAAGTGATCTTCCAGAAAGTGCGCGAGGCGGAGCGCGATACCGTTTACAACGAGTATGCGCATCGACTCGGCGAAGTGCTCAACGCCACAGTAAAGCGGGTCGAACTCCAGGACGTCATCTTTGACCTCGGGAAGGCCGAGGCCAGAATGCCCAAACGCGAACAGTCGCGTCTGGAACAATTTTCGATTGGAGAGCGCGTCCGCGTGGTCTTGCAACGGGTAGATCGGGCTGCGAAGGGACCGCAGGTGATTGTTTCTCGGGCTGTGCCCGAGCTGGTGCAGAGCCTCTTTCAAAGTGAAGTGCCGGAAATTTACGACAATACGGTTGTGATCCGCGCCATTGCCCGGGAAGCTGGTGAGCGCACCAAAATCGCAGTAATGTCGCGTGACAAGGATGTGGACCCGGTCGGCGCCTGCGTAGGTATGAAGGGTATGCGCGTGCAATCGATAATCCGCGAGCTGCGTGGCGAGAAAATTGACATCATCGAGTTCAGTGACGAGATCACCACATTTGCTGAGAAGGCTCTCCAGCCAGCCAAGGTGAGCCGCGTCAGCATCACCGATCTCGGTGAGAAGCAGTTGGAAGTCATCGTCGACGATTCTCAGCTCTCCCTGGCGATCGGCAAAAAGGGACAAAACGTCCGGCTCGCTGCCAAGTTGCTTGGCTGGAAGATCGACATCAAGAGCGAGGAAGAGAAGCGGCAGGAAGTCGAGCAGCAGATCGCGGCCATGAGCGGCGGACCTTCGACGCCGATCGAGCAGGTCACGGAGCTCGGCGAGCAGATCATTCAAAAGCTGGTCGTTGCCGGAATTACGACGGTCGAAGCTTTGGCGGATATGACTCCGGAGCAGCTGGAAGAGATTCCAGGGATCGGAGAAAAGACTTTGGAAAAGATCAGCTTGGCAGTGCGCCACTATTTTGGGGAGTACGAGCCCGGTGAAGAGCGTCCGGCTTCAGCGAAACAAGCCGAGCGAAGTCCAGCCGAAGCGGAGGCTATCGAAGCAGCTCAGACGGAAGAAGAGCTAGCTGCTCTTGAGCTCAACGATCGTGACCCCGGCGATGCCGTTAGAGCTGGTGAAGACGGATCGGGGCCGATCCACGATGAGATCGCAGCCGAGAGGCTTGAAGAGCTCACCGAATCGGGTCAGGATATAGGAGAAGTCGGGGTACTCGATGTCGAACCTGGCAGACAGGATACGAGCCAGACCATCGAGGAGCATGGGCCGGAGCTTGTTTCAGACGTATTTGAAGAGCCCAAGGCAGAAAAAGACAATGCGTAAATGCGGCGTTGCCTGCTTTCAGGTGGCGCACATTCCACGTTTTCAGAGGATAATAAGAAGAGTTTGTCGATTTTCCAGCCGCGAGGTTTCTATGAAGATCTAAGGTCCGGCTGCGAAATCGAACACAAAGGGACGGATGAGCAAAGTTCGCATAAACGATTTGGCGCGTGAGCTTGAGGTCAAGAGCAGGGCTATTCTCGATGCCTTGGTCGAGGTCGGCGTGACCGAGAAGAAGACCCACTCCAGCTCGCTCGAAGCTGACGAAGCTGAGCGCGTACGTGTCCACTTCCATCGCGGTGGCAGAAACGGTGCTGGTGCGACGCGGAGCGAGAGCGAGTCGAAACCGAAGATCGACTGGTCGCGGGTTTCAAAGCCTGGCGACGTCTTGAGAGCTATTCAGCAGAGGAAAGAAGAGGCAGCCGCCGTTGTAGCGCCTCGGCCTCCAGCGCAGACCTCGCCGGCACCGGCTCGTCCAATCTCGGCAGCGCCGAGCGGCTCAGCTCCCACGTCTGCTGCTACATCGCCGCAGCGCGCTCCCACTCCAAATACTGGCGGAGCGCCTCCGGCCGCACAGGTTTCAGCCCCAACTGCCAGCATCGCACAGAGTCCTGCGCCTGGAGCTCAGCGTCCGCCGGTCTCGACACCGCAGACGCCCAGCGGCAGTTCTGTCCCGCCGCCGGCCGCCCCGGCCTCGGGTCCGGGTCCGCAACGGCCCGCAGTGGGCGCGCAAAGCCATGGGGCACCGGCTCCTCAGCAGCAGCGGAACGCGCCTTCACCCACGCCAGCTCCGAGAAGAATCGTTCCGCAGCCGCGTCAAGAGCCGCGAATTGTTGTGGCGGCGCCGCCATCCGCTCCAGCGATCGCAGCCAGGCCGCCTGCTGGTCCGATCGTCGCCAGGCCGCCGGCCACAGGGAGCGAGACTCGGCCGCAGACGCCCCAACATGGCGTCCAGCATGCTCCTCAGCCCACCCAAGCAGCTACAGCACCGGCTAGCGCGAGACCCGTTGCCGCCGTTCCATCGGCTCCTGCAGCAGCGCCTTCAACGTCCGCCAGCGAAGCGATGCAGGCGCCGGTCGCGGTCAGCCCGGAAACCCAAGCTCCTTCACAGGAGAGAATCGTCAGCACGCCTTCCGGGAGCACCACTTTTGGCACGGAGCAGAGGCCAACGGCTGGAGCTCACGGAGTTCCAGGTTCAACAAGTCCAGGTTCAACAAGTTCAGGTTCAACAAGTTCAGGTTCAACAAGTCCAGGTTCCGCCGTATCAGCTCCCGCAGTTTCAGGCCCAGCAGCTGCCGCATCGGCCACCGGCGCGCCGCAACCCCCGGCTCGGCGTGTGATCATGCCACAGACTGGACCCCGGCCTGTTTATACGGCTCCGCCACCAGTAGCTCCACCGCCGCCGCCTGCAGCCCCGCCACAAGCTCCAGCTGGTATCCAGCGTGGACGGCCCATCTTCGATCGTGGCAGGCCAGGCGGAGGGCCTGGGTTCGGCCAGCGCCCACAGCAGGGTGGACCCCCAGGTGCACGTCGACCCATGCACCCCACACGTACTCAGCCGGGAGGTGGACCTCCAGGTCCAGGGGGACGTCCTGGCTTTGGAGCGCGGCCCGGTTTCGGTAGCCCGCGCCCAGGGATGGGTGCGCCCGGATCCTCGCTGGTGCCCCCTCCAGGAGAAGCAGGACGGCCGCAACGCCCAGGACCACAACAACGCCGTGGCCGGCAGCAGTATCCCAAGACCAAAGAAGGCCCGATGAAGGGGTTTGCTCCTCCGCCGCGTTTTGGCGGAGCGCAGATTCCACAAGAGCCGCTGCCGATCACTCGCTCCATCACAGTTACAGAAGGCGTGAGCGTTAAGGATCTGGCCGAGAAGCTTGGTGTTCGCGGTAAGGACCTGATTGCCACGCTACTCATGCGGGGCGTCTTCGTCACGGTCAATCAATCGCTCGATGCTGAGTTGGTCAAAGACGTGGCTGCGCAATTCGGAGCTAGCACGCAGATCATCAGCTTCGAGGATGAAATGGCGAACGAGGCGCTTGAAAACCTCATGAGCCAGGAAAATGTCGATGAAATCGAAGTGACCCGGCCGCCGGTGGTTACCGTAATGGGCCACGTCGATCATGGTAAGACCTCGCTGCTCGATGCGATTCGTGAAACGGATGTTGCCGCAGGCGAGGCCGGTGGCATCACCCAGCACATTGGAGCCTATAAGGTCCGGATTACAAAGCCAGACTCGCCTGCGTTCGGCCGGGAGATCGTCTTCCTCGATACGCCCGGACACGAAGCCTTCACTCGCATGCGCGCGCGTGGCGCCAAAGTCACGGATATCGTCGTGATCGTAGTGGCGGCGGATGACGGTGTCATGCCGCAGACGCTCGAAGCTGTCGATCATGCCAAGGCAGCCGGCGTTCCGATGATCGTTGCGGTAAACAAGATCGATAAGCCTGATGCTCAACCCGATCGCGTGAAACAACAGTTGGGCGACCGAGGGCTTGTACCTGAGGCATGGGGCGGCTCTACAGTCTTCGTCGATGTGTCCGCTAAGAAAAAGCAGAATCTCGATCTATTGCTCGAGATGATTTGTCTGGTTGCCGACTTGGGTAACCTCAAGGCGACCCCTGATCGTTCGGCGGTCGGTACGGCAATTGAAGCCAAACTCGATCGCGGGCGCGGTGTAGTCGCAACGGTGCTCGTTCAGAATGGCTCGCTTCATACTGGCGACAGCTTCATCATGGGGAACACCTTTGGCAAGGTGCGCGCCATGTTCGACGACCGGGGCCGTGCGGTCGAAGTGGCAGGGCCATCCACTCCAGTTGAAATTCTTGGATTGGAGGGCATGCCGGACGCTGGCGATACTTTCTTGGTTGTTGCCGATCGCGACAAGGCCAAAGGCATCGCGCAGTATCGCAAGATGAAGGAGCGCGAGTCGCAACTGGCGAAGTCGTCGCGCGTTTCCTTAGAAGGATTGGCGGAGCAGATCAAGCAGGCCGGCGTCAAGGAACTGCCGCTCATCCTCAAAGGCGACGTTACCGGTTCGGTCGAAGTGCTGGCGGACTCGTTGCAGAAGATGTCGACCGAGAAGGTTCGCATCAAGGTCTTGCACACCGGCGTTGGCGCAATCACAGAAAGCGACATCCTCTTAGCATCAGCCTCGAACGCGATTGTGATCGGCTTCAATGTTCGCCCGGAGCGCAAGGCGGCGGAGCTGGCCGAACAGGATGGCGTAGAGATCCGGTTGCACTCGATCATTTACGAGCTGCAGGATGAGATCAAAAAGGCCATGCTGGGACTGCTCGAGCCCACGATCAAGGAAACGTATCAGGGCCGGGCGCAGGTGCTCAATCTGTTCAAAATCCCCAAGGTCGGGACCATTGCCGGATGCCGCGTTGTCGACGGCACGATCAAGCGCGACGCCGAAATTCGTCTCATGCGCGACGGGACCCAGGTCTTCAAGGGCAAGCTTGCCTCTCTAAAGCGCTTCAAAGACGACGCGCGCGAAGTCACAAACGGGATGGAATGCGGTATCAGTATCGCGAATTACAATGACGTGAAAATGGGCGATACGATCGAGGCCTTTGTGACTGAGCGGGTAGCAGCGGAATTGACCGCGCAATAACCGCGTAAGTTCTAGGGCCTTCTCATGGAAGGCCCTAGCCCTGTCAGTCCTCAGTTTCTAGTTGTCAGAGGTCCGGTGTCCGCAAGCCCTAGAGCGTGGTTGCGACTGATACCAACGGTCTTCTGAGGACTGTGGAGCCCCGAGAACTGACGGTTCGGCATTTGAGGACTGGCACCCTCCTTATGAACCTTGAGACAATCCAATCGGCGCTCCGTGAACAGCAAGTTGACGCCTGGCTTTTCTACGATCATCATCACCGCGACCCGATTGCCTATCGCATTCTCGGCTTAAGCGAATCGTTGTTGATCACCCGGCGTTGGTATTACCTGATTCCCGCTGAGGGCGAGCCGAGCAAGCTCGTGCACCGAATCGAACAATCCAGGCTAGATGCATTGCCGGGCAGTAAGCGGGTCTACTCTTCTTGGCAGGAGTTGGATCGCGAACTCGCAGAGATGCTCGCATCCTCGAAACGTATTGCGATGCAATACTCACCGCGAAACGCCATCATGTATGTCTCGCTCGTGGATGCGGGAACAGTGGAACGGTTACGTGAGTTGGGTAAGACGATCGTAAGCTCCGCCGATCTGGTGAGCCGCTTCGAAGCAGTGTTGACGCCGGAACAGATCGCCAGCCACTATCAGGCGCAAGCCCTCATCGATGAGATTCTCGCGGCCGCTTGGAAGGAAATTGGCACGCGTCTGCGCCAACCGGAGCACTCACAATCCAAAGCAACAGCCAACGCGAAGCTGACCGAATATGACATGGTTGTATGGCTGCAAGAGGCGATGGAACGCGCAGGTCTCTTGTGGGATCATCCGCCAGATGTTTCGGTGAATGCGAATAGTTCAGACTCGCATTACCAGCCAACTCCAGCGCTGGCGAAGCCCATCCGCCACGGAGATTTTCTCCTGATTGATCTCTGGGGCCGGTTAAATCGGCCCGGAACCTGTTTTTACGACATCACCTGGACCGGGGTCGTTGGACGTGAGCCAAGCGATCGAGAACAACAGGTCTTTAAAACCGTAGTCGACGCACGCGATGCGGCGATCCATGTTGTCCAGGAAGCCTTTCGTTCGGATACGACTTTGGCCGGATGGCAACCAGACGATGCAGCTCGCGCGGTCATCCGGGCTGCGGGATTCGCGGACTACTTTACTCACCGCACCGGTCACAGTATCGCGACGGAATTGCACGGCAACGGAGCGAATCTGGACAACCTCGAGACCCATGACGAGCGCAAGATTCTTCCCCGCACGTGCTTTTCCGTGGAGCCTGGAATCTACTTGCCCGAGTTTGGCGTGCGCAGTGAAGTGAACATGATCACCGAAGCTGGAAAAGCCGTGGTTACAGGCCGAGTGCAGAGGGAACTGATCCGGATCTAGATCGGGTAGGTACGGGTTCAAAGAACTGCAATGCTCGCTCTCTGGTCGGGGGCCGCTCGTTGCTTGTATATTCTTGAAAGATGGCGCAAAGAGTAGAAACAGCAAAGAGCACGGCCGGAGCTAAATCGAGCGGTCTAGGCTACGCGGCTTTAATCGCTGGCTGGCTGGTTCCGGGGGCAGGACATCTCCTTCTGAAGCGTTGGGGTCGCGGCTTCCTCATCCTATTCTCAATCACAGCCATGTTCGTACTTGGCATTCTGATGCAGGGCAAGCTTTACGCACCGAATGCGTCGGAGTTGCTCGACCTGCTTGGGTTCCTGGGAGATTTGGGTGCGGGGCTCCTCTACTTTATTGGACACATGATGGGATTGGGGCAGGCTCCTGTCCAAGTCGTAACGGCGGACTACGGAGCGAAGTTTATTGTCGTTGCGGGATTGCTGAATTTGATTGCGGCTGTTGATGCCCACAACATCGCCGTAGGAAGAAAACCATGACGCTCACGCCCTCTCATTTTTCTGCGGTGCTCCTTTTTGCCAGCTTTGCCTCGATTGTTTTTGGCATCACCCAGCGTGCCACGCCGAAAGCAATGCTTCGTTACGGGATCTACTGCTTCGTTCTTTTTATAGGGTCTGTAATCGTTGCGAGCTGGGTGATGTATTTCATTCGCCACTAAGGCAAATTCCCGCGAGCCGAAATCGGAACAACCTCGTTCCACGGGCTTTTACCGCTACAGTGCTCGATCGTTCGCGGCAGCCAGCAGAAACACGAGCGGCGCATTCCAATTGATCGCGACTTCATTGAGAGAGTATGCCATCTTGTCGTCGAGCCACATGCGCATCGGGGGCCGTTTGGGCAAGTTCTTAGCTACCGGATCTGCCGGATTCGCATTCGGCCCGCCAGACAGAAGACCAGGCCAGGGAGCCGCGATATTGTCGGCGATGCTGGGACGATGGTGCGGATGAAGAAACGGGTTTGTTCCTACGTGTGTAACCCAGGAGACTCCGAAGCAATTGCGTCCGAGTAGATAATGAAGGTTGCCGAGCGCCGCCTCCTTCATGCGCCTATCGGGCCGGAAATGATCCGCTACGAGGAGCAGAAGCGATTGATTGGCTGCAACGGAGTTCGAACCCCAGATGTAATCCTCCGGACCAAGCGTGTTGCCGTAGCCATTGGAGCGCTGGCGAGTCAAGAGCATCTGCGCAACCATTTCTGTCTGTGCACGAGCCCTGCTCCGCAACTGATCCGAACCCTTCCGTTCTGACAGAAGATAGGTCCAGTACGCCAAAGGGGCGACGTTGGACCAGGAAGGGGCCGCGATTGCCGTCTCAGGAGGCAGAGCGCGGCACCCGTCCAGAAACGCCTGCTCGTATTGCCGGTTGCCAGTGGTGCGCCAAAGCTCAGCCGAGGTCCAGAGTAACTCATGGTTGCAGTGCGAATCAGTGTATGAACCTGTGCCGATTCCCGGAGGATTGGCGAAAAGCACGTTGGGGTGAGCGACCGCCCAATTCCAGCCGCGCTTCGCTGCTGCGAGGCAGCGCCCCGAGAAGGCTGCATCATACGTGCGGTAGCAGCGCGCAGCGATCGCCATTGTCGCCGCCATACCGGCGGAGGCGCATGTGCTTTTGTAAGGCGCAGCTCCTGTGCCAATGATGTAGCTGGTGAGATGGTCGTCCTCTGGCAAAATGAAGCCGCAAAACTGCTCGCTCGTCTGTTTGTGCCAGACTCCGCCATCTTCATCCTGCAGCGAGAGCATCCATTCGAGGTTCCAGCGGATCTCCGCTAGATAATCGGGGAGCTTGCCGCCCGATTCAGGGATCCGAAGGGAAAGGGCGCGCAAGGTGCGAGGATAAAGCTCCCATGCCCACAGGAGTGTCGCAGTGGCGATGGCAGAATTAACCATGTAGCGCCCGTAATCGCCGGCGTCATGCCATCCGCCATGGTTCATCGCCGCCGCCTCGCGCCCGGAACTCGGATGGTACGCGGCTGAATGGTGGCATGCGGCATGCCGATAGCCTCCGCCAATGTCGACTGAGCAGCCGCAGCGCTGGCCGTAGAAGGCACGTATGGACAGCACCAATACTTTGAAATAGACATCGTTACTGATACTTATTTGTTGGCTCTGGATTCCTTGTGCTACGAATCGGTAGGTGCCGGGCGTCGTTAGCTGAGAGAAATCTGCCAGCGCCACCTGGTCTCCGGAAGCGGCATCTATCGACGAGGCAGTCAACTGGCCACGAAACACGGAACGTCCGGCCTGCTCGGAGTAAATCTGAAAAGACCGGTCAGTGGCGTCTTCCATCAGCACATTTGCTATCTTTTCACTTTCCGGCAGGTAGCCGCTCTCGTTCAAAGCCAGCTTGCCCTGCGTAGAGGCAGCAGAGTGAGCTAGCGGTTCTCGCCCAGCGAGGGCAACCGCTGCTCCCGAAAGACTCATATATTTCAAGAGGTCGCGGCGGTTCATTGCCCCATCTTACGACAGACAGTTGTTGTCGGCGACTTGATAGCCAGCGATGCGAGTTAGCATGTGTTCGTTAGAGGATCCGATCGCCATTTAGAGCTAGTAAGTAACTTTAACTTGGCTAATAAGAGGAAAGATGTTACAGAATGAGCAGTGAAGCTGGACTGGAACGCAAGTTGAAAAGTAACTGAGTACACTGCCACCGGCAGAGATACCCTCGCATCTCACAGCAGAAATCAAGGACAATGTTGCCCCCCAGCCGGTGAAATTAAGCGGTACATCGGACCGATTACGAAGAGGTACTTTCGGGGCCTGATCTTGTGGGTACTAAAAATAAGTGACGCAGTAAACAGATTTTAATAATGTCGACGATAATTTTTAGGCTAATATCCCTTCACATTTCCTTTACGGCTAAGTGCCAGCAAGACGGAGGTCAAGCTAGAGAACTCTGTGGTGTCGTTGGATTCCTTACCAACGAGCACTGTCCACCCTTGTGTTTAGGCCCCAATTACTCGGTGAGTTGACGCGGCTTCGCCTACATTCTCCTGGTCCGTTGATTTCATAAATCACATCTGTGGTTTTGTGATTGTCTCCGGGTAAGCAGTAATCGCCCAGAACCATTCTCCCCCCATACATAAGCGAGCAGCACATCCCTGCCTATTTCCCCCGTTGGAGTGTCTTGCGGGCAGGGAAGGCCAGATTCCATGCACGATCGGGATGTGTTGTTACCCGCGATAGTCGTCTGATTCAGCAACTAGTCTCGCTCACTTTGCTGCAAAGCAACGACGCTGGAGGTGTGTCTTGAATTGTTATCGGTTACCGGGTCTTACTCCGCCGGGCAAAGATGTTCGTGCGCTCTTTGAGAAAGCAAGCATCGAGAACATGCGCTATCTAACCTTCGGTGAACCGAAAGCACCGGAAAGGGTTGTAGGAGATAGCGTAGCCGCAAATGCTGCAGCGGCGACGGAAGCGATGCCAACCACCAACAATGGCAACCAAAGGCGCCCGCTCAACTCTATCTTTGAGGCAAATGCGAGGCTCCGGATCGCGTCACCCCAGCGGGGTTTCACTGGGGGTTCTGGAGCTGCGCTGGCTTTCGCTTCGTATGCCGGGGGCGTGGGAAAGACAACCTTGTGCGCGACTGTCGCCAGGGTATTGTCCTCTCGTTTGAGCTCTGTTCTGGTCGCAGATCGGTGCAGCGAAGGGATCATCGCTTACTACTTCAGCTTGGAACGCCAGAGCGCGTGCGGGTTGCAAACTGCCTTCCCGAATACCCGTCGAGCAGGTTATCCAATAACCCTGTTTGCTGCTCCCCGCAACGAACAGTTGGACGCGCCCACGGCCGCCTGGCTCGAACGGCTGCAGACAGAATCAAGCCTGACGTTGACGGATCTTCCCACATTCAACACAAGATCCACAGGAGACGAGCTTAACCAAGCGGGCCAACTGATCGTTCCCCTGGTTCCGGATGTCCAATCGATTGCTTCCATCGCCCGGATCGAAGAGCTTTCCGGCATGTTAGGAAAAAGCACTCCTGTGAGAAACCTCTTCGTGCTCAACCGCTTTGATGAGACGCGGATGCTGCACCGAGAGATCCGGGCGCATCTCGAGAAAACGCTCAAGGATCGACTCGCTCCTGTAGCCGTACGCGAATCGGAGTCTGTCGCGGAGGCTTTATCCCTCGGCATGACGGTGATCGACCATGTCCCGCAATCATCGGTAGTCAAAGACTTCGAGGAACTTGCTATGTGGCTCGAAGGGCGTCTTTCTAGTGCTGTGGAAAGCTCGACAGAGAAGGCGGAAATAGCATGAGAGCCGATCAGCAGGAAACTTCGAGAGTCGTCTGGACGGACCACCTTTACCCTTGGCTCGCGCTCCCCCTCGTGTTTTCTGTACTGGCCTTGGTTGCGCTCGTTCCGATGACGTGGCAGCAGCAGGCTTTTTTCGGCGTACTGATGGTCGGGTCAGCTTGGCTGATCGACCGCAGAAAGCGCGGACAGACAACGACGATCCTGCTGGTCTTCCTCTGCCTTTGCGCCACAGCGCGCTACGGCTATTGGCGCTGTGCGACTCTCTGGCAGTATCTGCACAGCCCTTGGGAACACGTGAGCCCGACTGCTGCGGTGCTGATGCTGATTCTTCTCGGAGCGGAGCTCTACGCTTTTCTCATCCTAGTGCTCGGCTTCTTTCAAACAATCGCGCCATTAAACCGTCCTCCTTTGCTGATGCCGGAAGATCCAGAGATCTGGCCGGTGATAGACGTACTGATCCCGACCTACAACGAATCGCTAGATGTAGTCCGGTACACCGTGTTGGCTGCTCTCCAGATGGATTGGCCGGCGGATAAGCTCAATGTCGTCCTGTTGGACGATGGTGGCCGACGCGAGTTCCAGCAATTTGCGGCAGAAGCCGGAGTGCGCTACATCGCGCGAACAGAACACTCCGGCGCGAAGGCCGGCAACCTGAATAACGCGCTCCGGCAAACCACTGGCGATTATGTCGCGATCTTCGATTGCGACCACATCCCGACACGTTCCTTTCTACAGATCTCGATTGGCTGGTTTCTACGCGATGCGAAGCTTGCGATGTTGCAGACTCCGCACCACTTCTACTCCCCTGATCCCTTCGAGCGGAATCTCGGGAAGTTCCGCAAGATTCCCAATGAGGGCAGTCTCTTTTACGGAATCGTGCAAGATGCCAACGATCTTTGGAACGCTACTTTCTTTTGTGGATCCTGCGCTGTGCTTCGCCGTTCGGGCCTGAACGAAGTGGGAGGGATCGCACAGGAGACCGTCACAGAAGATGCGCATACTTCCCTCCGGCTCCAGAAGGCAGGATGGAACACAGCTTACATCAACTTGCCTCAAGCTGCAGGCTTAGCGACCGAAACGCTCGCCAGGCATGTCAAGCAGCGCATTCGCTGGGCGCGGGGAATGGTCCAGATCCTGCGTATCGATAATCCCTTATTTGCCAAGGGGTTAAAGCTTGCACAGCGGCTTTGTTACTTCAACGCCACACTGCACTTTCTGTATGCTCTGCCTCGCCTGATTTTTCTCACCGCGCCGCTGCTTTATCTGTTCTTCGGCCTGTCGAACGTTCCGGGATACTGGTTAGCTATCCTGGCGTTCGCCGGCCCGCATTTGGCTCTATCTACGATTACAAATTCACGCATCCAGGGAGATAGGCGCTTCTCCTTTTGGAACGAGATCTATGAGACAGTTCTGTCGCCTTTTATTCTGTTGCCTACTTTCCTCGCTCTTCTCAGTCCTAAGAGTGGCAAATTCAACGTCACCGATAAGGGGGGCGCGCAGGAGCGCGGGTACTTTAGCCTCGGCCTGTCGCTGCCGTTTCTCGTTCTGCTAGGGCTTAATCTGACCGGCTTGGCGCTGGCGATTCCGCGCTATCTCTACTGGGACCATTCGCGCGCCGGCACAATCGGGATGAACGTCTTCTGGGCGCTCTTTAACGTCGTGATCCTCGGTGTGGCATTGTCGGTCTGTGCTGAGGAGCGGCAAAGAAGACACGCGGTACGGATCTCCTGCGCAGTTCCCGTCGTTCTCCGCTCGCGTGGAGAAGCAGTTGAGGGAAGAACGACCGACCTATCGACCAGTGGCTTGGCAGCACAGGTCGCATCATCGTTGCTGCCAGGCGACAAAGTAGAAATTGAGTTCCCTGAAGAGACCATGGGAGAGCCGCTACGTGGTCAAGTGATCGGCGAGATTGGAGGAAGGCTGCGAATACAGTTTGCCCAACTGTCGATGTCCGAACAAAAGTTGCTCACGCGTGTGCTTTACTCGCGCGCTGATCGTTGGCTCGATTGGGACCAAGGCTACGGCGTGGACCATCCTCTAACCAGCTTGCTAAGCGTCCTGCGGTCCTCCGCCGCGGGGTTCTTCAAGGTGTTCGTCATGGGCCCGCGGAGCGTCTTTGGCTCCCCGGCTAAGCCACTCAAACCGGTGCGCGTTGCTGTGGTTACAACTGTTCTGTTGGCTGCAATCGCACTCGCTTTTTGGCGGGCCAACGCGGCCACGACCCACGCGAGCAAAGAGCTGCCCCCACAGATCATCGAGCGATCCTTTACCTTGGGCTCACTGGCGGGCGACAGACAAACCTTCCTGCTGGAGCAGCCGGGCAGCCGTGAGACGCTCAGATTCGCGACCCCCGGTAACTGGCTGATCCGGAGCGGCAAACTGCACTTGAAATACCAGATCCCCAAGAATGCCCAGCAGGAATACACCTATGCTGATCTGCGCCTGAACGACTCGGTCATTGCCTCCATTACCCCAACGGCGGCAGAGCGGAATGCTGGCGCCGGAGAGCTCTGGGTTCCTCTACCTCCCGATCTCCTCGTGGCGAAAAACGAGGTCACGATCCAGCTTGCCGGACAAGGGAATACAGCGTGCGCCGTCCCAACACAAAAGACACCTCCGTGGTTTCATATCGATCCCAGCAGTGAAGTAGTCCTCGATGCGCAACCGCTGCAGCTGGCCAGCGATCTGGCTTCGTTGCCGCAGCCATTCCTCGAGCATCTGGCCAACTCGCCCGTCGTCCTGCCCTTTGTCTTTACCCATCCGCCGGATGCAATCACGCTTCAGAGCGCCGGTGTTTTGGCCTCGTGGTTTGGTTCCCTTGCCGATGACAGCGGCGTTCGCTACTTCACGCAGTTGGGTGAGCTGCCGACGGGGAACGCCATTGTCCTGCTCCTTGGCTCCGAGCGGCTGGGAGGAATCGCAGACCAGCCGGCCCAACCGTCGGTTTCGATCGAGGCGAATCCGAGGGACTCTTACGGCAAGCTGCTCGTGATTCATGGCAACACGAGTAACGATCTGCTGGCGGTGACCCAAGCGCTCTCCACCGGACACCTCAAGATGGAGGGCAACTCGGCGCAACTCAGTGGACCGATCTCGCCCGAGACGCGAACTCCAAACGATGCCCCGCGCTGGATCCATCAGGATCGGGTGAGCCTTGATGACCTGATTGGTCGAGCGGAGCGCCGCACCGACGGCCAGAAACCGGTGAATGTTTACATGCATCTGGCGCCTGATTACAACTTCGGCGTCCAGCAAAACATGCATGTGCACTTAGCCTACTCCGTCGATTCGGTGGAACTCGCCAAATCCTCCAATATTGCTGTCACTCTGAATGGAGTTTCGATCGGGAGCGTCCCACTGTTGGCCACACCGCAGACGGTGCATACCGCGGAAATTCCGTTGGTGGAGGTTCCGGCGGCAGTCTATGCCAATACGCTTCAGATGCAGTTCTATTTCGTTCCTGTGGGCATGGACGCCTGTGCAGCCGATGCCGGCCGGTCGAGTGCCCAGATCCTTAGTTCCTCCTATTTGGACATGGGGGGCGCGGTGCACTACACCGAATTGCCCAATCTGCGTCTCTTCGCCAAGGCAGGCTTTCCCTTCACCCGGATGGCCGACCTAAGTGAAACAGCGGTTCTTCTGCCGTCGATTCCTGCGCCCGAGGTTCTGGGGTTATATCTCGATCTCATGGGATACTTCGGGGCACAAACGGGTTATCCCACACTTCGCCTGCAAGTGGCACCGCAGCGTGATGCCGTAACTTTAGCCGGTAAGGACCTTCTGATTTTGGGAACCTTTGCGGATCTATCGAGCATGCCGGAAATCGGAGGCACGCTGCCGCTGACCTATGTCGGCCACTCCTTCAGTTTGAGCTGGCGCGCGCGGTGGGGACTTATGCCAGATTGGTTTCTGCGGCCTCACTCCGAAGCTTGGCAGGCCTTGACCGGCTCTGCACCGATGCGGGTTGATGGACTTCTCGAAGGTATCGCATCTCCGTTCACTCGCAGCCGAAGCGTAGTCGTCATCGCCGGACGCGATAGTTCGGCGCTGCCCGGACTCGCGTCCGCGCTACTGAAAACCATGCCGCTCGACGGCATCGACAGTACGGTAAGTCTGTGGACGGCGGGCAATTTCATTAGTTATCCACTCTCGACCGCGGTCAATGGTTCCGGAGATCTCCCATGGTATCGGGCCTTCGGTTATTGGCTGCCGCACAACCCGTTCACGCTTCTGGTGCTGCTCGTCACAGTGCTGGCTGTGCTTGGCGGGTGGACGCGGCACTGGCTGGCTGGCCGCATACGCGCACGTCTAAGTTTGACTCAAGGGCCGATGAGGCCCGCAGACAGCGATGGAACACCTCAAACAGGCGGTTCTTTCACAACGGCAACTTAAGGTTGCGATCGCAAACACTGCTTCCCGCAATGCGGGTGAGTAGTTGGAGGCAGATATGTTCACCAAAGCCGAAGTAGCTCTGGGTCTTGTCTTTTTAGCCACCTTCGCAGTTGCGACGCCGGCAAACGCGCAACAGAGTTCCACGGACGTTCTGATCCAGCGTGCGCGTACACTTGACGGGCAGGGTAGGCATGATCTCGCGGCCGCCGCATGGCGACAGGTGCTGCTGCTGGATCCCTCGCAACCCGATGCTCTGGCCGGGCTGGCGACCTTTTATCAGAGCAATGGCGATACCGCGAGAGCAAACCGCTACCTGACGCAACTTCGCAGCGTGAAGCCGGGCGATCCCAGGATCGCGCAAATCTCTGGATCGCATTCGCAAGTGGGCGCGAGTTCGGATTTTGAAGCAGCAGCTAAGTTGGCGGCGCAGCATCATTACCAGGAGTCGCTGGCGCTCTATCGCAAGGCATTCAATGGCACTGAGCCCTCTGGTATGTGGGCCGTTTCCTACTACGAGACTGAAGCAGCAGTTCCCGCTGAATTGCCTCAGGCCATTGCCGGACTCCGTGGCCTGGCCAAGCAATATCCTGCCAATCCCGGCTACCAATTGGCCGTAGGCAGGGTCTTGACGTACGAGCCTAAGACGAGACTCGAAGGAGCGCAGCTGCTGGCAAGTATCCGCGGCACTGCAGATCAAATGGAGCAAGCAAAACGCGCCTGGCGACAAGCGATTCTTTGGAATCCGAATGGGCCCGCCGCGCAGACCGCGCCAGAGTACCTGTCGCGCTATCCGGATGAGCAATTGGCAGCGGTCCTGCAACATGCTCAGGCAGAGCGTGCGAGTCGTGCGGCTATCGAAGGTCAGCCGGAACAGGGAGCGGCATACGCCGCGTTGCGCAAAGGCGATCTGCAGAAAGCACAGCAACTCTTCGAACCGTTGCTCTCAATCCCATCTCAGCGGGGCAAGGCACTCGCAGGGATAGGCTACGTCAACATGCAGCAACGGAATTTCGCATCGGCGATTGAGCATTTTGACCAGGCCCAGAGCGCCGGGTTCCGTACCCCGGAACTGAGCGCAGCTTTGGTCGACGCACATTATTGGATCGCGATGCAGGACGCTAACCGCGCCCTTGAGAACGATGAACTCTCTCACGCGATGAGCGCGTTCGGTGAGGCGCGTGCGATCAAGCGGAATGGTCCTGAAGCGCTTCAGGGCCAAGCTGGCGTGTGGATGGAGCAGAACCGATTCGATGAGGCTTTGCCCTTGTTCGAACAGGCCGTCAAGATGCAGCAGGACCGGCCCCAAGGGTGGGTAGCTTGGTTCGATGCGCTGGTGCAGACCGGTAAGAGCAAAGAGGTGATTGCCGATCAGTCCTACATTGCACCTGAAACCCTCTCCCGTCTGGAGAGCGATCCGGACTACATTGCCGTCCTGGCGGCGGCGCAGACCAATTTGGGCAATGAGGCAGAGGCACGCCGTCTCATCGCCCAACTCGCACAGGATCCGCAAATGGAAAGGCGCAGTGCGGCCCAGCTTCGCTGCGCAGAACTGCTGCTGAAAGGCGAGAACCCGCGCTCATCTGCGCGCTTAGCCTTTGAGGTGATTCGCGTCGAGCCGAACAACGTTGAGGCATGGAAGCTGCTAGTGCGCGACGAGCACGTGGCGACTCGTGACCAGATGGCTCTCACTGCGGTCGATCGCATGCCAGCGGCGGTCTATCAGGAGTCAATTGCCGACGTCGATTTTCTGACCATGTTGGCCGCCACTTATCAGGATGTGAAGCAGTACAGCAGAGCGTCTAACCTGCTCGCCCAAGCGCGCAATGACACCCGCGACAATGCGAAGAAATTCAATGCAGTCGAAGTACAGGCAGCCTCACTGCTCTTGGCCGAGGGAGAAACGGAGAATGCCTATAAGACCTACGTGCGAATCCTGAAGCGCTATCCCGACGACACTCAAGCCTGGAACGGAGTTATCTCCTCTCTCCACGCGGCGAATCAAGATCAGGCGGCTTTGACCCAGATCCAGCAGCGGCCGCCGGACGTGGCAGAAAAGCTCGACGATGATCCGGGATTCCTGCAGACCGTCGCCTCAATCTATGAAGCTACCGGACACAAGCAAATGGCGATGCAGACGATGGGACGGGTTCTCACGCATTATCAGCCGGGACGGAACGAAGCTCCCTATGATGTGGAAGCGCAATATGCGTGGCTGCTCTTGAACGTGGGAGACGAAAGCCGCTTGGCAACTACTCTCGGCCAGATGGGCCGGCGTACAGACCTAACGGCTGCACAACAGCAGCAGACGCGCAACCTGTGGGCCGCATGGAGTATTCGCAAGGCAGATCGGGAAGAGAAAAGCGGAAATAGCAAACAAGCCATCAGCATTCTCCAAACTGCGTCTCAGGCTTATCCGGCAAATGGAGACATCCGGCGGGCCCTCGCGGGAACGTATATTCGCAACAATGACGGTAAACGCGCATTTATCTTGTATCAGCAGCTTGATTGGACGAAGGCCACGGCGACGGATTACGCCGGAGCGATCTCTGCTGCCTCTGCGGGACATCAAAAGGACGCCGGACAGCAGTGGTTGACGAGCGGACTCGAACAGTGGCCGGCTGATCCACAGTTGCTAATGGCTGCCGCCCAGTTTGAAGAAGCCCTTGGGAACACGCGTAAAGCAGAGTTCTACTGGCGCAAGGTGGCGGCAAACAACTCGGAGATTCGACTCACCCGGCAACTTACTGGCACAGGTGGCTCATCCGGTACCCAGACGGTCACTGCCAGCGACACGCTCGCGCATATGCTCGCTCCGCAGGATACGGCTGCAATCCAGAGTCCTTCGGCGCCGGCCCAGAGTGAACCACTGCAGGACGCGATCACTGCCCTCCCCGTCATCCAGCACCAACAGAGCCATCCAACGAGCGATTCGGACGAGCAAGCCACACCTTGGTTGGTGCGCAAGGCGGCTACGCCAACGCCAGTGGCACAACCCATCGCTTATCAGAGCCGCGGAAGCAGCGCCGAGGGGAGCAGATGGGTGGTTCCAGTGGGTGATGCAATACCTACGCCTCCATCCATCCCGGCTGAGCCTGAGCAGCAGGATAGCCTGTCGAGCCCGGGTTTCGATCCTCATGCAGACGAAACATATAGCTCACAGGTGGTGACGAACGCGAGCCTGACCCTTCACCCAGCCGCAGGCGGCGGTTCAGAATTTGCGCCGGACCCAGCTCTGACTTCGCCCGCTGTGGCGACAACGGCAGCAACGCACGCTCTGACAGGTGGGCCGGGGCAACAGGCGCAGACTGAGCTCGAAGGGATGGCTAGCCGTTATAGCGCATGGTTAGGAGGCGGTACCCAGTTTGGCAGCCGCAGCGGTCAACCGGGTTTCGATCAGTTGACGCGTTTGGAGGCAAGCCTCGAAGCGAGCGCGGTTCTCGGAGAGAGCGCGCGCATCACAGTTCGCTCACTTCCTGTTCTGCTCTCCGCAGGCGCTCCGGATGGAACATCGAAGTATAACTTTGGCACCTCAGGCGTTGCGCCCACCGGCCAGGCCCATTACCAGGCGGGCGTGGGCGGGGAATTGCAGTTATCTACGAAGTTTCTCGACGGTAGCTTAGGTTTCTCACCGAATTCTTTCCTGGTCTCCCACATTCTGGGCAGTGTGAGCGTCCATCCCTCGAACTTCCCTCTGAGTTTCCGTGTCTATCGTGACCAGGTGAAAGAGACCATGCTCTCGTACGCCGGCCAGCAGGATCCCTTGACGGGACAGATTTGGGGCGGTGTGGTGGCCACCGGCGCCGAAGGTACACTCTCGCTCGGCACGGCAAAGTCCGGATTATACGTCGATGGAGGCGGTGCCTCGCTCACCGGTGTCAATGTAACTCAGAACAGCCGTGTATACGGATCGACCGGAGCGTATTGGACCATTTACACCAACCCTTACGGTGTGCTCAAGATGGGTGCCAATATGACCGGCCTGCACTATGCACAGAATCAGCGCTACTTTACCTTTGGGCAGGGCGGTTATTTCAGCCCCGATTCGTACGTGCTGCTGAATACCCCATTCACGTGGGAAGGGCGTCCGATCAACCACTTTGTCTATCGCGTCAACGGGAGCCTTGGTGTGCAGACCTTCTACGAGGGTACTGCGATCGCCGGATCAATCAATGGACCGGACCCGACTGCGCAGTCGAACACGGGGTCCAATTACAACCTGAATGCAAACTTGGCCTACCGCTTCGACGAGCATTGGTACTTGGGTGGCTTTATTGGTGTAAACAACGCCCATGACTACCAAGACCGCACAGCCGGCTTTGCAGTGAAGTACATGCAGCGTCCACAGGTGGACATCGAAGGTGGCCCCACCGGCCTCTTTGACGAACATGCAATTCGGCCCCTCATCGTGCCCTAATGCCGGTCCTCGTGGTGGGCACGAGTTATCAGCGAACTGGAATGAACACCCGTCCGGCTGTCGAGATCGTCATTTGAAAATCGGCGGACACACAAAGACGCAAACGATCGCCGCGGGGCCATGGAGAAATACCCCATGTTTCAAAAGCTCGCAACATTGTGCGCGGTCTCCGCTGTGTTTGTGCTCGGGATTTTGTCAGGTCGTGAGTGCTTTGCGGCAGCGGGGGTGGGCTATTGGCATACCAGCGGGACTCAGATTCTCGATTCCAGCAACCAGGTGGTTCGTATCGCGGGTATCAACTGGTACGGCTTCGAGACCACCGACGAGGCAGTCCATGGTCTCAACAACCAAGACTACAAGACCGTCCTTCAGGCCATCAAAGATAACGGATATAACACGCTGCGCCTGCCGTTCTCAAATCAAATGGTGGAGACACCGATCGTTCCTTCCAACATTGGCTATACGGGTGCAAGCGGCCCCATAAATAGCGATCTCCAGGGTTTGAATTCGCTCCAGATCATGGACGCGATCATCCAGTATGCCGGAACAATCGGGTTGAGGGTCATTCTGGATGATCATCGTTCCGAGGCGGGCAACAGTGCCGAGGCCAGTGGTCTCTGGTATACGGA
>DASYBJ010000747.1:0-4196 GCA_036500845.1 Acidobacteriaceae bacterium
GGCAAAGCTATGTTTGTAAGCTTTTGCATTGACCTTCTCCCCATTCGAATCATCCTGCGATCCTTTCAGAACCACCATGTTGCAGTGCGCCGGCGGAACCTTCTTGCCTCGTTGCTTCGAGCAGCCGATTAAGCGACTCAACGGTTACATGCCGAAGCAGTTTACGAAGCGGATTGCAGATGTGTGCCGGTTCGAGATCTCCAGCTGCCACCTCGTCAAGCATCGGGGTAAAGAGCGTGAAGTTATCTCTGCTGACAAGGGTGACCTCGACATCGGCGCGCTTTGCGGCGGTCCGATCGAGATATCGCGCGGTCTCTACGCCGGCGAACCCGCCCCCCAAAATAACGATTCGTATCTTGCCGGTCTTCCTATTCGTTTCATGCATGATGTTTAATTACCTCAAGACTTAAGTGAAGTTATTCGTCAGTGCGCTGTACCCTCTCCATCCAGAGGGAGCATGAGCAATCGGTGAATTACCCGGACAGCGAAGAGTGTCATCATGCCGATAAATTGGAGAAATCTCCTCAGATCACCTCCACTGTGGCAGGAGAAGCTCTTCTGCTTTGCCTGTTCATCAGAACCAAGCACATGGCCCTAATGACTGCCCAGGATACTTTTGACGTCAACTTCAGTGGTCTCCCACGCTTCGGCCTGAAAAGCGCAGGCCGAACAATGGGACACCCTGGGTCTGAGCGCGCACGCCGGCACAATGCCAAGGTCAATCCAGCTGTGCTGGTTGCGCCGAATAGCTTTTATCCGGTCCGGCCCGAAGACACCGAACATCAGGATCCATCTGTTGCCTCGAGTGATCCCGGTAACTTCCATGGAGGCGTCATGACCACGTCACCATAGCCCAGCGTTGTATAGTTCACCGCCGAGTGTTAATAAGTGGGTCCAAACTCCTGAAATTCCGAGCGGATCATGAATCACGACGCCCAAGATTCCGTTCGCCGCGTTTCTACGGTATCGGACATGGTGCTGCCTTCCAAATGTCGCGAGCATACTCAGCGATGGTCCGGTCACTGGAAAACTTTCCGGAACTCGCTATGTTCAAAATCGCTGTAGCCGCCCATTTGTCCGGCTTGGCGTACAACGCGCCGACAGCATCATGCGCCTGGCAATACGAGGTCAGGTCCGCGAGATGCATGTAATGGTCGCCATTTGTCAGAAGGCAGTCGCGTAATGGGGAGAAAACTCCAGGTTCATTCCGGCTGAAATAGCCGGAGAAAATCAGGTCCAAGGCAGCTCGCGTCTCGGGCTCGTTTTCATAATGCCAGTGCGGGTTGTACCAGCCGCGGCTGTTCTGGACTTGCTCGACAGTAAGGCCGAACATAAACAAGTTCTCCTCGCCGGCTTCCTCCGCCATCTCTATGTTTGCTCCGTCGCGAGTTCCGACTGTAAGCGCTCCGTTCATCATGAATTTCATATTGCTTGTTCCACTCGCTTCGTAGCCCGCAGTGGAGATCTGATTCGAGGCATCGCTCGCCGGAATCAACCGTTCTGCAAGTGAGACGTTGTACTCGGGCAGGAACACAACTTTGATTCTGCCGTTTACAGCGGGGTCGTTATCGATCGTGTGGGCGACGTTATTGATGAACTTGATGATCAGCTTAGCAAGCCAATATGCAGGGGCAGCTTTGCCGGCGAAGAAAAAGGTGCGCCGTGTAAATTCGAGATTGGGATTTGCCCGCAGCCGGTTATATGCCACTACAATCCTCAACGCGTTCAGAAGCTGGCGCTTGTATTCGTGGATCCGCTTGATCTGGCAATCGAAGATCGTGTCCGGATCCACGCTCAGTCCGGAGGTCGACCTCAGCCAACCGGCAAACTGCAGTTTTGCTTCGCGTTTGGACGCGAGAAATGCGCCGCGAAAACCCGCATCATCGGCTAGTACTTTCAACCTGCTGAGCTGGTTCAGGTCGGTGATCCACCCGTCGCCAATGGCATCCGAGATGGCACTGGCGAGCTTGGGATTCGCTTGCAGCAGCCATCGCCGCGGCGTAACTCCGTTCGTTTTGTTGTTGAAGCGATCCGGGTACATCTCGGCCAAGTCCCTGACCGTGGTCGTTCGCAGAAGTTTCGAGTGCACCGCCGCGACGCCGTTTGTGCTGTGCGAGCCTACGATTGCCAGGTGCGCCATGCGGATTTTGCGTAGGCTGCTCTGTTCGACGAGACTCACGCGCGCCACACGCCCATCATCGCCGGGGAAGCGGCGCCGCACCTCATCGAGAAGGCGACGGTCGATCTCGTAAATGATCTCCAGCAGGCGAGGAACAAGGATCTCAAACTGCTCGACGGGCCACTTCTCGAGGGCTTCAGGCAACAGAGTGTGATTGGTGTAGGCGAGTGTGTTCCTCGTCAAATCCCACGCGTGGTCCCATTCCAGATGAGCATCGTCCAGCAGGATGCGCATCAACTCCGCGACCGCCAATGCGGGATGCGTGTCGTTGAGCTGGATTGCCGCCTTTTCCGGCAGCCCGTCCCAATCATTGTTGAACCGCCGGAATCGACGTACTATATCAGCAACTGAACAGGCGACCAGGAAATATTCCTGAATGAATCGCAATCCTTGCCCGACAACGGTTGAGTCGTCCGGATAGAGAACGCGCGTCAGGGATTCCGCCTCAAGCGTCTCCTCTACAGCTCTTGCAAAACCCCCGGCGCCAAACTCTTGAAAATTGAAGTAGTCCGGCGCAGCCGCAGCCCACAGCCGGAGAGTGTTGATTGTTTTTCCGCCGTAACCCACGACCGGTCGATCAAAAGGAATGCCGATCAGAGTTAATGGCTTTCCAGGTTGAACCTGAACGCTGCCGCCGATGAGCTTAAACGAGGAACCTAGTTTGACTTCGACGGCCTCGGTAGGTCGGGCAACCTCCCACGGATCGCTGCTGCGGATCCAGTTGTCCGGGTTTTCCCTTTGCCAACCGTCCACAATGGATTGCTTGAACATCCCATACTCGTACCGCAGCCCGTAACCCACAGCCGGCAATTCCATGGTGGCCATGGAGTCCAGGAAACAAGCCGCAAGCCGCCCCAGACCTCCGTTGCCGAGCCCGGCATCCGGCTCCTCTTCAATCAGCTCGAGCCAATCGAGTCCTTTCTCCTTTACGGCGCGGTGAACCAACGGACTGAGCATGAGGTTAGTTACGTTGTTATTCAGCGAACGGCCGATCAGAAACTCCATTGAGAGGTAATAGACGCGTTTGGGGTTGACGCTGTTATAAGTGCTCCTGGTCAGTACCCAGCGTTGTGCAAGGACGTCTCGAATCGAATGTGCAAACGCCTCATATCGCTCTCTCGCCGTCGCGACCCGCGGGTTGATAATGCGGTCGAAGACCAGATGTCGCTCGTAGAACGCGTTTTCCGAGCCGACAAAAGCGATCGGGCCGCACCCGTACTGTTTGAGTAGTTCCGAAACGCGCCATTCCTCGGGTGTCCTTGGGGTTACTTGGATGACTTCGGGCGCGATTATGCTTTTTGCGCTCACGGGGAATTTCTCCTTTCCAAATTCATTGAAGTTTTAGCCTGACCATCCAGAAAGCATGCTTCCGGTGTTCAAAGCCGTCCTGCCGTTCGTGCCAGTTCAGCCTGAGCGATGGCCCTCTGCATCACCGCGTAAAAGAGCTGTGCCTTGTCGTCAGCCAGTTTTGCCTGTTGTGCATCTTTGAGCGCGCTTAGATTCGACGTTTTGGCTTCGACCTCCTCGCCCGTGATGCGGACGATCTCGGTTCTGGCTGCAGCATTTCTGCGCGCTGCCTCAAGGCTGGTCTCGGAGCGACGGATCTTGCGAGCCTCTAACTCGAAATCCATGCCGCACTCTGTTCTCCGTAGCCTGAGGCTTTGTTCAGCTTCCACGACCTGCGACTTTCCAGTCCGCTCAGGAAGCTCTGTCCCGGGCACGCTCAGCCAGAATCGCGCCGAAGGGTTCTTCAGCAGTTCGTCATACTGCGCATAGAGTGCCAGGAAGATTTACGTCTTCACATGCACGCGGTGATTCAAGACTGCGACAACCATGCCAAGACCTCCCATCAGGAGTGAAACCAAAGTTGCGTATTGAATAATTTGTCCAATGTTCATAGCGGTCACGCGGGTATCCCGGATGTTACAGGCAGCTCTAAGGGTTTCTCTGAAGCAGCAGAACCCGTGTGCTCCGGTTGTTCCCAACGGATCAGCTTCAGGTCCAGCACGACGAATGA
>DASYBJ010000748.1:0-9587 GCA_036500845.1 Acidobacteriaceae bacterium
CTTCGATCCATGCCTGATGTTCGAGCCTGTGCAACGCGGGATACAAAGCGCTCTGGTTCACCCGCAGCACTTCCTTTGAGAGCTGGTTGATCCTTTGCGCAATAGCCCAGCCGTGCATCGGCTCCAGGCTCAACACCTTCAAAATGAGCAAATCGACAGTTCCTTGGAGCAATTCTGTAGATCTGGTCACGTCTTCCCCTCAATGACTGACAAAAGAATACAAAAAACATGTTTTCGCGACAAGAGCTTCACCGCAGATAACGCCACTAGCGCAATAAATTCATTGAGAGTGCTACTGGAGCCTCTTCAGCAGGGGCCTGGGGCATGGTCGACAACTCGGACCTCATGCTCCACCTGACGATCTAAGCTTGTATATCGAAGTCCCCGAAAAACGGGATATGCGGCCCCCCATTTGCCGCTGGCACGCACAGACCTTACACTCGTCAGCCGATACGCACCTAGAAGCCCTCGACGAACATCGGCGATTATGCGTCGAAAGAGGGAATGGCAACGTTCCAGGCAGAAGACTGGAGGCGGCGATTCCGGATATCATTTCTGTGGTACGCCGGCCCGCCTACAATTGGACAAAGGGAGTGCCCTCACCGACCCGATCAAGCTGAGTTTCTTCTGCAGTTTTTACTGCCTTCCCTGAAGTCCGAGCACAGAATAACCAAGAAAATCCTGTCCTCGGTCCCCTCTGACAAGGGCGACTACAGGCCCAGTGCTCAATGCATGAGTGCTCTACAATTGGTCTGGCATCTAGTCGTTGTCGAGATCTGGTTTTTAGATGCCATCATTAATCGACAATTCGGGGAACCGCGTCCATGCCCGCCGAGGTGAAGACGGAACGAGACGTTGCCCAATAGTACGAGGAAACTTCGCGCAGCGCGTGGTGCTTCTGGATGCGCTGTCAGGCGAGGACCTCACCGCGCCAGTTGATTTCATCGGACTGCGAAATGATCCGGCGGTCGCCTACTTGAAGATCGCTATCCGCCATACTGTCCACCATCGTGGACAGCTCTCAGCGTATCTCCGTCCAATGGGCGCGAAGGTGCCCGCGATTTATATCGAAAGCGCCGACGAACCATATACCGCGAGCGATGAATCCGCTCCAACGAGAAAGCAATCGCCTCCGGCGTTTTAGCATCGTCAGTATGGGCTCGAGACCGTCAGACTCTGACTGGATCGTCGGCAGCCCGCCACTTGTGTCAGCTGCTCACTTCAGACCAACGCGCTCATCCACCCGACTGCTATCGCATTTTCATGGCTCCGGTCGGTTTGTCGCCAACTCTTCTTTTACAAAGCGGTAAAGTACGGTTAGGCGGTCATTCAGTCGTAGGGGCTTGGCCCGAAGTTCACGGGTCAGGACTTGCGCATGTCCGTGATGTGCCAGAGAACGCCCGTTGGATCACTCAGGTAGAGCACCCGGATGCCCCATGGCTGCATCTGCGGGGGCTTACACATGATGCCCGGGTACTTCTTCGTGAATTCAAGGCGTGTGATGTGTTCCCACCAAGCGCCAGCGTCCTCGACGCCGAGGCTCATCATGAAATTACCTGCATGCTGGGCGACGTAGAACGTCTGCAGCAGGAATCGGAACGAACCGATCTGAAGCTCTGCAATCTGCTCGTTACTCCAATTGATCGCAAAGCCGAGATCAACATAGAACTTTTTCGAACATTCGGGGTCTTTGGCGGGTACAAATGCCTTGAGATCGGTTACTGAACTAGGCAGCATGGAGCCCCTCTTCACGGACAATGTTTGCTAAAGCAGCGCCAGAATAACACGACCAATCCCGAACACAGTCCTCTCTCGTCTGGGCAGAATCGCGCGTTCTGCCCGGATCGTCGCCTACTCTTCTTTTACCAAGCGGTAAAGTACGGTTGGGCGGTAATCCGACCGCCATGGCTAGTCGAGCGCAAGTTACTAGGTTAAGGCCATCTTCAGCAAAAGGTGCATTTTGTACCGAATCGTTGCCACACCCCATAACCATTCGGGCGGTCGATCATCCCAGCATCATACGCACGCACAATCATCGGTATCTTGTTTCTGATGTTTGAAGCCCGAAGCAAGCCGGCGGCCTCCATCGGAGACGCCCAACACCCGCGTGAGTGCGTCCGCTCGGATGGCAAATCCTCACTCAAAGCGCAAGGCACTCATCGGATCTACCCGCACCGCACGCTGGGCCGGAACCCACACCGCCAGCAGTGCCACCGCACCCAGCACTACCGGCGTCACAATGAAGGCCAGCGGATCCCAGGCCTTCACATCGAACAGAAACGACGCCAGAAAACGCGTCAGCCCAAACGCGCCCGCAATCCCCATCACCACGCCGATCAGCGCCAGCACCATGCCCTGCCGGATCACCATATTGCGAATCTGCGATGCCTGCGCCCCCAGCGCCATCCGGATGCCCATCTCCTGCGTCCGCTGCTGCACCGAGTACGCCATCAGTCCGTAAATCCCGATCGCCGCCATCAGCAGCGCCGAAGAGCCGAAGATCGTCAGCAGCAGCATGTTGAATCGCTGCCGCGATGTGTTGCGGATGACGATCTCGTCCATCGTGCGGATATGTGCCACCGGCAGCCCGCCGCTCGCCACGCGCAACGCCTCCGCCATCGGCGCTGCCAGCGAATGCGGCTCCACCTTGCTGCGCACAATCCAGTACATAGGCGCAATGCGCGAGTTCAACGCCGTCATTCCATCAGGCATCTGCGCAATCGGCGTATACATCATCGGATCCGGTTCAAGATTCAGTGCCTGCACCCTCGTATCGCCCACGATGCCGATGATCTGCCGCGGTTGTTCGGTAAAATTCGGCCCCATCCCTGGCCCAATCTCGAGCCGGTCGTTCAGCGGATAGCCCTTGCCCTTCGGCCAATACCGCTTCGCCATCGTCTCGTTGATCACCACCACGCCTGGCGCGCTTCCATTGTCCTGCTCGGTAAACATGCGCCCACGCAGCAGCGGAATCTTGAAGGTGTTGAAGTAATTCCACGAAACGGTCAGGTACCCGCCGCCTCCGGTAAAAGGCTCTTTGCCCTTCGGCCGCCCCACAATGTTGAATGGCAACCCAAAGCCGCCATCGAGCGGCAGGCAGCACGCCGCCGATGCATCGGTCACGCCCGGCAGCGCCATCAGTCGATCGGTGCCATCTTTCACCAGTTGTGCCACGGGCGTCGTCTTCTGAAAGCGATCGCCGCTGATCGACATCGCCATAGTCAGCACGTTGCGTGTGTCGTAGCCCGGATTCACCGCTTCCAGCTTAATGAAGGTGCGGATCAAAAGCCCCGCGCCAATCACCAGGATCAATGCCAGCGCCATCTCAATCACCACCAGTGCAGAGCGCAGCTTCCCACTGCGAAAACCAACACCGCTCCGACTGCTGCTTTCATTCAGCGCAGCCACAAGATTCGGTCGTGATGCGTTGATCGCCGGCGCCAGTCCGAATAAAATTCCGGTCACCACCGACACGCCCAGCGTGAACAGCAGCACATGCATATCTGGAACTACCGCTGTTCCATTGTCGCCGACATGCGGAATGTAAGTCGGCGCCATCGCCAGCAGCAGCCGCACGCCCACCGCGCCCAGCACCAATCCCAGCACCCCGCCCGTCAGCGCCAGCGCCAAGCTCTCCGTCAGCAGTTGGCGCACAATCTGTCCGCGTCCCGCGCCGAGCGCCGCGCGCGTCGCCAGCTCACGCTTTCGCCCCGTTGCGCGCACCAGCATGAGGTTCGCCACGTTCGCGCACGCAATCAGCAGCACAAATCCCACCGCGCCCATCAGCACCCACAGCGAGGTGCGCGTATCCCCCACCCAGGCCGCTGCCAGAGACACCACCCCAAACCCATCCTGCTGTCCCATCGCCTGGGGACCATAGGTGCGGCGGTACTCGTCGGCCGCTAGCTTCAACTGCGCAGTCGCCTGGGCCATCGTGATTCCCGGCTTCAGCCGCGCCGCCACCATAAAGTAGTGCGCCTGGTCCTGCGTGTTCAGCTCGAATTGAAATGGCAGGTACAGATCGGTCGGCGTATCCGTCACAAAGCTTTTACCGATCACACCCACCACCAGGTAGGGCTTCCCGTCTAAGTGAATCATCGTGCCCACAATCTTCGAGTTGCCGCCGAAGCGGCTCTTCCACAGTGCATAACTCAGCACCGTAACGCGCCCGCCGTTCGGCGTGTCTTCCGCCTCCGTAAACGTTCGCCCCTCGATGACTGGCGCGCCCAGCATGGAAAAGTACTCCTGCGTCACGTGCACGCCCTGCACCTGCAGTGGATGATCGCCGCCCGTCAGGTTCAACCCCGCGCCGAAGTCAAATCCCGCCACCTTTGAGAAAATGCTCCGCTGCTCGCGCCAGATCCTGAACTTCGGCACATTGGCTCCCGGAAACGATCCTCGCGGGTTGGTGTTCGTGAGGTCCACCAGCGAGTCCTGGTCGGGAAATATCAGCGGTTTAAGCAGCACCGTGTTGATCACCGAGAAGACCGCAGTGTTCACCCCGATCCCCACCGCAATCACCAGGATCGCAATGATGGTGAATCCCGGCGTCTTCTTAAGCGACCGCGCCAGGAACTTCAGATCGCGCCAAAGGTTCTCGACCCAGGGAAGCGAACGGTATCGCCACTCGCTCTCGCGCACCGTATTCTGCCCGCCAAACTTCACCCGCGCCTCCTCCGCATCCACCTCGCGCGCCGCGCGCAAATCTTCGTCATGCGCCAGATGCGATTTGATCTCCTCGGCCAACTCCAAGTCCTTAGCCCTACGCTCCGTAAATCGCCGCAGATTCATAAGACACCCTCGCTGTTACCAATCGTTCCGCTACATCGATGGAGATCCTGCCACCCGCAGGTCATTCTCTATCGAAAACTGTCATCCCGGCCGGAGCGCCGCAGGCACGCATTGGAGGGATCTCCTGTTCGTACGCAACGCTACCACAATGGGTACCCCCACATCTCAACGAGATGTGGAATGTGTGAATACCCGCACCCACCCATCCTGCGCCATCCCTGATCAGTTACTGGTTTTACGAGAGTGGTCTGCCATGTGAAGAGGGCCGAAAATTGAGTAACGGAAGGGTTGGCGGTGACTCGACCGCAACCCACGAATACGCCCTTCAAGGCGCTGGAAAACCCCTCAATGCGTGATTTGGCGATTTGCACTCAGCGAGATTGAGTGCAGGTTCTAATCTCCTGACCGCGATTGTCCGCGGATAGCGTGCCTCGCCCGCCGACGACTGAAATTATGACTGACACAGTTCCGGCCCCGGATAGTTATCTGTTGCTCTCAAAAAGGGAGCGTGTCATCCTACCTGTGGGAAACCAAGAGAGCGACACGGATGAAGCAAAAGACGGATGTCCGGCAGGGTACGCTAGACCTAATGGTCCTGAAGACGCTGGACGTGCTCGGACAGCTACACGGCTACGGGATTGCGCGGCGAATCGAGCAAATCAGCGGAGATTTGCTCGCCGTCAATCAGGGAACCTTGTATCCCGTACTGTTAAAGCTCGAACAGGAGGGAGCAATTGCGTCGGAGTGGGGTGCCTCGGAAAACAACCGCCGGGCTCGTTTCTATCGACTGACGCGCGCGGGCCATAGGTTGCTTGAGGCCGAAACTCGGGACTGGGAGAGAACGGCGACGATCATCGGCCGGTTCTTCGAGGTGAAAGCGGAGGATTTGTCATGAGAGTGATGAGGAGATTTCTGACCCGTCTGGCAAATTTCGTGGCAAGGCGGAAAAGTGATCAACGGTTGCTGGAAGAGATCGAGGAGCATATTGCCCTACAGACGGCCGAGAATCTGCGCGCGGGCATGGAACCGGCCGAGGCGCGCCGCCATGCATTGATGAAGTTCGGTGCACGTGAGGCAGTCCGCGAGGAGTATCACGCAGAACGGAGACTGCCATCAATCGAAAATCTGTTGCAGGATTCACGCATTGCCCTCCGAACTCTGGCAAAGTCGCCAGGGTTTGCGGCTGCCGCGATTCTTGTGCTGGCCCTCGGCATCGGCGCGCTCACCACCGTGGCCACCTGGACCAACGCCGTTCTCTACAACCCATGGCCGCATGTAGCCGCACCTCGTGAGCTTCGCTTTGTCGACTCCACAGTTCTCGGCAATCAGGGCTACTCCGTGCATTATGACCAATACCGTTTTGTGCGCGAATCGGGACGCTCTTGGAACGACACCATTGCCTTCGCCAAGACATCAGTCAGCCTGGTTGACGCAGGAGTGCAGCCACAGGCGCTATCCATAGGTATCGTCTCGTCGAACTATTTTCAGTTTTTGGGTATCCAACCGCAAAGCGGCCGGCTGTTTCTGCCGGGCGCCAACGATCGCTCCTATGGCTCAAATGATGAGATCGTTCTCTCCGATGCGCTGTGGCGCAGCCAATTCGACGCCAACCGCTCGATCGTTGGCCGCGCAATCGCCGTCAACGGACGTCCGTATACCGTAGTGGGCGTCGCCCCGCCCGACTTTGCCGGCATCTTCGGCGGCGTCGCCGAGGCAGCGTGGATTCCACTCTCTTCCTTGCGCGACCTTTCCGCCGATTCTGGACCCGACCCCTTGTTCTCTTACGGCCTGCAGGTTGCTCTTCGCCTTCGCCCGGGAGTAAACGATCGAACAGCAGCGGCCGAGTTGCACACTCTTGCCAATACCTTTGCCCTTCAGCATCATCCTGGGAGTGCCCTGGCTAGATGGGATCGGGATCTGAACTTGCGAGATGCCGCTCACTTCTCTCGAGGCCTCTTCGGAACTATCGGTGATCAGTTACCTGTCCTTCTTGGGGCGTCAGTCTTGCTCATGGTGCTGGTATGCATCAACATTGCGTCACTGCTGAGTCAGCATGCGGCACGGCGACGCCGCGAAGTTGCCATCCGCACAGCTTTGGGTGCCACCCCAACACGCATCGCGGCACAAGTGCTCGTTGAAACCGGACTGCTGGCTTTTGCCGGTGCTCTGGCAGGATGGGCGGCAAGTACCGGGATGGCGCGCAGCCTCTACGTGCTACTGCCAAACTTCGGAGTCCCACTGGCTTTCAATTTACAGAGTGACAGCCGGATTCTTCTCTTCGTCACCGTTGTCGGCGTCATAGTTACCCTGGTTTGCGGTATATATCCGGTCCGCCAATCCCTACGCATTTCGCAGAACGCTGCGCTGCATGAAGGTGGCTCGTCCGTCACAGGTGGCTCGGGCCGGAGCCTGGGTCGCCGCTTCCTACTCGGTCTACAACTCGGTATCTGCTTCATTGTCCTGGTCTGCTGCGGACTGCTCACGCGCACGGCGCTCAATATAGCGAACCGTGCCACGGGCTTCAATCGTGCCAACTGCCTCACCGCAAACGTCGATTTGTCTCGCTCGGGATACTCTCCGGAGCGCGGTCTCGCATTCCAGTCCGCCCTTCTTGATCGCCTCCGGACGGTACCGGGCGTAGCCTCGGCCACGCTCACCTCCCACCTGCCAATGGGCGACGACGGCGAAGGCAATACACAAGACATCAGTATTCCAGGGTACGTTCCGGCTAAAGGGGAAGAAATGGCCGTCATCACCGACTTCGAAGGGCCTGACTTCTTCCGCATCATGGGCATCGCTTTGCGTCAGGGCCGCGAGTTCGATACCAACGACAATGCCTCATCCACCCCCGTGGCAGTCATTAACGAAACGATGGCGCAACGCTACTGGCCCAAAGGCGGTTCAATCGGAAGCAGTATCGTCATCGACAAGCACCCATACCGCGTCGTAGGCATCGTCAGAGATTATGCATACTCCAACCCCGCGAACGCTGACCCGGAGCCACTTCTCTTCGTTCCTCTTGCCCAGCGGTACGCCAGCTACGTCATCATGGCACTACGTTCGCGCACCACACCATCAGCCATTACAGCCCAGCTCCGTCAGGCAGTCGCCAGCCTCGACGATGGACTGCCAGTTGAAAATGTCCGTACCCTCGAAGACGTCACCAGCCAGCGCTATCAGATGTCCCGCATCCCGGCCGAACTCCTTAGCGTCTACGCTATCTCCAGCGTCCTAGTCGCCATGCTCGGCCTCTACGCCGTTATGGCCTACTCTGTAATTGAGCGTCATCGCGAGTTCGCACTCCGCATCGCTCTCGGTTCCACCCGTGCAGCCATTTTTCGGTTGGTCCTGAGCAGTAGCGCGTGGACGGCAGTCTTGGGGCTCGTAACCGGAGGGCTGGGTTCCATTGCCGCTGTGCGTCTGCTGCGTTCAATGCTGTTCGGTGTTACCCCGTTCGATCCGACGACCTATTGTGTAGCGGCAGCGCTCTTGGTGGTCACTGTATTCATTTCCGGTTTCTCACCGGCTCGCCGCGCCGCATCGGTACAACCCATACAGGCCCTTCGCACGGAATAAACCCGGCGGGCTTTCGCTGATTGTGAGTTTCTGGGCAATAGGGGCCGAATCTCATTGCCCATAACTATTCATCGTCAACCGACGATAACAGGGCAAATCGCTCATTGACCGAGTTCTGGCCGGGTTGTCGCCCACACTTCCTTAACCGACCGGTAAAGTACGTGTGGGCGGTGATTACCCCGCAATCGGCAGAATGGCTCTCGACGGTCCCGGAGACGTGTCGATGAGCGCATTAGCACCAGATGAATTTACCGATAACCGATAGAACACGGGCGCGATGCGACAGTCGCGCCTTGTTCTTGCAGCCCCGGAGGCACCATCTTGTCATGAGCTACGCGACAACTTGTGTGCCCAGAAATCGGCCTTGTTGGTGATCCACAGCCATGGGCAGGCTCTTTTCACCAAATGGTTCGAAAAGTCGACTTTTCGTCAACTTCCATACAATCTGCCCCGACACGCTGCGGTGCGCTGTGGAGAATACCTGTTTACCATGTTTTCATGGTCCGCGGCTGGCCCCTTTCTGCGCAATTCAAAACGCGCCTTTCAAGATGGCGACGAAGCTACGTCAAACGACGGTATGCGAACCTCTTCAACGAGGCTTCAGCGGTGCTATTCAGACACGATCCAATAGGAATCAACTTCGAAGACAACACCGACGAATATGATCCCGAAGCTGGTAGCATCTTGCCGCGCCTTTCGCGGTGCCATTCTTCAACGGATGCTCGGAGAGTTGTCTTCGAGGAGTTTTGCAAATGGTTTGGCCCCGAGACCGCTGGTGACGAAATGAGGTATGAAGCCATCGCTGCAGAGTTGTGGATGCTGTGGCTCGCGCACCGAGGGATTCCGAATCCATCCCCGCACCCTAATAGGGCGCAAGACCGCTGAAACTTGGGTCAAACTTGAGGTGCAAAGAAATGCCGTTCAGCGACATCAACTCATCAAGCTGCAGCACAGCCTGAAAAGTCCCCTTTTCAGTAAATCGCCAGGGCCGCCGGGTGAAGCACCGGCGGGTTTCCGATAATCCCGTTTCTGGAAATGGCGAAAGAAGGACACCCAGCGAGGTACCGTTGGAGAACTATACAAGTTTGTCGAGGAATTTGGTGGTCAGGAATCTGTGGTCAGACGGGAACTTTGGTAAGAGTGGTAAACTGGCCGTCATTTTTCAGAAGTTCTATAGAAGCGAGGACCCGCAAAAAGATCGTCACAGTCCGAAGGCAACG
>DASYBJ010000749.1:0-4357 GCA_036500845.1 Acidobacteriaceae bacterium
TCGTGGGATGTGTCTGTCAACTACGTTCCCATTGCGTTTCCCGATTTCACCCCCTCTGTCATTACTATGAAACCCGGGCAACGGCAGCTCTGGCGAGTGGTGAACGCATCCGCCGACACCATCATCGACCTCCAATTGCAATACGATGGAGTGCCACAGCCCCTGCAGGTTGTCGGTCTTGATGGTGTGCCGACTGGATCTCAGGATGGCACGAGACAAGGTAAGAGCCTTACCCGGACTGACATTCTGCTGGCAACAGCGGCCCGCGCGGAATTCATCGTGACGGGTCCTTCTGAAAATGTGAAAAATGCTACTCTGATGACGCTCAACGTGAATACCGGTCCCGACGGGGACAACGATCCACAACGGCCGCTGGTCGCCATTCAAACCAGCCCCCATGCGCCCGAGCCACCTTTGACCGTGCCGGCCGCTTTCGGGGCGCCGAACCCGCAGCGTTTCGAAGGTCTCGCCACCGCGACACCTACGAAACACCGCACTCTGTTTTTTTCCGAAGTGCTTTCGGATCCTAATAATCCGCTCAGCCCCACAAACTTCTTCATCACCGTCGATGGCGCCACCCCGGTCGTCTTCAACCCTAACAATCCTCCAGCCATCGTAACCACGCAGGGCTCGGTCGAGGACTGGACCATCCAGAACCGATCGATGGAAGACCATGAATTCCACATTCATCAGATTCATTTCCTGGTTCTCGCTCAGAACGGCCATGATGTGACTGCGGAGCAGTCACAAATGTTGGACACGATTCAGGTTCCGTTCTGGGACGGCAAGGGTCCATATCCCAGTGTCAAGGTGCGTATGGACTTCCGGGGGCCGGACACTGGAGATTTCGTTTATCACTGCCACATCCTCAACCATGAGGACAACGGCATGATGGCCATCATCCGCGTCAATCCTGCAACCCATAGCCGAGACGATGAAGGAGATCGGACCTCTTCAACCAATGCAATTCGTCCCAGGCCCGCTCCCGAAGCAGCCCGCGATTCTACGCCCGCCGCAGCAAGAACAACAGGGAAGGAGGGAATTGCTCGTCTGAATTGAAATAAGTCGCGTCACGAATGCGCGGTTTCTTCGGCTCTTTACCTACAGGCACACCACAGAAAACCGGCTTCGGAGAAATCCGAAGCCGGTACACGACAGCAGGAATACGACCCGATCGGATATCAGAAAGCCGCCGCCGTTTATACACGTAGCTCTCGCTTTCGGCCCAGATTTGCTATGAAATGCTTGTCTCGCTCGCGTGCGGTATGCATTCACAAGAATGTCCAGCGCCGGGATGTCGCCCTGAGGCAAACCTTAAGAAGGAGAAGTTATGGAAACCAGTAGAAAAGACCATGATCGCTAAACACATCCTTAAAGCCGTATATGAGGTGGGGCTCATAGCGGGAATCTCAATCCTTTGGGCCGCAAAGGTAAATGCCCAATCCATTCATCCACTCGCCGGCACACCGTTGCCCGATCCGCCAGAGGTAGTGTCGCCATTCGAGCTTCGAGCTATCAACGACCCGGTAACAGGTAAGGGGGCGTTTGTCTTTGCTGGACATGAAGTTCCTCCAGTAGTACGGGCGGTGCCTGGCGGAGCGATTCAGTTGGAATATGTCAACCAGATGTCCAAGAGTTCTTCCGAGGTCTGCGTGGACGGCCCTTGTAAGAACATGACGAACCTTCATTTCCATGGTTTGCATGTATCGCCAAATGCTCCTGGAGATGATGTTCTGACCATGATGGCCATGCCGGGTGAATCACTGCACTACACCGTGGTCATTCCTGCGGATCAGCCTCCCGGATTGTACTGGTATCACACACATCCTCATGGAGAGAGTTATCAGCAGGACCTCGATGGAATGTCGGGCGCAATCGTAATCGACGGGATGGACCGGTACTTTCCCGAGATCAAGAAGATGAAAGAGAAGATCCTAATCCTTCGAGACGCTGAACTTGGGCATGGTGATCCTTCATCATCGCTCCTTAAGAGCGCGGTGCAACTTGCACCTTATGGTTGCGGCGCAGCAACCGGTGAAGCGACTCGAGTGTTTACGGTCAACGGCGTTGTGCGACCAAAAATCGCCATAGCTTCCGGGGAGAAGCAGTTTTGGCGAATCGTAAACGCTTCGCCGGATCTATATGCAGACTTGGAGGTGGACTCTGAATCGATGACCGTCGTGGCACTCGATGGCATGCCGCTCACATATCACGACCCCAAGCAGCATACTGAAGAGCTCCGCCATGTGCTGCTTGCCCCGGCTGGTCGGGCTGAGGTGATCGTCGAAGGTCCAAAGCGGGATCGGATAGCATCGCTGCGTAGCCTGTGTGTCAATACGGGCGCTGATGGCGATCCGAACCCGAGCATGGTGCTGGCCGATCTTGACACAAAGGCTAAGGAATCGGCTCCTACTCATTCCGTCGAAGCAGGGCCATACGACAAAGCCGTATACAAGCCATTACCTAATCGCATGCGAGATCAGTTGGAGAGGAGTGCCCCCGACTTTACGGTGAAGTTTAGCGAGGATAAGAAAGGTTTCTACATCAACGACCGGAAATTTGCCCCCGATGATGATCCGATGACTCGGGTGAAGGTAGGGACCTACGCTCATTGGCATGTTACGAACACAACGAACGAGATTCATCCATTTCACATCCACCAGGTTCATTTTCTTGTCTACGGACGAGCAGGAGTGCCCTTGCGCAGGCCTGAATGGATGGATACGGTTAATCTCGCACCAAATGAATCACTCGATCTCATCATGGATTTCACAGATCCGATCATTCGTGGCGTCTCTGTGTTCCACTGTCACCTACTGAAGCACGAGGACAAAGGGATGATGGCGAAGATCTTGTTCCAGTGATCACAAACCGGTCTTCGCGGTTGCGCGCGTTCTCGCGAAGATGTCTGGTTTGGAACAACACGTGAGACGCATCGTCGTTGTCAATCGGGTGATAATCACCAAATAGTTCACTGAAGGCAGATTGCCCGTTGCGCAGCCGCTGTAGCCCGAGTCCATATAGGTTGCTGGCGTCCAACGGTCTCTAACAGTTGACTGCGCTCCGCTCGGCTAATGCCACAGTGCCGCTGCGATTTTACCTTTGGCTTCAACTGTGCTCGCTCAAGAAATTAGCTACGTTCTGGAGCCTGGAAGGAGTCCAGGTATGAGTTTTCAGAACATCTTCAATTGTCTCCGCGGCAACATCCAGACCTTGGATATCCGCAATGAGCCTTTTAAATCGTTGCGCGTTTTCGCGGTAGTGTGGTTGCCTCATCACCTTATTGATCAAATCTGCTAGTCGGTCAGTCGAAAGCTCTCCCACCTCGACAAACTCACCAACTCCGTGATGGGCAATTCTCGCCGCTATTCCAGGCTGGTCGAAGCCGACGGGGATTGCGACCATTGGCACACCCTGAGCCAAGGATTCAAGCGCGGTGTTGTGGCCGGCGTGCGTGATGCAAAGGACGGCCTGTTTTAACATTTCCAGCTGCGGCGCTCTGGGAACTACGATCACATTGGATGGAATGAATCCGATGTCGCTCAGGCTGATGTTCTTTCCTACTGAGAGAACAATTTGCGTCTCCGGAAATCTTCCCACAGCCTCAAGGATGTAACGGTAGACGTGTTCCATGCCGTTGAGCAGAGTGCCCATGGAAGCATAGATCAAAGGCGCACCGGTAAGCCGTTCCCACGAGAATGGTATCTTCGCTCTGCCTTCGTCGTCGTGAAACGGCCCGGCATAAACGAACTTTGTAGGAAGCTCTGGAATCGTGCAGTCAAACTCTCGTGGTGTTTGGGTGATCACAGCAAGCTTTGACAGAGTCGCATAGGGATCATTCCAGTCAATATCCAGTCCGTTCTTCGCCGCGTACTCCTTGGCTGGCTCCGCCACAGGAGAGAGAATGCGGTTCGTCTCGCGTGCTGTCTCGAGGTTCTTCGCCAGCGCTTCGGGTGTAGAGCCAACAGGCGTTGTGAAGAAACAGCTTGGACTCGACCCCGTCCTGTCGATGAAGAGTACGTTCCAGATGTGAACGTATGGCAGTCCCATCTTCATTGGCACAAGCTCTGCGAAGAAGTGAATGGTATCGATGACCATTGCTTCGATGCCGCTCTTTAGGATGGCGTCCTCTAGGTGCTCAAGCGTTGCTCTGCAGCGCTGCGGGTGCATCTCGCGAAGGGAATACTCGACTACCTCGAGTCCACTTAGCTTGGTGAGATTCGCATACCCATTGCTCACCGCTCCAGCGGGATACTCCTTCTCGCAAAATGGAACAAAGTTCAAACCGGCAGCGCGAACGATCGGTTCGGCATCGGGGATACCGATGAAGACGATCTTATGTCCGCGTGACTGAAGC
>DASYBJ010000750.1:0-4919 GCA_036500845.1 Acidobacteriaceae bacterium
GAGAGGAGAAAATCATATTTTATATCTAGCTTTTAGTATTTCTCCGGCGCGTTCTCCAATGACAACGCATGGGGCCATGGTGTTTCCGGTTGTTACGCGCGGCATAATGGAACCGTCAGCGATGCGGAGATTCTCAATGCCGTATACCTTGAGATTGGCGTCTACAACGGACATGGCATCCCGTCCCATCTTGGCGGTACATGTTTGATGCCAGGATGTAATCGCCGCATCGCGGATGAAGTTTTCGAGTTCTATACCTTTGAGTTTCCCTGGCATAACCTCTCGCTTTGAGAACGGTCGCAAGGCGCTGGAGTTGCCTATCTCCCGGCAGAGTGCTACGCATGCTACCGCGGCCTTTAGGTCGTCCGGGTGAGACAGAATATTGGACTCGATCTGGATGGGATCGATCGGATTGGGTCCCGTCAGACGGAGCCGGCCTCGGCTCTTCGGACGCACGACTACCCCGAAAAGCGCCCAGGAGTTTACTGGTGGGTTGAACTTGGCAGCTGTCTCCGCACTCGGCATTGAACCTTCGGCGATAAGTTGTTGAGTGTCAGGCGTGTCTAGGCTCGAGTTGCTTTTCCAGAAACTGACCGCTCCATTCGCCGTGTCAGATGGACTTAACGGCCGCTCGGACTCCCAGATACAGCTGATGCCAAAGTGATCCTGAAAGTTTTGCCCCACTCCTGGAAGATGCTGCGCACTTGGGATTCCAAGGCGCTGTAGCTCATTTTCGTCGCCTATACCCGATTGCATGAGCACCCTCGGTGTGTTTATGGCGCCCAATGACAGCACGACCTCGAGTCGGGCGGCGATGCGGCGGACTTGCCCGTTACGAATAATCTCCACACCGGTGGCTTGCATGCCCTCCAAGGTCAGCCGGATAACCATTGCGTCAGTAAGTACGGTGAGATTAGGGCGGTCCATGATGGGAAATGTATAAGAGCGGAAAATAGACTGGCGTTTTCCATCGCGAACCAGGATGTCCTGGACAGAAGATCCGCCTTCGCCTTCCTGCATACGGCCGTTTGGGTTTTCAAACGTTGGAATTCCGGACTCGCCTGCTCCCTCAAGCATCGCGGGAAACATCGGGTTAGGGCTAGGTGCAGGCTGGACAAACACCGGTCCTCTTACTCCGCGGTATTTCGGGTCCGGTGCACCATGCCAATCTTCAATACGTCGGTAGATATTCAGTACCGACTCATAGTTCCATGCCGGATCACCGGCCTCAGCTGAGAAGAATTCCCAGTCGTTCTTGTGACCCCGGGACCACGTCATCACATTGATGCTGGAGCCGCCACCTAAGACCTTGCCCATATTAAGGGGAATGGAACGTCCATTGAGATGTGGATTAGGTTGGTCAATAAAACCCCAGTCACGTTCAGTCCCCAGATTCGTTGGCCATTGGATCGCTTCCATGACATTCGGTACCTCGTCCGTGCCGCCCGCTTCAAGCATCAACACGCTCACATCAGCATTCTCAGCCAATCGACGCGCTACGACCGAACCGGAGGAACCTGACCCACAAACGATGAAGTCATAGTGCGGTTTCAGTTCACTGCCAAGCTTTTGCTGATTTAGCCGTACTCGCTCCGCAAGATTTTGTTGATTCGCGCGGGTCCACGTTGCTTCCGCCAGATTGCTTTCCATGTTCGCACCACCTTGATTCATAGTCGCTTTCGTAGAACTTTTCAGTTCGTCGATCAGACTGAGGCTGGCTATTTTTGTCTATCCCCGCCAAGTGAAAATAAGGCGTTTTCAGAGCATCTCTTGACTGATCAAGGAAGCACTGCTGGATAAATGTAGCGGTTCCTGAGTCATGAATAGACAAGTCATCGACGCGTTACGGTTTGCTATGCTTCACCGACGAAGATCGTCAGGTGTACTTCGATCTGAGCGAGGCTGAGCAGCAGATCTGGAACGAGTGTTCACGCTTAATAGCCAATGCGATCGTGTATTACAACACGGCGCTTCTGTCATGCGTGTACGAGCAGAAAAAGACCGCAGGAGACCACGCAGCAATGGAACTGCTCCGCAGTATGTCGCCTGTCGCATGGCAGCACATCAACTTGTTTGGCTCATTCGAATTCAACTCCACAAACTCGACCGTCGATATCGATGCCCTCGCTGCCAGCTATGCCGATCCCTCCCACTGGAACAAGATCCTGCACGCTGCAGACGAATTCCAAAGCGTATGATTTTCACTTCGCGGGGGATTGACAAAAATAGCCAATGAGCGCCAGATGGCCAGATCAAAATCCTTAACGGAGGTTTTCGTTTGGATGTGGCTAGTACCCCTTTCCACGCCACATTTCGGGCACAGATATATGCCTGTCGTGTCCGCTCGATCTTCAAATTCTTCTCTACGGAATGCGCTTCCACAATGAACGCAAACGTGAAAGTGAAGTAGCCCGGAGTCTCGTTGATTCGAAGGTTCTGGCATAATACTCGCAAATAAAAGTCGCGGGCCGCGAATGCTAGTTCGCAGCCCGCGACGAATCACCTCCCAATCCCATAACGTGAGGCAGGATTCTTGGTCTGTGACGTCTGGAAGAGCTTCGCGCGCGCTCCGTCGAAAGTTTCCCAGAGGCTTGCATCCTCCACTGACGGTAATGTGACTGTTTCGCCGCTGTCGAGGCCTGCGAGAGCTGCGTCAACGCAGTTCTCGGCTGACATGACTGTCTGCGGGTCGAGGGCTTTGATTCCAACCCCCGCAACGTCCCAAAATTCTGTGTCAGTCGAGGCCGGAACCACGAGTTGGACTCGTACTCCGGTATTGGCCAGTTCATCCCGAAGCCCAATAGTGAACAGCAACACATGGGCCTTGGTAGCGGAGTACGAGGTACTGATGGGGAACGCAAAGAACCCAAGCACTGAGCTGATGTTGATTATCGTACCGCTGTTCCTCTTCACGAAGTTGGGCAGGACGGAAAGACTCAGATGTGTGGCTGCCTTCGCATTCACATTCAACTGATTTTCGACGACATCGATTGGAAGGTCCACCGAAGGTTTCAAAGCAGCTGTTCCAGCGCTGTTCACTAGCACGGTGATTTTGTCATTCGCGGCGATTGCTTTGCCTACTCGATCGAGGTCGGCTTCGTTGCCCAAATCGGCGACGACAACATCAACGTTCACGCCATATTTCTTATGCAGTTCCTGCGCTAGAGCGTCGAGTCGTTCTTTGCGCCGGGCTATTAGGATCAAATTATAGCCACGTGTGGCGAAGCGATCCGCATAGATCCTTCCCAAACCTGAAGATGCGCCGGTGATTGTGGCGATGCCATTATCTTGTGTGCTCATTTTCGAAAATCTCCTTGTCGTGGCGCCCACGATATCTATCATGATGATGATCACGTTGGACTGCGAATAGAAGTGCTCGAACTCTACACGAGAACAAAGCAATTCCAGGGCTGCGGATACTCTTTACTTTCCATCTGGTCCCAGGCTGGGTCCGAAGTTGTATTCCAAGTCACCCTTCTGCTGGAGGCCGCGAGCAAACAGTGCTTTCAACGACGCCTTCGTTTCTGGCCACGTTGTAGTCGTGATGAAAGACTGGTTCGAGGCCCAACGGTCCGCTTCGGAAGCAATGCGGGAGCGAGCATTGACCAATTTCTTTGCAAGCTCCAAAGGACGTTTCTCGAAGCTGGCTATACGGCGGGCAAGGGTGTCCACGAACGCATCCAATTCGGAGTCGGGCAGAGAGCGATTGACCCATCCATAACGTTCGGCAGTATCCCCATCGAAATCATTGGAGCCGAGGATAATTTCAAGTGTCCTCGCACGGCCTGCGAGATTCGCCAGGGCCTCTGTCGAGCCGCCGCCAGGGACGACAGCCGCACCCACTTCGACCTGGCCGAAGATCGCCTTCTCTCGACTGGCAAAGCGCATATCACAGGCGAGCGCAAGTTCGCTGCCGTGCCCGCGAGCGCGCCCCCGGATCAACGCGATGCTGACGACTCTGGAGTGGATAAGGCGGGTTACAAACTCTGGCCAGCGTCCGAATTCCGCCGCTCCTGGCACGTCGGGAATCTCTTCTCCTCGAGCCACGTCATAATGAGCGATGAAGTAGTCGGGGTCCGCGCTGTCAAAAACAACAACTTTGAGAGCCGGATCGGAGTCTATGCGGTCTATCAGGACACGGAGTTCCGCAAACATTTCAGGGTCGTAGAGGTTAATTGGTGGATTGTCGATGGTAATACGCCAATACGTAGGGAGAACAGTCGTCACTTTGAGACGCTTCTTGGGTGTGCTCATAGATGTACCTCACTGGAGGGAAAAGGGGCCAGCGAACTCTAGTTGCCCGCTGGAGCCGTATTAAGTCAATGCGCTTTGTGCGTCCACTCAGCGCAAAATACTGCAATGAATCGTTGAGCCAGTTCGCCCACGGAGTCGGCTAATTCATCTCTACCGACTGCGTTTTCATCTTTCAGCATGACACTCATCATGCTTACAGATGTATAGAGACAAAATCAGGAGGAAAGATTCAAGAGTCTAGGTGAAACTCAAAACAGTTCGACATGCGAAGCGGTTTGAAGCATGATGGTCATCATGCTTCTTGACGGAAGAAAGCCTGGAGGCGAGTGATCAGCGATCACTCGCCTCCAGGCACGAATATCAGCTTGGCTGCTCTGTGAATTGAAGCACCACGCCTGTCATGTTTTGACCACCCAATCCGCTTTCAATCGCGCGTTGAAAGACTCCGCGGGCTGCCGCGATTGTGGGCGCCGCCGAAGGCGAACCAGCAGTTTCAATGGCATAACCGAAATCCTTCTCGATCACAAGAAACGCCACGCCACGTTGAGCAACCGCTCCGCCCAGTTCGCGAGACCAGCTAGGCGTCACCGTTGAGCTCTCAATCGCGATTGCGTCTTTCTTCATACCGGCGAGCGCCCCATCGGCAGAGAGCCAGACGCCGCGAG
>DASYBJ010000751.1:0-2425 GCA_036500845.1 Acidobacteriaceae bacterium
AAGCAGAGTACGCTGAGATCAACGAATTCCTGAAGGCCAATCCATAACCCTATCCGATAGGGCTGCAAGAACCCTATCCGATAGGGCTGCAAGCCGATCAACTAACTGCCATGCTGCTGCAGGCTTCTGTCCAGGCTCTGCAAGCCGAGGCTCGGCGTTCCACCTGACTCAACTGCGGGGTTCAAGGCTCAAGTGGTTCACATAGCGCTCACCTCAAAGCTCTTTATCGTCGTGGATTAAGATTCATCGCGTTGCAATGCATTGGCCTGCCCCGCGATTCTGTGCCAGTTGGTTTGAGGTAAACTGGATTAGATCGAAATCCCACCTGGTACAGAATTGGCCGGGTATTTTAGCTTGCCTGGGAGCCAATCGCGCAATCAAGGAGTAGTGAAGTCTGGAAGTCAAATTTAGCAATAAAGGCAGCGGCAGTTGCAGGATAAACAGGCACTCGATTCTCCCCGAACTCGAGCACGATAGGACGCACCTCAACCGCATGGCTTCTAAATTGCCGTTTGCAGGATTTGCCCGGAAGGATTTTTGGCGCCTACTTCTCCGGACACTCATGAAATTCTGCGGGGCAAGTATGGCGATTGGCGCATTTGTTGGTCTGGTGGGCTTTTCTCGCGCGTTTGAAGACGAATTGCTGGGCCTTGCCATGCTGGCCGGACTGACTGCCGGAGCGTTTCCAGCCTGGCGCGGCGCACGCCTTTCCCCGGTTTAGGCGCTGCGCCATGGCTAATCCCATTCTGGAAGTACGCAACCTGCGCAAAGACTACGACGAAGGACGAATCGAGGCTCTCCGGGGTGTCGATCTCTCCATCGACGCTGGAGAGTTTGTTGCCATTAGCGGACATAGCGGTAGTGGTAAATCGACCCTGCTCCACCTGCTCGGCGGGCTCGATACCCCCACCAGCGGCGATGTCCTGTTCCGCGGTGCTCCTCTGGGCTCGTCTATTAGCCTCGACACGTATCGCTGCCATCATGTTGGATTCATCTTCCAGGCTTTCTACCTACTGCCCACCTTGTGTGCTGTCGAAAACGTGCAGGCCCCCATGCTCGCTACGAGAAATGGCGCCGGCAATCGCGAGGAACGTGCCGAGGCACTGCTGCGTGAAGTGGGGCTGGAGCACCGAATGCGCCAGCATCCGAATGAACTCTCTGCGGGAGAACGGCAACGCGTAGCGATTGCTCGGGCGCTGGCCAATAACCCTTCGATCCTGTTGGCAGATGAGCCCACTGGGAATCTCGACAGCACGAACTCCGCGCGAATTATGGAGATCCTCACTGGCATTCAGAAGACCCGCGGCATGACGCTGGTTGTCATCACGCACGAGGACGAGATTGCGAACTCTGCGCCACGTCACATCCGCATCCATGATGGAAGGATCGTGCCATGAGACTCGCCTCTGTTGTGGCTGCCGCAATGCTGCTCATTGCGACCACTGCGCACGCGGCGGATGCGCGAGCGGTGATTGCCGTCGCGCGGCAGCGCATTGAGACTGCGGATTTTCGCGCCACCGGACGCCTGATGCGGGTGGATGCAAATGGGAACCGAATCAGCAATGCCATTACCATCAAGGGGCACTGGTTTCCAGGCGTTCTGCGCGCGCTCGTCGAGATCGTCCCACTCCGGACGCCGGCGGGAAATGCGCGCCAGAATGCGCGCGTCAGTATCTTGCTTGAAATGCGGCCGAACGGCCAGAATACGATCCGGATTTTCCGTTCACACGAGTCCGCGCCAGCCTCGTTGCCTTTTGATAAGTGGAGCGAGAGTGTATTCGGCAGCGACTTCAACTATGAGGACTTTCTCCAGCCGGAGTATTACTGGCAGGGCCAGACGATTCTTAAGAGTGCCAGATTTGGCGCTCGCGATTGCGATGTACTGAAGAGTACACCGGGCGCATTGGATCATTCGCACTACGCCGAGGTCCAAACGTGGCTCGACCACACCATCGGCTACCCCATCTATGTGGAAAAGACGCTGAAAGATGGGCGAATCGTGAAGGAATTCACATACTTCGGTTTGAGCCAATCGGGCGGAGTCTGGTCAGCCAGACAGGTGGAAGTGAAGATACATGGCCGCCCCGGATCGACCCTCCTGATTATCGAACGCGGACGCACAAAAGCAAACCTCAGCATCAGGGACTTCAGTCCCCAGCAGATCAGCAAATTCGAGGATCGCCCATGACCCTTTTATTCGTATTTTCGGTTGCCGTTGCGGCGTTGCTCGTCGCGGGATTCCTCTATCAACGCATCGGCAGCAGTCTTGACCGAAGGCGGTATGCCGGTCCGGGTCGTTGGGTGGAAATTGAGCGAGGGCGAAGGCTTTACGTGGTCGAGAAGGGATCGGGCGGACCCGCTGTGCTCTTCGAGGCCGGCATCGCGGCCACCAACTTGAACTGGCATCACATACAGGAAACTGTTT
>DASYBJ010000752.1:0-3353 GCA_036500845.1 Acidobacteriaceae bacterium
TACCGATACGCCTGACGCCGAGAGATGGAACAGTTCTTGGCGAGCTGTTGAGCAGCTTCCGACCACTGCGATTGTTCGCGCAGCAGAATTCGCGCCTGGTTCAGACGTTGTGCCTTCTGGGTTGCGCTGGCGCGCGGCATATGACATCTGAATACAACCGTATGTGACACAAGTCAAGTGGTAGCGAGGCATCACCGGCGGTACCCCACGGTCCGCTCAAACTCGAAGTTATCTCTTGCGTACGTGGAGTCATTTCGCCTTTGCTCAGTAATCTCTATCTCAATGAGATAGACCGGATGCTGGAGAAGGCGATTGAGGTCACCCGCTATAGGCAATATACCCGTGTTCAATATGCGCGTTTTGCAGATGACAGTGCGCCACGAAGGCGCGAAGGAGGATTCATGAACTGAGAAATCTTCTTCGAGCCGTGCTGCACGAGAGATGAGAGATGGCCTCTCGAACTCGCATTGCAGGATGCGGGTTCAAACCACCGGAAGCTGCTTCGGCACAATGGCCGAGGTGGTGAGCGTTTCGGCAAAAGGCAGGACTTGATCCTGTCAGGTGAGGGCCGAGGAGACGAGCGCAAGCGAACCGCTGATGACCTGTCGAAAGCGTAGGGACGACGTCAGAACCAGAGGGGAGTCGTTAATCTGGGATAAGTCTGGGGGGTACCTGTTTACTGCCCAGTCGGCGTCCGGCACGAAGGCGGCGTGAACTCGGTTCAGGCTCTTGTGTGGAACGTGGGAACCTGCACACCGATGCCAAGGGAGAGACTCAAGCGGCCGACCCGTAAGAGTCAGAGTACCGAAGCGGGGTGCAGGGGCGGAGTCGCGTGTAGTAGTGAGGAAGGTCCTGTAACGGGACTGGAGCGAAGGCGCGACATCGTTCAGCTTTAACGAATGGTCAACCGGTAACGGGAGGAGCCCTTTGGATAAAGCAAAGTCGTGGAGCATTCCAAAGGTTTATGTTTGGGATGCCTATAAGCGGGTAAAGGCGAACCGGGGTGCAGCCGGCGTCGACGAGCAGACGATCGAAGAGTTTGAAAGGGACTTGGCAAACAATCTCTACAAACTCTGGAATCGGATGTCGTCTGGCAGTTACTTCCCGCCGCCGGTGAAGCGCGTGAACATCGAGAAGCGAGGAGGTGGATTCAGACCATTGGGAATTCCCACTGTTTCCGACAGAATCGCCCAAGCGGTGGTCAAGGGGTATCTTGAGCCGGAACTGGAGAAGCACTTCCATCCCAACTCATACGGGTACAGGCCTAGAAAATCGGCATTGGATGCGGTTGGAGTTGCGCGGGAGCGCTGCTGGCGTTATGCCTGGGTGCTCGACCTCGACATACGATCCTATTTCGATACGATTTCTCACGAACTGCTTCTCCGAGCGGTGCGAAAGCATACCGACTGTCCTTGGGTGTTGCTCTATATTGAGCGGTGGCTCAAGGCTTCCGTTCAGATGGAAGATGGCACCCTTGAACCTCGAGAAAGAGGAACGCCACAAGGTTCAGTGATCTCACCCTTGTTGAGCAACCTGTTTCTTCATTACACGTTCGATAAGTGGATGGCACGGAATTATCCGGACATTCCCTTCGAGCGGTTCGCCGACGACGCACTCTGCCATTGCGTCAGCGAGGCGCAGGCGAAGACACTCAAAGAGGCGCTTGAGAAGCGCTTTGCTGAATGCGGGCTGCAGCTTCATCCTGAAAAGACGAAGATTGTCTACTGCAAGGATGATGATCGGCGGGGAAGCTCAAAGAATGAATCATTCGATTTCCTCGGCTATAGCTTTCGAGCCAGAAGATCGAAGAATCGTTTTGGAAAGTTCTTCGTCAATTTCAGCCCGGGTGTCAGCAACGCTGCGACGAAAGCAATTCGAGAGGAAATTCGCAGGTGGCAGTTGCGTTGTCGTATTGATCGGTGGATAGACGATCTGGCACGTATGTTCAACCCCGTCATCCGAGGTTGGATTACCTACTACGGTCGCTACTACAAATCAGCACTCTATCCGACATTGCGCTATCTGGACCAATGTTTGGCGTATTGGGCGATGGCGAAATACAAACGCTTAAAACGACATAGGCTAAGAGCAGAGCATTGGGTCAGCAAGACAGCTTTAAGAGACCCACGGCTATTTGCTCATTGGCCGTTGTTGCGTCGAGCGGCGACTGAACGATAAGAGCCGGATGAGCGGAGACGTTCAAGTCCGGAATCTGTGAGCGCCTGGGGGTGCAACTCCCCCGGGCGACTCGACTTGTGGTGGGCTTTCAGCACCGGACGGATGCCGAGCGGTTCCTTGAGGAGTTCAAGGATCGGTTGGCAAAGTTCGGCTTGGAATTACATCCTGACAAGACACGGCTGATCGAGTTCGGGCGGTATGCAGCCCGAGACCGAAAGCGGCGTGGAGAGGGAAAACCAGAGACCTTCACGTTCCTGGGCTTCACCCACTACTGTGGGCAACGCCACAAGAGCGAAACCTTCACTGTCTGGCGGCTAACTGCGAAGAAGCGGATGGTTGCGAAGCTCAAAGCCATCAAGGCCGAGCTTCAACGCCGGAAGCATGATCGCACGGCCGACGTCGGTGCATGGTTATGGAAGGTCGCACAGGGTTATTACCAATATCACGCTGTACCCGGAAACATCGATCAGCTGCGCCTCTTCAAGAGGCGGCTGAATCGGCTATGGCGCAACGTACTGGTTCGCCGCAGTCAGCGCGCCCAGATACGCTGGGAGCGCCTGATTCCTGTCTTGAACCGGTGGATTCCAGAACCCCGTGTTCTGCATCCCTATCCTGACGCGCGCTTCGCCGCTACTCATCCCTCGTGGAAGCCGTATGCGTAAACGCGCCCGTACGGTTTTATGCGGTGGGCGACCAGCGATGATCGTCCCTACCGCGACAGTAATCCCGAAACGCCTGCAAAGTCTCGTTTTCATTTACTTCCCCCACCGGGCGGGCCGAGTCATGACTCCGGGACTGGGAACGTGGGGACTGGGGATGCATCAGGGCGGTCATGACATGAGGGCGCCAAAGCAGTAGTCTGCAGACCTCACTCAGTGTGGGCATTTCAGACCGCGCCTAAATACAAACTTTCTCTTGAACGGGCGCGAAGCTGACCGAGACATGACGGCCATCCTGGCATCGATACGCCAATGCGCAAGCGAGACACGGGACCAATCGATAGCCCGCGTCATCAGCCTGCCACGAAATAGCCAGTTACAATCGATCTGCTGTCGGAGTAAACAAACTGCAAGGAGTTCGGCAAACCAGCCGGCTAAACAGATCAGGCCAGATTCTGCTATGGGAACCTGGCCTGATCTGTTGTAGGAACCGTTTTGAAGCGTTTGGCCGTGCTA
>DASYBJ010000753.1:0-10027 GCA_036500845.1 Acidobacteriaceae bacterium
GTCGAAGTCCGCAACCAAATGACGAACGACATTCGAACTGCCACCACCTCGGCGGGTGGTCAGTACGATTTCGTTGCTGTACAGCCGGGGAAGTACACACTAACAGCGACGCAACAGGGTTTCCGTAGCTCCGCGCGGTCATTTGATCTCTCCGTCGGCCAACGTCTGGAGGTCGATCTTGACCTCCAACTAGCCACGACGAACCAGAGTGTCGCTGTGACTGCCGAGTCTGCAGGCACGGTGGAAACCGGTTCATCTGAGTTGGGCAACGTCGAGAACACTCAGGCAATCCAGAATCTGCCGCTGGACAGCCGCAATTTCACGCAGCTGATCGGGCTTACTCCCGGCGCGAACATGCGCGGCCATTCGAATAACTCCCAGTCGCTCGGCTACACCAACGGGCGCGGAGCCAATGGCGCAGTCGTGAACGGCAACCCAGGCGAGACGACCATCTATCTCTTCGATGGAATCCAGAGCATCAACAACGATATCGCGGCGGTGATCTTCTTCCCGCCGGTCGATGCGATCGAGGAATTCAAGGTCCAGACCAGCGGCGCACCGGCAGCCTACGGCGGTGGACCCTCGATCGTCAACTTAACCATACGCTCCGGGACCAATGACTATCACGGCACGCTCTACTGGTTCGTGCGAACCTCGCAATTTGACGCCAAAAACTATTTCGACTCGCATACCGCGCCGATTACACCATTTCACCTGAATCAGTATGGCGCCAACATCGGTGGCCCTCTCATCCTCCCGCATCTCTTTAACGGACGCAACAAGCTCTTCTTCTTCGCGGATTGGGAAGGAAGGCGGCAGAATCAGGCGCAGACCTACATCAGCACAGTGCCGACCCCGGCATTTCTCACCGGCAACTTCTCCGCGCTCTGCACCGGCAACGGCGGCACCTTTGCAGCGGGATTGTGCAGTAAATCCGCCTTCCAACTCACGAATCCGATCAACGGCACGAAGTTTCTCAACAACTTTGTCTCTCCATCCCTTTGGAATTCACCGGTGCCCAAGCTCATTACCCTCTTCCCGGCTCCCAATTACCCAACTCCAGCAACCGCCGGGCTAGTCAATAACTACCTGTACAACGGCGCCGTCATCAACAACATCGACCAAGGCGATCTGCGTATCGATTACCGCCGAAATGAGACCTCGATTTTTGGACGTTTCAGCAAAGAGAATCCGATTACCGTCAACCCGGGTTATCTACCGGCTCCAGCGCTTGGCGGTGGACCGTCCCGTCCGGGAACTGTGCCCATCCCGGGCGAACAGATCGTGCTCGGTTATAGTCGGTCGATCGGTTCCAACAAGTTCTACGAGGCGCGTCTGGCTTGGTCACGCTTGAATGAGGAGATTGTCATCGCCAACAATGGCCTCACAAATCTTTCCACCCAGTACGGTATTCCGGGTGCGAACGCGGCGGGAATTCCAGGTCTGACCAACTTCGCCATCTCGGGGCAAGTTGGACTCGGCGACGGCTTCGGTAATCTGTCCAAGATCGACAATAACTGGGAAGTCGACCAGGCTTTCACCTGGATCCATGGATCTCACGAATTCAAGGCTGGCTTCGACTATTTGCATCGGCGCCAGGATAATTATGATCCCCTTTACCCGGCCGGCAATTTCACCTTCAACGGATCCTATACAGGCTACGGGTTTGCCGATTTTCTGCTTGGTCACCCGGTCAGCTCCGAACTAGACAGTGCAGAGTTCTTGCAACTCAGGCGTCTAATCCCGAGCTTCTACGTGCAGGATACTTATCGCGTAACGCCTAAGCTCGTGCTGGAGTACGGAATCCGCAACGATCTAGTAACTCCGTGGACGATCAAACATAATAAGTTGGCTGGATTCGATCCGGCCGGTAACGGCGGCGCCGGCGCGCTCGTCCCAGTCGGAACTGCGCCCTTCCCGGGCGATTCAGTCGTGGATGGACGCTACACCAACTGGGGCCCGCGTCTTGGTTTCGCCTACTCCCTCAACGGCAAGACTGTCATACGCGGCGGAACTGGAATCTACTACGCGAATGAGAATCAATCCGGCAACCCGTTTCAAGCGAACGCTCCATTCCACGGCTCATACATTACGGCGAATTCGTCCGGTACAGCGGGATTTGCAGCAGCTCAGCCCATTTCCGCAGGCTTTCCATCTGAGCGCCCGACGCTCTTCCCCACTGCCGGCACTACGGTAAATTACTATCCCCGATCGTACAAGAACATGACCTCGAACGAATACAGCCTGAACATCCAGCGCCAGTTGACGAATAACGACGTGCTGTCGGTTGCCTATGTCGGCCAGACGTCCACCCACGTAATGATCGTTCCGAATGTCAATCAGCCGACGCCGGGGGCAGGCGCAGTGAATCCACGCCGGCCATTCCCTGGGTTTGCGGCCATCAACGAAACTTGCCAGTGCGCGAACGGCTACTTTAACTCTCTCCAGGTAAGCTACCGCGCTCGCATAAAGAACACGCTGGAACTTCTCGGGGCCTACACCTACTCGCATAGCACCGACGATTCGAGCGGAGCCGGGAATGTTACCGCCCCGCAGGACCCCTACCACTGGTGGCTCACGTATAAAGGTAATTCGGACTGGGACATCCGCCACAGCTTAGTCTTGAGCTGGACCTATGACCTTCCCTTCGGGCAGAACAAGCTGATCGGCGGCGGAGCAAACAGACTTGAGGATCTGATCATCGGTGGGTGGCAGCTCAACAGCATCGACACATTCCAGACAGGAACACCCTTCACGCCAACGATGGTAACGAGTACGTTGAATACGGGTGGCTCGGTGCAGTACCCGGACCGCATCGGCTCGGGCAAACTTCCAAATCCTAGCCCAACCGCTTGGTTCAAAACGTCCGACTTTGTTGCTCCTAGCGTGAACCGTCCGAACGCCCCCAACTCGCCTTACATATTCGGAAATTCGGGACGCAATATCCTCTATGGACCAGGGACCAAGGAAGTGGATGCTTCCCTCTTCAAGAACTTCCCCATCAGCAGCGACGGTGCCAGGCGGCTTCAGCTCCGCGTGGAAGCCTTCAACGTGTTCAATACACCCCAGTTCAATAACCCGATTGCCACCATCGGCAGCAATGTGGCGGGAACAATCAACAGTGCAGGGTCTCCGACCCTCTTTCAAAGGACGTCGCGTGAGATGCAGTTTGCCGCAAAGCTCTATTTTTAAGCCATGCTCGAAGCCTTGAGCAGGGTTGCTGATTGGCCCCTGAGAGGCCGATCGGCAATGCCACCTCTCTCGTAAGAAGCGCCGCAAGCGATCGAAGGAGATTCAAACTTTGACGCACCGAATTACTGGTTCCACGAATGTCTTAGGCCGGGCGCGTTGGTTGGTCGTTCTCGCAGCCATCCCCTTGCTCACCAGCCCAGCTTTTGCGCAAGAACGTCATCTCCTCTATGCCGCTGTACCGGGAATACAGAACCACTACCCGGACAATAACTACAACCTAAGGTATGGCGGCATCGGAATCCTTGTCTTCGACATGGACAATGGCTTCAAGTTCGTGAAGCGAATTCCGACCTTCAAGCTCGATCCAACCAAACAAGTGGAAATCATCAAAGGAATCGCTGCCGATGCGCCCAGTCACCGGCTCTACATCACCACCCCGACTTACCTTGTCGCCTATGACGTGTTGAACGACCAAGTAGTCTGGCAGAAGAGCTATGAGGGCGGATTCGACCGCATGGCGCTGTCCCCCGATGGCAAGACCTTATATGTTCCGTCATTCGAAGGTCCGTACTGGGATGTGATCAACCCAGAGAACGGCGACCTGATCACCCGCTTAACGCCAAATACGGGTTCCCACAACACCATCTGGTCTCCGGATGGCAGCCGTGTTTACCTTGCAGGCTTGCACTATAACTACCTTCTAGTGGCTGACCCCAAGGCGAACAAGGTGACCGAAGAAGTTGGACCATTTTCGAGTGTGGTGCGCCCGTTTACTGTCAACGGAAGCAATTCGCTCTGCTATGTAAATGTAAATAACCTTCTGGGCTTTGAAGTCGGCGACATCAAGACCGGCAAACAGCTCTACAAGGTCACGGTGCAAGGCTTCCAGTCCGGTCATGCCATTCGTCACGGGTGCCCGAGTCATGGTCTCGCTTTATCCCCCGACGAGAAGGAGCTTTGGCTTGCCGACGGTGTCAACAACTACCTGCACGTTTTTGACACCAGCGTGATGCCGCCGAAACAGGTTGCGGACATCAAAGTCACCGACAGCCCAGGTTGGATCACCTTTGATATCGCCGCGAAGTATGTTTTTCCCTCGACCGGGGACGTGCTCGATCGAAACGCAAAAAAAATCGTTTATACCTTGAAGGATGAAACCGGCACACAGGTTCAAAGCGAAAAACTCGTTGAAATCGATTTCGACCACGGAAAGCCAGTTCGCGTTGGAAATCAATTTGGTATCGGCCAGGTCCGCTAAGGGGTTCTCTATTTGGAAAGCGCCGTTGCGCTGTTGGATTGGATCGTTGCTTATAGCTCTGGGTCCGGGAAGTGCATTGGTGGCCCAGAAGGCTGAGTCGAATGGCTCCGCATTTTTTGACTCTCGCGTGCAAACCATCCTCTGCAATCACTGCATTCTCTGCCACAATGACCGGCTGAAGAATGGGAACGTCTCTTTCGAACATCGGGAGTCCCTGCTGCATGGCGGCAGCCGGGGTCCTACTGTCGTTCCTTTCAAGCCGGATCGGAGTGTTCTGATCCACGCTGTTCGGAGAGACGGAAAGGTTTCGGTAATGATGCCTCCGGGGCCGCCCCTCTCCGGCAAAGATGTCGCGACACTGACGGAATGGATCAAGCGAGGCGCACCGTGGGGGAGCGGCAACGTGGTGTGCGAGGAACTGAACTTCTCAGTAGGACCAGATCGAAAACAGGAGCCCAAAGGTCCAAACCCCTGAAGCTTCGAATCCCGGAAAGTTCAAATGACGACAAGCAATAGCTACAAAGCTTGAGCAGAAACCTCCGCAGTCAACACTTCGAGGACACTGGAGACACTTCGAACAAAGTTCGAATCTAGGGCCTATTAACACGAATAGGGCGGACAGCGTTGCGCGGGAAAATCGGGCCAGACGAGGCGGAATCCGAAGGCTGTGGCGGGTCCCCAGTCAAGGATTTCAACGAAGGATGGCCCGATTTTGACCGCGACCCGCAGGGAAGGGGCAGATTTTTCCGATTGCTTGGTCACTCGTCGCTAACATACACCCGGTATGCGTCTCTCCTCGCTCTTGCACTGAGCAAAATCTGCTCCCGTCGCTGCCGTCTTATTCGTGATAACAGGCCCTAAGCAGGGAGACAAGTTCGCCATGCAACCGGACACGCTGTCAAATGCACTGCGACTTGCAGCAACTAATATTCAAGTTTAACGTCTACACATGGAACGAGCTTCGGCTAACCGTCGCAAGGTCTATCTAGCTCGCTGGTTACCGGAGCTGGTCGAAACCAGGATCGGGGAACGTTATCAGATCGTCCGTAATCCCACCGGAACCGCCATGAACGGAGAGCAATTAGCGGCTGGCGCTGTAGGTTGTGCCTATCTCTTCGTGTCCGCCACGGAGACCGTTACGCGCCTGGTTTTTGAGGCCCTTGCCGGAACTCTGGAAGCAGTTGCCACGCTCTCGGTTGGGTATGACCACATCGACCTGCAGGCCGCGCGTGAACATCAGGTTGCTGTCTTCCATTCTCCGGGGGTGCTCACCGATGCCTGCGCCGAGATCGCAATGCTGCTGCTTTTAAACGCCGCCCGCCGCGGGCACGAAGGCGACTCGATGGTACGGTCGGGCGCATGGCCAGGATGGGCGCCTACCCAGTTGCTTGGAGTGGGCTTGGTTGGAAAACGTATGGGAATCTTGGGAATGGGCCGGATCGGTCAGGCCGTTGCCGATCGCGCGCGAAGCTTCGGGTTGCAAATTCATTATCACAATCGGCACCGTCTCGCGCCTGACTTCGAGAAGGGGGCCGTCTATCACGAGTCCGCCGAGCAGTTGCTGAGCTTCAGCGAAATCTTCGTCATCACCGCTCCGGGATCGCCGGATCTGGCCGGTTTTCTAAATCACGAGAGAATCAGTCTGATGCCCCATGGTGCGATCGTGGTCAATGTCGCTCGTGGTGAGATGATCGACGATGACGCCCTGATTGAAGCCCTCCGCGAAAAGAGGATATTTGCAGCAGGGCTTGATGTCTTTTATCGTGAGCCGGCCGTAGACCCCCGCTACTTTGAGCTCGAGAACGTCTTCTTAACTCCGCATATTGGCAGCGCAACGGAAGGCACCCGCAACGCGATGGGTCTGATCCTGCTCGAGGGCCTTCGCGACTTCGAGGCCGGCCGCTATGCCAGCAACAGACTTTGTTAACCGTGTTTCTGATATGAGGCGCCAATGCTAACCCAAAACGAGAAATTGCCAATTCAAAACGACCGCCTTTTCCGGCAGCAGTGCTACGTCGACGGCCACTGGGTGGATGCCGATAACGGTGCGGTCCTTACCGTCACGAATCCTGCCGACGGCAGCGTGCTCGGTACAGTGCCGAAGTTTGGGGCGGCCGAGACTCGCCGCGCGATCAATGCGGCCGAGGCTGCGCTTCCAGGTTGGGCCGCCAAAACTGCGAAGGAAAGATCACAAATTCTGCGCCGCTGGTTTGATCTCTGCATGCAGCAGCAGGACGATTTGGCGACGATCCTCACTCTGGAGCAAGGAAAGCCATTCAACGAGGCGCGCGGCGAAATCGCCTACGGGTCTGGATTCATCGAGTGGTTCGCCGAAGAAGCCAAGCGGATCTACGGGGATGTCATTCCCGCCGCTCAGCCCGGTAGACGCATCGTTGTCATCAAGCAGCCTGTTGGAGTGGTTGCTGCAATCACTCCATGGAATTTCCCGAATGCGATGATCACCCGCAAAGCGGGAGCCGCGTTGGCCGCCGGCTGCTCCATCGTCATCAAGCCCGCAGCCTATACTCCCTTTTCGGCGCTCGCACTTGCTGAGCTCGCCGAACAGGCCGGCCTTCCCAAGGGCGTTCTCAACATCATTACTGGTTCGGCGGGCGCTGTCGGCGGGGAGCTGACCTCTAATCCAAAGGTGCGAAAACTGTCGTTCACCGGGTCCACCGAGGTTGGGCGGACTCTGCTCGAACAGTGCGCGCCCACAATCAAGAAAGTCTCGATGGAATTAGGCGGCAACGCGCCATTCATCGTCTTTGCGGATGCGGACCTTGATAAGGCTGTCCAAGGCGTGATGATTTCGAAGTTCCGCAACGGCGGCCAAACCTGCGTTTGTGCAAACCGCATCTTCATTGAAGACAGCATCTACGATACGTTCACCAAGAAACTGGAGCAGGCCGTTCGCGCCCAGGTGGTCGGCAATGGTATGACCCCGGGAGTGACCATCGGTCCTCTCATCGACGAGAAAGCTGTGGAGAAGGTCGAAGAGCACATCGCCGACGCCCTTGAACATGGGGCGACCGTGGGGATCGGCGGCAAGCGCCACAAATTAGGCGGGAGGTTCTTTGAACCCACGATCCTCCTCGGCGTACCTAGCGGTACCAAGCTGATGAAAGAGGAGACATTTGGGCCGGTAGCCCCGTTGACGCGCTTCTCCTCCGAGCAGGAGGTCATCGCGATGAGCAACGACACGGAGTTCGGGCTTGCCTGCTACTTCTATACCCGCGATCTGGGACGGGCCTGGCGAGTAGCTGAAGCGCTCGAGTATGGAATGGTCGGGATCAATGAAGGCCTAATCTCCACCGAAGTTGCGCCCTTCGGAGGCGTGAAGGAGTCGGGAATCGGTAGGGAAGGATCGAAATACGGGATCGAGGAATACGTAGAGATCAAGTACATGTGTATGGGTGGAATCTAAAGAGACCGGGTGAAAGAAAGAATGAAACTCCAAGATCGCATTGCAATCGTCACGGGCGCCGGCGGTGGATTCGGTGAGGGCATCGCCAAGCATTTCGCCGAATTGGGAGCCAAAATTTTAGTCGCTGATATTCGCTGCCGGGAAGCGGACAGGGTTGCGGCCGAAATCGTGGCGTCCGGCGGTAAGGCCGTTCCAACTCATACCGACGTCACCAAGGACCAGCAGGTAGCTCAGATGATCGAGACCGCCTTAAGCTCGTTCGGAAAGCTGGACATCCTGGTGAACAATGCCGGGACCACCCACAGGAACCAGCCCATGCTCGATGTCGATGAAGCCACCTTCGATCGGGTCTACGCAGTGAACGTCAAGAGCCTCTTCCTCAGCGCCAAACATGCGGTCCCTGTTTTCCGGCGGCAGGGCTACGGTAACTTCGTCAATGTTGCGTCGACTGCCGGTGTCCGTCCCCGTCCGGGCCTTACCTGGTACAACGGATCGAAGGGAGCGGCCATCCTTCTCACCAAGTCGATGGCCGTCGAGCTGGCGCCGGACAAGATCCGCGTCAACGCCGTCAATCCAGTCATGGGCGAAACCGGTCTGCTGGCCGATTTTCTTCCCGCTGGGGATGCAGAAGTCGCCCGCCAAAAAGTCATTAGTACCATCCCGCTTGGCCGCCTCAGCCGGCCCATCGATATTGCCAAGGCCTGCGCTTTTCTGGCGAGCGACGAAGCCGAGTTCATTACCGGCGTTTGTCTCGAGGTCGATGGTGGGCGGTGTGTTTAGCAGGCCCTAAGAAAAGCTTCAAGTCGGTTATGTATTATGGAGGACAACTTTAATATCAGTTTTAGAGCTGGTTTGAAGGCGGCCTGATGAAAACCTATACACTCGCGGTGATCCCAGGGGACGGGATCGGCAAGGAAGTAGTTCCGGAAGGCCTGCGGGTGTTGGAAGCGGTCGGGGCCAAATACGGTATCGAATTCCGCTTCAAGCATTTTGACTGGAGCTGCGAAAGCTATAAGGCTACCGGTCGAATGATGCCGGAAGATGGCATTTCCCGGCTGCGAGACCACGACGCGATCTTCCTCGGTGCGGTTGGGTTTCCTGGCGTGCCCGATCACGTCTCGCTCTGGGGTCTGTTGATTCCTATCCGGCGTGAGTTCGATCAGTACGTCAATCTGCGGCCCGTCCAGTTGCTGCCAGGTATCCAGTCACCTCTGCGCAATCGAAAGCCAGGCGACATCGACTTCTGGATTGTCAGGGAAAACACTGAAGGGGAGTATTCGCAGATCGGCGGACGCCTGCATGCGGGTACCGCGCACGAGACCGTCGTCCAGGAAGCCATTTTTACCCGGCGCGGCACGGATCGCGTCATGCGGTATGCCTTCGAATTGGCGCGTAAACTCGGACGCACGCATGTGACCTCGGCGACCAAGTCCAACGGGATCTTCCATTCGATGCCTTTCTGGGATGAGCGTTTCGCAGCGATCAAAGCCGAGTATCCCGAGATCACAGCCGACCAATATCACGTCGATATTCTGGCCGCCAGATTCGTGATGTCGCCTGAGCGCTTCAGCGTTGTCGTTGCCAGCAACCTCTTTGGAGACATCCTGTCCGATCTCGGTCCAGGTGTAACCGGCACCATTGCTGTTGCTCCTTCAGGAAACATCAATCCGGAGCGGGTATTTCCTTCGATGTTTGAGCCGGTCCACGGCTCCGCCCCTGATATCGCAGGCAAAGGCATCAGCAATCCCATCGGACAGATCTGGTCCGCCTCCATCATGCTGGAGCATTTGGGCGAACCGGAAGCCGCAAAGAACATCATGCGAGCGATCGAAACTGTTCTAACCTCGGCAAATCCACCGTTGACACCGGATCTTGGTGGCAAAGCGACAACGGTTGATTTGGGAAAGGCAATCGCACACGCCCTATGAGTGCCAAAATGGCTCAACTCCCGGCTCATGGCCGTTCTCCGGCGGACGGATTACGTTCAGCTTCCGATACGAATCTCACCCGGCTCGCTTACGAGAAGATTCTTAAGGCGATCGTCTATGGGCGGCTCGATCTCGGCGAACCTCTCTCTGAGAACGATCTGGCAAAAGCCCTCGGAGTCAGCAAAGCCCCGATCCGCGAAGGCTTGAATGAACTGCGCTTGAAGG
>DASYBJ010000754.1:0-9202 GCA_036500845.1 Acidobacteriaceae bacterium
CTCTTGTCTTCGGGATGGAGGAGCCCTTGGACGTAGCTTTCCGTTTGGCGAACCGACATGGAGAGCGCCGTCACCTTGCGGGTTGCACTCAGGATCGCTTCGGGTGTTTCCAGCGCGAGCAGGGCTCGTGCATGGCCAAAGGAGATCTCACCCGCCTCCACCTTCTGCTGGGTTTCTGCCGGAAGGCGGAGCAAACGGAGGAAGTTGGCAACTGACGCCCGATCCTTGCCTGTGCGCTGCGCCATCTTTTCCTGCGTCATTTTAAATTCCCGGCCAAGGCGCTCAAAGGCGCGCGCCTGCTCCATCGGGTTCAGGTCCGTGCGCTGGAGATTCTCGACGATGGTCATTTCCATCGCCTGCTCATCGGAGACGTTTCGCAGGATGGCGGGCAGGCTCGTCTTTCCGGCCAACTTTGAAGCGAGCCATCTCCGCTCACCGGCAATCAATTGGAATCGACTGTCGGGCAGCGCACGCACTAGAACGGGTTGAACAAGGCCGGTGGCAGCGATCGAGGCGGCGAGGTCCTTCAAGGCAGCTTCGTCAAAGTGACTCCGTGTTTGAAAGGGGCTGCGTTCAATCTGATCGACAGGAACTTCGAACGGCTTCCCTTGATCCGCCGGTGTGGCGACCTGACTGGGCTCCGGGATCACTGGAGGAGGGGCGGGGCGGTTGGGGAGCAAGGACTCGAGTCCCTTTCCAAGGGCGCGTCGTTTGCTGACTTCAGCGGGGGTATTCATGGATCAGAAAGCCTCGTGTTTTATGAAAGGATCGCTAGAAAGCGACGCAGTGAAAAATTAAAAAAAGGAACAATTTAGGCATAAGGCCAGAAGCGGACTTTGGTTTCCCGCCGGGCCGGCGGAGCCGCCTTCCTCTCTTTGGCTCTGGGACTTTCTATATTGTTTCGCGTGAGGATTTCCTCGGCCAAGTCGCGGTAGCTGTCAGAGCCACGAGAGCGCGGATCATAGAGTAGTACCGGCTTGCCATGGCTTGGGGCTTCAGCAAGCCTGATGTTTCGCGGAATGACGGTTTTCAAGAGCTTGGCTCCGAAGAAATTTCGAAGGTTTTCAGTGACCTGTTGGGCCAGATTGGTGCGCTCGTCGTACATCGTGAGGACGACGCCTTCGATATCCAATCCGGTGTTGAAGGCGGCTTGCACCCGGCCAAGCGTCGTGAGCAACTCACTGATGCCTTCGAGAGCGAAGTATTCCGCTTGCATGGGCACAAGGAGGCGGTCTGCTGCCACCAATCCATTGAGTGTAAGGAGATCGAGGGCCGGTGGACAATCGAGGAGAAGAAAGTCGTACTGGTTCCGTGGAGCGGAAAGCGCATCGCGCAACCGGTACTCCCGCCGCTCCGCCTGGATGAGCTCAACTGTGGCGCCAATAAGGTGATTGCTGGCAGGGACCAGCTTCAGGTTGTCGATCTCGGTGCGAAGAGTGGCATCGCCGATCGTGGCCTCTCCCATGAGCACGTCATAGGTTGAGTTGCGGTTTTCATCGCGAGCGACGCCGAGTCCACTGGAAGTGTTGGCCTGGGGATCGCAGTCGACGAGGAGACAACTGAGCCCTTCGAGGGCAATTGCAGCGGCTAAATTAATGGCGGTGGTGGTCTTTCCCACCCCGCCTTTCTGGTTCACGATAGCGATAACTTTGCCCATGGCTTATGGGAGAGTAACGAGGGAATGGCCTTGAGAGCAATCGAAGAGTACCTGTGCAGAAACGGCCTGTGATTGTGGAGAACTTTGTGAATCCTTCGCTGAATTGAATGCAAGGCTCCTGATTAGAGTGAGATAGAAGAGCCTATTCTTTGCTTGCGCTCGTGTTCCGATACGTCCCCCATGTGGAAAAGTTTCTTTGTTCCACGTGGAACATTGTAGCGTGGGTCGCGAGAAATGGCGCGAGCTGCCAGGGCTGGTCCAGTGCAGAGACTGTTCCACGTGGAACAAAGTAGGTGTTCCACGTGGAACACAGAGCGCGGAACAAAAGAATCTAGCGGTGGCCGCCCAGCAGCAACACGGCCGTCGAGCTGTTTGGAAGAGCGATCGGATCGTGCCAAACAACGTCGGGAACGAGAGCCTTAAACCCGGGTACGGAGCGGAGAGTCGTCATGACGGACAGAAGACCGGTAGACCGGTAACCCGCGTGCCGGATCGCTTCCTGCATCTTATCCACCGCCCGAAGGGTGACGATGCCGTACTTTTTCTCGGCGGGCAGGCTCTCGACCCGTCCGTGATAAACCTCCGCCGAGATTCCCAAGACGCGGACTGCCTCGCGCAGGAACGAAACCTTCTTTCCTTGGGATTCCGCGAGCGTCACTCGCAGGCCGGGACGGCAAATTGCGATTGGAATCCCCGGAAAGCCCGCCCCGGAGCCGAAATCGAGGAGAGTACCGAGTTTTTCGGGCAGATGTTGGGCGACGAACGCGCCTTCGACGAAGTGACGGCGAAGGATCTCCTCCGGAGTGCGAATGGCCGTGAGATTCAAACGGGCATTCCAGCGCAGCAGAAGGTTCAAGAAGTCTAAAAATTGCTGACCAGCTATGGGAGGCAATTCCCGGATTCCTGCCGCAAGAAGCTGGTCTTCGATCTGTCGGAGATCTACGCTCACGCTGCCGCTGGCCTCTGCTGCTGTTTGCCCCTATTGAGAGACTGACGCGTGAATGGGCCGGGGTTTCCACGCGGAGGCTGCCTCGACGAACGCCCGAAAAAGCTCGCGTGAGGCTGCGCTGGTCTCGTATGTGCGTTCCGGATGCCACTGCACACCGATCACAAATTGATCGGCCGTTACCCTCTCCAAAGCCTCAATCACGCCATCCTCCGCGCTGAGCGCGACGACCTCAAGCTGATCTCCAGGCTGGGCCACCGCCTGGTGATGGCTTGAGTTCACAAGCAGTTGGAGCTGTTCGCCTGTCTTCTCCACCCGCTGTCCGGTCGTCGAGAGATCGAGGACACTTGTCAGGTCGACGATATTCGCCAGATAGGATGGTCTGGCTATGTTGATGAGGTGCGCTTCAAGCACCTTTGGGCCCGCAGCGTGCTCAACTGATCCCGTCGGCTTTGATGTCGGAAGATCTTGAACTAACGTTCCATTGCGCCAAACATTCAGGGTTTGCAAGCCATAGCAGATCCCGAAGATGGCTTTGTTCAGGTTGAACGCATCCTGAAGGAGCAAATCATCGACTGACTCCCGCAACGGATCTGTGGCTCCACATTCAGGAATAGCCTTTTGGCCATACTTTTCCGGATTCACGTCCGCCCCGTTTCCAGGTAGTAGAATTCCCGCGCATGAGCCTGCAAGCTGCGCCACCGTAGCCTGTGACTCCGTAAGCGGAACCCGGACCGCAGTTCCCCCGGCTGCTTCTACCGCTCTGGCGTAGTCTGGCCAGGAGCCCTCGCTGTACTCCTTGTCGATGGACGAGGGTTCGGGGATAGCAATCCGCGGCGGCGATGAAATCATGTACGTATCCTCAACTGCTTCAGGAAATGGGTCAGGCTGGAAAGAGTAAGATCAGGGCCTGTTAACCCTATCAGGCCCCTAGCCTTTCCCAGCGTGATGAGCTTCAGGCGTTTGCATTTCGAATGTCCCCAGACTCGACGGCGCTTTCTTCAGTGGGCTGCCGTTGACCGGCATGTTCCTGATACAGCCGAGAGACTTCATTCTCCAAGCGGGCGGTGAGCTCATTCGTCTGCCGGACAGAATATCCCGACGTGTCGATCGGTTTTCCGATGACTAACGTGACTGGCGTGGGGGAAAAATGGGCTGTGTGGATCGGCAGCAATTCATAAGCGCCTATGATCGCCATCGGAATGAGCGGTACTTTTGCCCGGATGGCCAGGAAACTCGGCCCCTTCATGAATCGCCGCACTTGTCCGTCCATGGTACGGCCACCTTCGGGGAAGATGAAGAGTGGCATGCCAGATCGCAATGCGCGGAGCGCGCCGTTCAGTCCGCTTGTTCCTTCCTCATCCACTGGGATCTGCCCCGAACGGTTCAGATGCCAACCAATGAATGGCCATTTCCATAAGCTCTGCTTGGCCAGGATGCGGAACTGGAAAGGCAGGCTACTGAAAATGATGGGCGTATCCATGAAAGAGGTGTGGTTGGATACGTAGATGGCGAGAGGGAGCAAATTCTCGCGGCCGATCACCGTTACGGGCGCACCGGCGAAAAATAGCGACGCCCGGCCCCATTGCCGTGCGATACGATGCTGACCTACGCCATCCTTTTCAAAGCAGGAAACCAACAGGGAGAGCGACCCGAAGATGGCAGTCGAGAGAAGGAACCATGGTGCACGCAAAATGTTCGAACGCAGGCGAGCGGATAAAGGCAGGCGATGCGGCTTGCTTGAACTCATGCGCGGATCGTCTCCGTTGCAGCAAACGGGGGGCTGGCCAATTTCTCCCGCAGTTGCCCTACCAAGAAAAGCGAACCTGTCACCACGATTAGGCCCTCGGATGGTGTCAATTCAAACGCTAGTTTGAGAGCCTCTTCAGGGTTCTGAGCGGTTCGAACATCCGCGCCGGTTTCGGCTCCGGCCGCCGCAAGCACTTCCACAGGTGTGCTGCGCGGAGAGTCCAATGGGGTCACGATCACGTGTCCGAACAAAGGAAATAGTATCTGGGCAAGTTCCCTTACCGGCTTATCGTTCAAGCATCCGAAGACCACCGTCATCGGCTTTCCATCGTCGATTTGGGAGACAGCCGCACGCAGCGCCCACGCCCCAGCGGGATTGTGGCCCACGTCCAACAAAACATTTGCCCGTTGGCCGTTCCCTGGAATCTGCTCCAAGCGGGCAGGCCAAACAGTATGGCGAATACCCCGCGCAATGCTGTCAGGTGTTATATTGTAACTGTAGTTGTTTCTTAACTCGGCGGCGGTAGCAATTGCCAAAGCAAGGTTGCGCTGTTGGTGAGCCCCCGCGAGCGGAGAGTCGACCTCAATCAGTTCTTGCATGACCACGAGAGGATAGCGATTGTGAGTTGAGGAGTGTTCCGTTTGGTCGCGAGACGGAACGTACGTGGCGGCGTTGACGCCGCGCACATTCAATGCCACCGCTGCCTTTCCGAGCGCGTCATTTGCCTCGGGATGCTGGGGCAACGTCACCATCACGCCATTCGGGCGCAAAATCCCCGCCTTTTCGCCGGTGATCTCACGGAGCGTCGATCCCAACCATTCCATGTGATCGAGGGAAATATCGGTGATAACGGATACAAGCGGTTCGACGATGTTGGTGGCGTCCAAGCGTCCACCCATTCCGACCTCGAGAACCGCCGTATGGACCTGCCGGCTCGCGAAATAGTCAAAGGCGATCGCCGTCACAGTCTCAAAGAAGCTTGGAAGTCCACCAAGTGTGCCCTGCTGCACGAGTCTTTCACTCGCCTTCTCAACACGAAAAAACGACGCCGCAAAATCCTCGTCGGGAATGGTGAAACCGTCCACCTGGACGCGCTCGTTTACACGACTCAAGTGAGGCGACGTGTAAAGGCCAGTTCGGTACCCCGACTGGACGAGAATGCTGGCCAGAGTCGATGAGGTCGAACCCTTGCCATTCGTGCCGGCCACCAAAATGGACCTGTATCTGGTTTGCGGCTCACCAAGAGCCGTCATTAAGGCGCGCATATCGGCCAGCTCAAACTTGCGGCGCGGTTGACCGGGCGGGGTGTAGAGCTCCTGCCCCAAGGCGGCAAGGCGCTCGATAGCCAAGGCATAGGACATATAGGCTCATTTTAGACTCTTCCGGCGGTGCGGTTGGTCCGGCATTCATGCCGCCCCTAGTGTTAACAGGCCCTGCCTCAACATCGCACACTTAACATCGCGCGAATTCCAGGGCACGGCTGAGATAGGCCTTCAGCTCGTGGCGCGGAACCACCGCGTCCAGCATTCCATGCTCAAGGAGGAATTCCGACCTCTGGAAACCCTCGGGCAGCTTTTGCCGAATCGTCTGTTCGATGACCCGTGGTCCGGCGAAGCCGATCAACGCCCCCGGCTCACCGATGTTGAGATCCCCTAACATCCCGAAGCTAGCCGTCACCCCGCCGGTTGTCGGGTCGGTTAGGACAGAGATATAGGGGAGCCCTTCTGTGTCCATCTGTGCCAGCCCGGCCGATATCTTCGCCAGCTGCATCAGGCTGGCTACGCCTTCCATCATCCGTGCTCCACCGGAGGCGGCCACAATGATGAGCGGGTGTTTGGACGCGAGCGAACGATCAACGGCGCGCGCGATGGTTTCGCCCACGACGCTGCCCATGCTGCCTCCAATGAACGCGAACTCCATCACGCTGAGGATCACACTGTGACGGCCTAGTTTGCCGACCGCGTTCACAATGGCATCGTTCAAGCCGGTTTCCCGCTGAGCCTTGGCCAGCCGCTCTTTATAAGGCTTCACGTCCACAAACGACAACGGATCGGTGGATTTCAACTCCATGTCGACCAGCTCGTAGCCTGGCTCGAGCAAGCTGGCGATTCGACTCCGGGCGTCTAGCCGATGATGATGTCCGCATTTTGGACACACCTGAAGATTGCCCTCCAGATCTGCTTTGAAAACGAACTGCTTGCAACCCTCGCACTTGACCCAAAGACCTTCGGTCCGGACGCGCTTTTCTGAGTTGGCTTCGATCTCACTCTCCTGCCGCTTGAACCAGGACATTTCTTCCCTTTCGCCGCAATAACCTATCTTCTCTTGAGCGGGTGCTCTGGCGTAGTTCACCAGACACCCGAAAGACCTCGTCCCGCCCCTGCAGAGGCTCTGGCCCTAGGGCGATGACCGTCTTTTAGTGGCCTGTGTGGTACGGGTGGCCAGCCAGAATTGTAAATGCCCGGTACATTTGCTCCAGGAGCACGACTCGAGCCAGCTCATGGGGCAAAGTCATGGGACCTAGCGAGAGCACCGTTTGTGCCTGAGCGCGAGCTCCTTCCGACCAGCCATCTGCGGGTCCTATGGCCAGCACGATAGTTTGCTGGCCTGAATCGCGCTGAGCTGCCAGCCATTCGGCCAATCCTTCTGAGGAGAGAGCTTTTCCCCGAGCATCGAGCAGTACAAGCCATGCGGGGGTCCGCGACCGCTGTTTGGCAACTAACTCAAACAGCGCCCGCTCATCGCGAACGACAACGGTTTCTACCGCCGCGTAGGAGGCCAGACGGTCTATGTAGGCGTGGATGGCGGTATCGAAGAGGCTGCTCCGGCTGCGTTGCGCGACGAGGGTAAGAATGAGCTTCACACTGGGATGAAAAGTTCCGCAGGGAACGTCATCTTCCCGATGAAGGAGCGGGAGTATGCAGCGCTAAGCCTGTACCGTCGAGGGTGGCTTCGATCATGGCCTCGAAGCCCATACAGGAGTTAATCATCATGTGATAGAGGCGGCGGTCAGTCCAGTCCTGATCATAGTAGCGGCGAACGTAGTCCGCTCGCCGGGCGTCAGTCGCTTCCAGTTCTCGCCGTGCCTCCGCAGCATGGTCAGGAAAGTGTTCTTCGAACCAGCGAATCTTGCGGGTCATCGAAGCGTAGACAAAGATGTTGAAGACACATGGAACGGTCGCCAAAGCACACGCCGCACCCCTGCCGACGATCACGCAGTGGCCCGTACCGGCCACCTCCTTCAGATACTTCCGGACGAAATCAACCATGCGCTCGCTATCGAAGATCTCGTCTTTCGGGGGCGCCGGCAACCGCTCCACGCTGCCATGCCAAAAGGCCTTGCCGATGCGGTAATACCAGGGATCGAGCCGTTCATCACAATTCTCGGCCAGGCTCTTGGGCACACCGGCCTTCTTTGCAATCTCGTCGATCAGGCAGCGGTCAATCAGTCTCCAACCCAGCCTGTCGGCCAGTTGATGGGCGAATTCGGCTCCCTGGCTGCCGTACTCCCGCTCGACTGTGATGACCTTGACCATGCTCGTTTCAGGTCCAAGCTAGCACTGATTGGATCGCGATCCAAGAGGGTTTTGAGCGCTGCGAAAACGATTTAGCGGCTGAGTTCCTCGGGGTTATGCGCTATTCAGACTCGTTCCGTAAGAGGATGTGCGCGGCCCGTTAGCGGCGGGCGTTCAAAAAGGGTAATTTTCGGAATTCCGCTCAACGCCTAGAGCAGCTTTAGGTACAGGGCTTTTTGATCCCCTACCCTACCCTGCAAAAGGGGCTATTGCTATGGCCTTGCGGCGTTGCGTATTCTCAAGCCATGGAATTTCTGACCCACGATGAGATTGTCCGTTTGTCGCCTTCCGAGCGCCTGGCGCTTATCGCGCAGCTTTGGGACAGTCTCGAAGACGATCAACACCCATTGACCGAAGCGCAACAGGCGGAACTTGAACGGCGATTGACATCACTCGATCAAGACCGCCATAAGGGCGTGACGTGGACAGCATTGAAGGCTGAACTCGAACAGCGTTGCCCTTAAGTGTTCAACGTCGTTTTCACTCAGGCGGCCCGTGCCGAGTTGATTGACGCGCAGGATTGGTACGAAAACGAAGCCAGCGGCTTAGGCCGCCGGTTCCGCGCAACCATTGACGCCTTGATCGAGCGGATGAGCGCGAACCCGCGACAATTTCCAATCGTGTTCAAGAACATACGCCGCGCTCTTTTGCGCCGGTTTCCATACGCCCTGTTCTTCATCGTTGAGAACGAAACCCTGCTTGTCATTGCCTGTTTTCATGGCAGCCGCGACCCGACGAAAGGGCAAGAGCGAACATCGTGAGCACGTTGCGCTAAGGGATTCCGCGCAAATGCCTACAGAAGCTTGGCGTACTTTGACCCGAAAGCCAAGCGCGAGGTAAACCATTTGCCGCGCCCTGCCGCGCATAGTAAAAACAAGCCATGGACCTGCACCTTAAACCTGAAACCGAGGCCAAGCTTGCAGCCTATGCCGCCGCGCAGGGCGTTTCGGTTGACGCCTATTTGGAGGCGCTCGTCGAAAAGGGATTGCCGGGACACGCCGCCTCTGCAACTGTCTTCGAACAGGGACTCGGCTTATTCGGTAGTCCGGAAGACGCCGCCTTGCTCGACGAGGTGGTGAGCATCGTTTACGAGGAAGAGACGCCGCCCCACCCGCTCGTCTGACGCGCTGTAACGGCTGGTCAAGTCCGTTCTCGACACAGATATCCTTTCCGAATACTTCAAGGGACGCAACCAGACTGTCATCGGCCACGCCGCCCGCTACGCCCGCCAGCACGGAACATTCACTTTCACCAGCGTCACGGTGTATGAGATT
>DASYBJ010000755.1:0-9333 GCA_036500845.1 Acidobacteriaceae bacterium
TCTGCTTGTAGACAACGATGTAGAACTGTAGGAACTCGAGGAACTCGTGCAGTTCTTCAGAGAGGATTTTGGTCAGGTCCTCGGGTTCCTGGCACCGGGAGAGGGCTTCGCTGAGGCGAAGCACAGCTTCATAGCGTCTGCCAGTGCTCGGGGGCAGGACGGAGACATCCTCCGGTTTGGTTAAGGATTCCATCTCCCTTATTGCCCACGAGTCTATCCTACAGAAACCGGACGATTGAGCTGACGTGCAGATCGCGTCCTAAGTGCCTGCTGCCTCAGGTCTTTGTCTATGCGAGCGCTGCGATCATCTCTCGATTCGACGGGAGTCGGGTGCCCTTTAAACCAGCAACATCTGCTGCCAACAGTCAGTCGACGAGCTGTCGCGGCCCCGCCCTGAAGGGCAAGTGCGCCGCACCTGAACTTGTGAGAGTCGAAATGGGCGCACATAAGCGACTACTGTTCTGCCTATCAGAGCACAGCCCTACTGGGCTGCTTACCTTATTACCGCTGCCACGGCGTCAGGATTTGAGACATAGATGGCTAGCTGCCAACGCTTCGGTTATCCATCATCTCCGATTTGTGCATAGCGGTTAACGCATAATCGCGAGATCACTCATCGACTTACTGTTCACGGTGGAGACGTCGACATGGTGGAAGTGGTCCGAGCTGCGGCGACCTATATTACTGACGTGCCCCAGGACGGTGCCGAGTCATGCGAACAGGTATTTTCAGCGGACCGATTATCCGCCGCGCATTCAGTAATCGAGCGTAATCAACGCTAACTATATATAGTCTGCTAGGTGGCGGGTAAGGGCCAGTGATCCTCAAGCTATTGAAAATACACAGGATGTGCACTGTACCCTTTTCTGTACCCGAGGTGTCGAGAGAGTGAGGGCCGTTCCTCGCAAAACCATTGAAAATAAATAGGATAGATGGTGCCGGAAGAGGGAATCGAACCCTCATGGAGTTGCCTCCGACGGATTTTGAGTCTCCGGAGAACACCGTAAGTCTATGATAAATAAGCGTAATTGACCGTAATCGAGATTTGCCTAAATCCAGCCCGGACCGTAGTTTAGCGGAGTTTGCCATAATTGGGCGAACTGATGTCTGTACCCGAACTTGTACCCGAAAAACGTCTCTTCAATGCGGTCTCCTGGCCGAACACTGGGATGTGTTGCAAGACGAAGCCACACAGGCAGAGTCCGTCATGGAGAACAATCTGGCAGCGATCGGCATGATCCGTCACATGGGAATTTTCGGAAATGCGCTGCTACCCGACTTGAAGTTACCCATGGTCGCGACGCGCGATGTTGGCAACTATGCGGGACAGCGCCTCCTCGATCTGGATTTTTCGCGCAAACAAACGCGCGAACTGCTCGGCGAGCGAGATTTGTCGATGACGGAAACTACCGCGGCGATTGCGCGCGGCATCGACAGGCCGGGTCTGCGTTACCAGCAATTCCCGTATGACCAAGTGCAGCAGGCGTTGATGCAGTTGGGTGTTCCGCCGAAGGGAGCTGCCATGTACATCGAGATGTACAAAGCCATCAACGCGGGAGTCCTTGTTCCGTTGGAGCCACGCTCGAAAGAGAACACTACACCTACTTCGATTGAACAATTTCGTGCAGGATGTTTTTGCGGCTGGATTCTTTCGCGATACAGCGCCAGCGGTTGAATGACGGCAATCTCGGGCAAACGGCGTACCGCGGCGTCGGCACTGCTTTCGGATTCTGGTCGTGTAACGCTAGTGTCTTAGTGCCGTGTGTGTGAATTGAGGCGCAGCATTGCCAAAGATCGGACCGTGGCCTCCATTCGGAACCACCCAAAGCGAGGATCGCGCGATAGCACGATACAGTTCCAGTCCCATCTCAACTGGGTAAAGTGGATCGCGATCGGCCATAAACGATCAAGGTTTGTGCCTTCATCTTTGAGAGCAGGGCTGGAGTGAAGTTCATATCGTCATAGCTGTCCTTCAGGCTGCGAATCCAATCGTTCTTGAGCAGGAGTATAGCCAGCTCGCTTCACGCCGATATACATGTTTATGCTTGCTCCGATCAACCACAGCGGCAGGAATACCAAAGCTCCGACGGCAATTCCACGAGAACCCTGAATCAGCCTTCCGCCAAGAGGGCTGAAACCCAATAGAAGAAGTCCGATGGCAAGCACTTTTAGCGTATGCATCCGCACCTCGCTGGGATGACCGTGTGCCATCCCGTTTGAAAAAATTGGTTGGCTGGAACGCAGGCAGGAACAACTGGGGGCACTACACCAAACGTCAAAAATCGTAGTCTAAGCAATTCGGATCTGTTGCTTGCGGAAGCGCCCAGCCAGGGCGGATCAAGCCTTGAGCCATGTTTGCCCTTCGGCTTTGATCGTCTTTTCCAGATCGCTCCCCTTGGTGGGATATATCGAAGTGACTGGAAATCCGCTCTGTTGCAAAAGATAGGCAAGTGGTGCATATTCAATCGGATACTTTTGAATGGCCGACTCATCGAGTTCGACGATGCCGTGTGGAAACGTGAAGCTAGCCATGTCGTAGATGGCGTGACGTTCCAAGATTTTCCAGACACCGTCGCGCTTCTCGATGTGGTCGTAAAAGCGGCAGTGCCCTTCGCAACCTAATCCAAGCGTGGTGTTAAGACCGACGATAATCGCATTCGTCTCTGTAATTGCCTTCGTACCGTGAAAGGTTACGATGGGCAAGGCAATCAGGTGCTTGGCTTTGAAGTCGGATGTGCCCATCTTCATTGAACCGTTGACGAAGTCGGTAGCCTTTCCCTTGAACCATGTAATCTCTATTGTTGCTTCGGGATGGAAGAGCGCGCGGAGTTGATCCCACTCGCCATTATCTCGATGGATCCATCCCGTCATGAGGTCCGCGATATCGAGTCGATCAGCCAAATACGTTTCCATTCTGAATTTCTCCTAGTTTTCGGACTTGCAGCCTGGCGAAGACCCATTGGCTCGCCGATCATGCAGTCGCTAGCCGAGCCGCACTACAACTCGACCCTCAATACCTTCGCGGGTCGGGCGATGCCACCCGCTGCGACTGGCGGTGACTTGGTGCCTCCGTCGGCCTGAAAATACGCTACTCGGCCGTACTCGCCGGGACGCCGCCCCCAAGCCCCCTTCGTAGGTCCGATCAGTTCGTCTGTGAAGGGCTTACCGGCAACGCTATGCCTTACGTAGCTGTTCCCGCTTGGCTCCAGTGACACGCGGTCAATGGTGTTCTGTCGGTGCGTGGCTATATATGCGACGCCCGCATTTTCGTCGATACAGAAGTCATCGCCCATCATGCCCCCCGCGACGAATTCGGGCTCGCCAGCGGGATCGTGCGAATCTGGGTCGACGCGCACACGCATGAAGAGTTCTTGGGCGGTAGTCGTGTAATAAAGGTAATTGGTCTTAGAAGCGTATCCCACGCCGTTGACTCCCGGCTGGTCGGGGAACGGACCGCCGGGATCGGTGGCCATGCTGTCATGCTCGAGCCATACACGGGCTGCGACCTTCCCGTCGCCCGAAGGCAAGTCAACACGCCAGATCAAACTCGCAAAACAGTCAGCGACAAGAATAATGTTCGGAGCGATCACGCAGCTGCCGTTAAGACCGCGAACAGGTTCGGGAAACTGAAGGACGACTTCTGGCTTGACGGACGTGCCAGGAGCCCAGTCGCGCATATCCAAGCGGTGAAGGTACGACTCGTGCGACGTGAACAAACGACCGGACAAGATGGCTGCCTGATATGCGACGATCGGCGAAGTGGCGATATAGAAAATGTCCGGCGCCACCTCGACGATCCCCATCGCGGACTGAGAAAAGGTGTATAGGAGCACTGGGTCTACTGGCACGTTCGCGCCCGGCGGCGGGACGTACCAGAGCTCGTTGCGGTTTGCGACAGTCACGAGAATGGAGCTGTCCGCCCGCACTGCAAGATTTTCCAGAAAATAATTCTTCGGAAAGGTAGCAACCGTCGTCAGCTTGGGTTGCAACACATTGTCCGTTAGCATGATGAACTCCTTGGTGTAAATTGTCCGCGTCTCAGAGGCGGCAGAGTTTCAGAACAAGCGAATCGAGAGTGCATTCGCCGCGATTAGCGCTTCAATCCCACAGCGTTCGACGGAACGTCATAAGCCGCAAGTGTCATAGATATGGAGGTAAAGTACCCGATGAGTACGGTGAGGTCCGTAAGACCCGTATCTCCCAGTAGCTTCACGGCGCGCTTATAAAGTCCCTGGGGAACAATGCGCGGGGTGATCAACGCACATGTCACGTCGTAGACCACCTGCTGTCGCGGATCGTCGAAAGACGTATGCAGACCTGCGATCAGTGCTTGCACTTTCTCTGGCGGCAGGCCTGCTCTCTCCCCGATCATCTCGTGTTCATAGTTCGAATAGGCCGCGTGCCATTTCGCATTGATCAAATTCACCACAATTTCCCGTTCCGCGTCCGACAGCGAAGAATGGCTTCGTTGAAAGTACTTTCCGATTGGAACCAGTATCTGGAGCAGGTGGGGATTTTGAATGAAGATCTTGTATGGCCCCGGCGCCTCGCCACGTTCCTGGACTACGAGGTCATAACCCTTCCTTTGTTCGGGGGTCATCTGATCGACTGGAATCTCGGTGTAACGACCGAACGTACCAAAATCTGAGGTTTCCGACATTTCTTTCTCCTCTCGCAATTGACTTCAAAACATGAATGGTTCTGGCGTTCAGGTGGTTTACTGTGGGGACGCCGCGGGCTTGTCGTCCAGTGGAACTCGTCCGGTCCTGATGACACGCGCGATGAGCATGTACGTACCGATCACGTACAGGATTTCGGTCAGGGCTCGGTCCGAAAAGTGCCTCTTCGCGGCATCGTAGGTTTGGTCCGTGGCCTCGATCAGTTGCATAACTTCATCTGTAAAAGCGAATGCAACCTGTTCTGCCTCTGTGAAACAGCTTGCTTTGATGTCTCCTCTTTCCAGGGCGGCAATCTGTTCATCTTTCACGCCGACGCTGTGCGCCACCACTACGTTCTGGCGCCAGGCATAGAAGCAGTTCGACTGATTCGCAACACGAAGAACGATCATTCGCTCGAGTGCCTTGTCCAACTCCAACGGCCTGAAGAGCCTCAACATGTACTCGCTGAAATAGGGATAGAGTGTTTCCGCATTCGCCATCGCACGGAAAACATTGATCACGGGAAGCAACGCAAAGGCGTCTGCAATCGGTTTTGAGGCGGTTTCGGGATCAACGAGCTTCAGTCCTTGCGCGACGTGTTGTGGTTTGTCCTGCTTTGAGAGTGTCGTAGTCTGTGCCATAGATTTATCCTTCTTTCGTCCTTTCCTCTTTCTCCAATTCCGTCCAGTGTTCTGGAGCGAGATCGGTTTCTTTGTTTCCTCATCCGCTCTCTAGAACTGTTGAGGTTAGTGCTGATCGCATTCCCCTGTGGACGGGCTGCCAAAGTCGCACACCCGCTAGACTTCTACTTTTTGCGATCCGCCATGTAGCGGGAAAACGGTACGCATTTCCTTGCCGTTAACCTCGACGGGTTTGGCGTCGATCATGATGAATGCAACTACTCCCGGGACCGAGCCCTTGTTGACCCAGGTGTGCAGTAGGCCACGTTGGATCATGACGTCGCCGGGCTTCAGATGCACAACCTCACCGCCTTCGAGTTCGCAGTCAAGTTCACCGGACAATTGAATGACGTAGTCCAAGCTTTCGGTGCGGTGCGTGAATCTCACGCAGCCGGGGCCGAATTCGTTGATCCGGAACGTCGTGCCGCCACCGTCGCCCACAATATTTGTGTAATTTGTGTGCTTGACGAAACCTGCTCGTTGGGAGGCTTCAGCGGCTGCCGAGTTGTCGACCGGCATTTGATCAGTCGACCAGATCTCGGCGCCTGAGATACCCGCGCCTATCCGCGGAACTGCGGCGATCTGCTCGTCGGTCCTAACAACTGCTTTGCCAACGGCGTTGTAACCAGTCACGATGCGTCTTACTTTCATTGCCATAACATCTCCCATCTTCGATCACCTGATCGTACGTACAATCAAATTGATCATACGTACAATCAGATTACGAAGCAAACGAGTCGGATGCATGTTTTTTATGGGTTCTTCCTCATCGAGGCTAAATTCCCATCGGGAGACAATCCTTCTCCAATGACTCTTCCTCGATCAGAGGCGCATCAAGACGTTACTTTGCAAAGATCTACGATGATGAAAAGAAAAGCGACTGGAGTTGTGCACTTGAGCAAAATGAGAGGCCGTAAAGTGGTTCCGACTGAGGGCGGCGATCAAACAAAAGAGAAAATCCTTACAGCCGCAGAGAAACTCTTCGCGAAGAACGGCTTCGACGGTGTTTCGATGCGAGATGTAGGGCGTGCCGCGGAGGTACCATTCGCGCTTATCACCTACCACTTCCAGACAAAGTTAGGCCTCTATCAGGCGCTCTTTCGCCGTCGTCAGGATCTGCTCACCACCCAGAGACTGGAACGTCTGCGTGCGGTCCAAATCACAGGCGACCGCAGCCTCGATATCCATCAAATCGCGGCAGCCATCGTAGAACCTCTGATCAATATCCGAGACCTCCCGGGAGGGCTGGATTTCACCAGGCTGGTTGCACGAGAGATTAGCGATCCCTTGGAATCAGAACGCGGCATTGTCGAGGAATACCTTGATCCGGTAGCCTATGCGGCTCTCGAATTACTGCAGGCGGTTGCGCCAGAGGTATCCCATGCCCAGATTTGTTGGGCCTTTTACTTCGCTTCCGGTGCTTTGGCAATCAACAACGCGAATACGGGGCGGATAGAACGACTGTCTTCCGGGAAATGTCAGAGCTCGAATACATCAGAGGTCACGACTACCCTTACGAGGTTTATCGCGGCAGGCTGGAACGGGATGCTTTCCACAGAGTTGAAGCCCCAGAAAGTATCCGCATCGAAAGCTCATGACTCGCGCAAACGCATCACTCACTCCTCCAGAAAGGCACGTTGACATGCGGAAGGCAACTCGAAACAGGTGTTTTCCGCGGACCGATTGTCCGCTGCGCACACCGTAATTGAACGTAATTGAGGGTAAGTAAGGGCAGCCAAAAATGAGGCTTATGAGCGAACACGGGATAAGCTGTTTGGAATGAATAGGCTGCGCGATGTACCTGTTTCTGTATCCGAAAGCCGGCTATTCAGGCCGAACCGACGGGGCGCGACCGAGCTACCTTCCCCGCTGCCCAACGGCGGCAAACCAACCCCCGGCTTAGAAGGCCGAACCGAGCCATTTCTATCACGTCCTCTGTATTGCCATACCGTACTCTTTTAAAAGAGGATACGGCGTAATCTTGTGCTCAGTGATTGCCACGAATTATCCCCATTTTCCCTCTTGACCCCCCACAAAATCCCCCACAGTTTTTTTGCGTGTTTTCGGATCGGAACGGACCTTCCCGAGCGCCGCAACCAGGGCGCTCTCTCTTCCGAAACCTGCCCAAAACAACCGGGCATGGACGGCCGCCAGCGCGAGTCTTGGGGGCACCCATAATTTAGGCGCCGAGAATTTGACGGTGTACCGTAAATTTCCAGGTCCGGTCTGTGTCCTTAACCGCGCCCGCAAACCACCTATCGCCCGAATCGTTTCATGACCTAGGAGGACCTCAGGAACGTGCGCAGTGAGTCGTTGTACTTCTGAGGACCTTCCCAGAACATCGCGTGGCCCCCACCTTCGTCAGCCTCAAAAACGACGAAGGAAGAGCCCGGAACGGCCTCGTGGATCCCTTGCGCGATTTTCACTGGTACTTTCGACACGCGTCCACCAATGACCAGGGTGGGCACCTTGACCAACGCATACGCATCCCACCAATCACCGAAGGCGGCCCAGCGAAAGAGTTTGGCCAGGTACGGGCGAGGGAGCTTGAGCCCCTCACGGTAGAAGGCCTCCTTCGCCGACTCCTCCGCGTGGTCGGTGAGGAATTGGTCGCTAAAACCCTTGGAGAAGGCGATGGCATCGGGACCTTGGAAGGCGTCAATCGCGGCCAACGCCTGATCCGCACTGAAGATTCCATCACGCAGGTGGCAGGGTGAATCGTCGGAGAAGACAATCGCCCGCAGTCGAGAATCACCGTAAAGCTCGAGGTAGGTCAAAATGATCTTGCAGCCACCGGAGTGGCCGAGGATCGTCACGTCGTTGAGGTCGAGTGCGCGGAGAAATCCGTCGAGGTCCTTGGCCAATGTGTGGTAGTTGTAGCCGCCCTCTGGTTTGTCCGACTCGCCATGACCACGGGGATCGAGAGCAATCACCCGGAACTCGTCGCACAGTCCCTCAAGCTGATACTTATACAGCGACGCGGCATGACCTAGTCCGGGCAACATCACCATTGCCCGGCCCGCACCGGCCTCCCAGTAGCGCAAGGTCACCCCGGGTGCGACCTCGACGCCCTTTAATTCAGCCCGCAATGAGAATGGTGTACTCACCGCACTACCTCCCGTTCACCAACGTGCCGTTCTTTTCCTGCCGAGGTCATTGTCGATGATGAACGGCTGACGTTTTTTGCTCATTAGGGCCATGAATGAAGCAGCCAGCCGCTACAGTCGGTTGGCGCTGTGAGACCCGCTGTGGAGCGCATAGGAAGGCTTATTGTGGGGTTAAAGTGGGTTGTCTCTTCCGATTGTACGTGCCATGGAACCGCTGCACTGAGGGAGCCTTGGCGCCATTTGTTCACTTGATATGTCTTGTTCACGTAACGTGAACAGATTAAAATAGTGAACAAGAAGGTGGAGATATGGGACCGCCAAACCGAGAATACCAAGTTTTGCAAGATGCACTAGCCGCCCTTCAAGAGATTGAACACCTGAAGGCGAAAGTCCTGCCGCTCCCGAAAACTAAGCCCCTTCTGCAGGCTGACGCTCTGGTCGAAGTACACTTCAATGCGCACAAACAGCTCTTCGTCGCCGAAATCAAAACCATCGACCGCCGCATAGCGGTTGGACAGATCAAAGCACAATTGCAAAATCTTATCGATCGGCAATATCCGGGCTACCACCCTCTTCTCGTCACCGGATTTGCTACACCCGATTTGGCCGAAGAATGCCGGAAACTCGAACTTCCCTTCCTTGATACAGCAGGCAACCTCTACCTACACACAGAAAACTTTCTAGTTGATGTGCGGGGCAAAGCGCGTCCCGACCACCCCTTCAAGAACGAATACCGTGCAAACAATGCTGCCGGTCTCAAGATCATATTCGCTCTCTTGTGCCGACCGGAACTGGCTGGCGCTCGATACCGTGAAATTGCCAAGTTCGCTCGGGTAGCCCTTGGCGCTATCGGTCCCGTTCTCAATGACCTTGCTCAGCGCACATACC
>DASYBJ010000756.1:0-8660 GCA_036500845.1 Acidobacteriaceae bacterium
AGCGGACTATGACGTATGTGAGCAGGACAGTTGCGGTGGCGAGAGCGGCTATGCGCACTCGATTTCTCCGGTCCCAAATCCGATTTATCCGCTGCCAATCAGCAGCACCTTCCGCCACGCGACTGGCGAGTGGAACCAGGACAAAGATCGATGCCACCGCAATAAGAACCATGATCGCATCCGCTGTAAGCAGGATTGAGCGCCCCGGCGTGTGCCAACATAGCCAGGTCTGGACACCGAGAAGCAGGGTAGAGACCGAGTACCAGACCGGCATCACCTTTCCAAGCACGAGAGCAAAACGGCTTAGCGTCTTCAATTGTGATTCGGGTTCGAGCCGCCACACGGCAGGGTTCATGAATGCGGATACAGAAAACTCGACGCCTAGCAGAGTGAGAAGGACGAAGAGTGTCGCCGTGTTGAACAAGTGCATAAGTGCGCTCCTATTGACCTCATGGCTAAAGACGCCTTTGAATGGAGTACTGATGCAAAAAGCAGCACTGACAAAATTGTCAGTTGGAGCAATCTATGGGCGTTTCAAAGAAGGAGATCTCACCATGCCCCATCGATGTGACGCTCAGCGTTATCGACGGGCGATGGAAGGGCACCATCCTCTGGCGATTGTTGGACGGGCCGATGAGGACGAACGAATTGCGGAAGAGTATCCCTGAAATCACAGAGCGGATGCTTCTTCGTCATCTGCGGGATATGACAGGGGCTGGGATTCTGGAACGTCATCAGGAGCAGGGCTTACCCTTGCGAGTGCGTTACTCGCTAACGCCATACGGACGGACATTGGTTCCGGTGTTGGAAGTTCTCTGTTCGTGGGGCAGAGAACATTTGAAACGAGATCCCTCTACCTGATCCTTGCTGAGAAGCTGTTCACTCTTCCGCGGCAAACGAGATGCTGCCGCTGTCGGCCCTGTTCGCAGGCAAGTCCCGAGAATGTCGGCAAGTTGGCAAGGCTCCGCTGACCGTCTTGGGATCACTCGTCGGTTTATGCCAACAGGGCAACGCGCTCATCCACCCGATGGCTATCGCATTTTCATGACTCCGGTCGGTTGGTCCGTGACTCGGCCCCAATCAGCCCCAAGCGCAAATAAGGCTTCCAGCGTGTAGCCTAACGTTCGACGCCTCAGCAACGCGTGCCGCCCACGTATTGCGCCAACCCATTGAGGCACCCGAGCCAACCCTGCTCATGGCGGTTCCGTTTGGTCCGATCGGGAATACGAGTGTGGGTAATGATTACTTCAGTCGCGCCCTCCCGCGATTCGAATTGGACGATGACAAGTTCGGAAGGCTCGACGCTATCCTCGATCTGCCAAGTGTAAATAAGTCGATGCGGCGCCTCGATAACCTGGAACTCCCCGACGATCCAGACGACGCTCCCGTCCGGAAATTGGTTGCCGATGCGATAGCGGCCTCCTACGCGCAGATCAATCTCCGCGGCTATACAAGTGACGCCGTCGGGGCCCCACCACTGCTTGAACTCGCTCGGTTGCGTCCAGGCGTCGAATAGACGTTCTGGAGTGGCACGAATGGTCCTACGAACGACAAGCGTGATGAGATCGGTTGGTCGTTCGCCCTCAAATTTGTGATCGACCATTGCCCATTCTCGTCTGGCGACGCGGTTTTTCCTCACTTTCGACGTACCGCGCCAGCGCGTCGAGTGTGCCCGTCCAAAAGCGGCGATAGCGATCGAGCCAGGCTTCAATTGCCTCAAGAGGCTCCGGGCGCAGTGAACAGAGGTGCATTCTTCCATCGACCGCGCGTTTGACCAGGCGGGCTCGTTCAAGCACCTTAATATGTCGCGAGACGGCAGGCAGCGACATATCGAACGGAGCGGCGAGTTCGGTCACCATGGCCGGTCGTTCGGCCAGACTCACGAGCAGCGCGCGCCGGGTTCGGTCCGCAAGAGCGCCAAATACCCGGTCGAGTTGATCTTCCGCGGACGAACTTCTTGTATTGACACTTGACATTGGCCAGTAACTCCAATACAACCACATCTGATATTAAACACTCTTGTTAAATATTAGAATAACGAGGATCGTCTACAGAAAATAGTTCATTAGGAAGGAACCGTCGATGATTTCCCAGTTCTTCACTCGCAGAGATTTTTCCGCGCGTATAGTCGTCTCTTTCTCGGGCCTCTGCCTCGCCCACAGTGCATTCGGATTCACTGCCACTCATCCGGCCGAATCCGCCAACGACAATGAGGTTTCTTACAACTCAGAATCTATTCACCAGGAAGTCGTTTTCCAGGCAAGCCGCAAACGCGTGTACGAAGCGCTAACCGACCCGAAGGAGTTCACTAAAGTCACGAGCTTCAGCCCAGTTATGAAAGCTGCTCCCGCTGAGATCAGTCGTGAAGTGGGTGGTACGTTTATGTGTTTCGGCGGGCACATCGTCGGGCGCCACGTCGAGCTTGTGCCCACCGAGCGCATCGTTCAGGCGTGGCGCGTTGTGACCTGGGATCCGGGCATGTATTCCATCGCGAAATTCGAGCTCAAGGAACAAGGTTTGGCAACCCGCCTTGTCTTTGACCATACGGGCTTTCCCAATGGAAAGGCAGAGCACTTGGCCGACGGTTGGAAAGCAAACTATTGGGAGCCACTGCACAAATACCTCGCCTCGCCGAACAGCCAATGAATGCTCTGTACGCACATTCCATTAGCACGCAGAGAACGTAGCCATTTTGGACCAAGTGGTCGGTCGGAGCTGTTGTATCAGGAGCAAGGTAAGAATGAATGATGCGATAACGCTCGATGCGCTGCGAGCAAACGCGCCAACCGTTCTGCTAGGCTTGCTCATCCTTATCGCTGGAGCGCTAAGCTCTCTGCTGTTCGCACTGAGGCCACGGCCACGCGATTCTGCTCTTCTTTACTTCGCAATAGCTGCCAGCATGTATGGCTTGCGTCTGGTTGCGACCACCGGACTGGTTCGCCAAGCCTTTCCCGGAACCGCCGCGTTGGATTGGATCGACTGGGTGGTGAGTCATACGATCTTCATCCCTTTCACATTTTTTTTTATAAACACGGTCGCGCCGCAATGGAGAAGGGCGGCCCCATGGATTGTCGGTGCTGCACTGGGGGCAGCCGTGTTCGGCATTGCTGCCCGTGTCATAGGGGCCAGTGTTGCTGCCAATCGAGCCTACAGCATCGAAGTGGTTGTATATTTGCCGCTGTTAGCGCTCATGCTGTTTCTCCCCCGCCGTCTAGCCGACCGCCAGCTCTGGGTCGTCCGAGCGGGCTTCCTGGTAGCTTTCACCTTCGCGGTATATACGAATCTGGTTAAGTTGCACTTGCTCCCCGGCCGAAGCGACTTGGAGCCTCTGGGGTTTCTGGTTTTTCTCTGCTGCCAGGGCTATGTTGCCGCAGACCGCACGTTTCGTAATGAGCGACGCCTCGCCGTCATTAACAAGGAACTCGAGATTGCCCGCAGCATCCAATTCGGTCTGTTGCCAGGCAAGAAGTCCGCCGCGTCTGGACTGGAGATTGCCGCGAAGTATGTCCCGGTGTCGTCAGTGGCTGGCGACTTCTACGATTTCTTGATTGCCGACGATCGCGGCCTGGGCGTGTTGGTTGCCGACGTCTCCGGTCACGGCGTGCCGGCAGCGCTCTCCGCTTCGATGGTCAAGGTTGCGATTCATGCGCAATCGGAGCGCGTCCGGAATCCCGCGGAGGTGCTCTCCGGACTCAATTCCATTCTGTGCGGAATTTTGCAGGGCCAATTTGTGACAGCTGCATACGCGTTCATCGACATTGCCCAGCGGCAATTGAGCTATTCCGGCGCCGGGCATCCGCCGCTCTTGGTTTGGCGGGCGCGCGAGGCAGACGTTCAAAGCATTGAGAAGAACGGGCTGATCCTTGGCCTCTTTCCCGGCTGTAATTACGAAACATTTACCTGCAGTTTCGATGCCTCTGATCGTTGCCTTCTCTATACCGACGGTGTCGTCGAGGCGCCCAACGCAGCCGGAGAGGAATTCGGAAGCGAACGTCTGCAGAGTTTTCTGGCATCGCACGCCTCGTCGTCTGCGGCTGACTTTTGCGACGAGCTGATGGCTCAAATCACAAGTTGGCGCGGTCGCAAGAAAGGCCGCGATCTACACGATGACATGACCATCGTGGTCATTGACTTCACGTCCGACGTCGGGCTCGATATCTTCAAGGGCAGAGTCAGTAATTGATGGTCAACGTTGGCCCAAGGGTAAATCGCGCCACACTGCGTCTTGGGAGGATTGTCGGCAACCCGGAAGTAATACACTTGTCTGTGTAGTCGCTTAATCGTACAGTTGGCTTCGGACCGGTCGAGCAGCCGAGGCACAATCGGCGTCCTTACCGGGAACCCCGTTTTCAAGGAATTATCCTCTGCGGGGCGAAACGCCACTTCTCTGGACAGCCGACAACAAGGCTAGGTGACGAGAAGCCCGTTTACCGATCCGAACCAGTGAACGCGTGACATGATTTCTACGGCTGCATTCCGCCTGCCCTGTGTGCTCCCGCAGCCGTGTTCCTGGATGATTCCGTTCCCAATACACGCTTTCTGTTTTTGGCTCCCCAGGCGCAAAGCGGAAGTAGTGATTGCCCGAGCGCTCTTCCGAATGGCGTAATGGAATACTCCACCTTTGGCGGAAGCTGCTTGTAGTCCTTGCGAACCAGAAGACCGCTTTCCTGCATCTGCCGCAAATCCTGTATCAGCATCTTCTCGCTGATGCCCGGCAGCAGCCGTCGAAGCTCACCGAACCTTCGAGTTCCGTGGCACACATGGTAGAGGATAAGCATCTTCCACTTTCCCCCGATTACTGCCAACGCCACATCTAATCCACAATCAGGCATTTGCTGATTCCTCAAATAAATTCTTGATACTTACCTAAAAGTAGGTACTGGTTCATTGTAAATCTATGGACTAAGGTTATTTCAAGGAAATTTGCTGAGGGAAGCGAATAAGAGACACCTGCTTCCCATCAACAAACCACAGGTTCTTCCGCTTGGCTCAGAGAACGAGCCATCATGTTCGCAGGCGGGAGTTGAAGAAACGGTTCATGTCACACGAAAGGTTGGAATATGGGAAAGCTAACAGGAAAAGTCGCGGTCATTACGGGTGGCAATGGTGGTCTTGGTCTGGCGACGGCAAAGTTGTTCGTCGCCGAGGGAGCATACGTCTACATCACGGGGCGGCGGCAGGAAGAGTTGGATAAGGCCGTTAAGGAAATCGGTGGCAATGTAACCGGGGTGCAAGGCGACGTATCCAAGCTCGCTGATCTGGACCGTCTCTACGCTGCTGTGAAAGCCGGTCACGGACGTATTGACTTACTCGTCGCAAACGCGGGCCTGGGAACACTGGGGCCCTTGGGACACATCACAGAAGAGGCCTACTATCTGACCTTTGACGTCAATGTTAAGGGGACTATTTTCACCGTTCAGAAGGCACTTCCGCTGATGCAGGCGGGCGGTTCGATTGTCGTAACCGGCTCGACGGCCGGCGTGACGGGAACACCGGCTTTCAGCATTTACAGTGCCAGCAAAGCAGCGATCCGCAACCTTGCCCGCAGTTGGGCAATGGATCTCAAGGGTACTGGTATTCGAGTGAATGTTCTGTCGCCCGGTGCTACCGATACGCCTGCCCTCCGTCAGCTCGGAGCGCTAACGGGCGGTAAGGATGAGTTGTATGCCAGCTTCGTCAGCCAGACGCCTCTCGGGCGCGTGAGCGATCCCGAAGACGTCGCCGCTGTGACACTTTTCCTGGCCTCTGAGGATAGCCGCTCAATGACCGCAACCGAGGTCTTTGCAGACGGTGGATCGGCACAGGTGTAAGCGTCTGATGATTACTTGATTAGATATAGCTCGGCTCGCTCTGGCGTCGTCGATCCACTTCAGCCAGCACAACCGCGAAGTGCCAAGTTGGATCGCCAGAGCGAGGCCAAACCTATAACCGCGATCGGTCCCGTGAAGTCGGCGTCGTGTCAGGAATCTCGTACTTGAGCGGGGTGGGAGAGGCAAATGCTGTAGTTTTGAAGCATGAAGAAGTGCCTTTGCTTGTCTGTTTTGATTGCGGCCTCGATTGCCTTCGCGCAAGTACCCGATCCACTTAAGCTTGTCGACCCATTAATTGGCACTGGGCCAGAGGGCCACACGTTTCCGGGAGCGACGGCGCCGTTCGGTATGGTGCAGCTTTCGCCCGACACGCAGATTCGTCCCTTTAAGCAAAGCTACAAGTGGGCGGCCGGATACCGGTATGAAGACACGACGATTCTGGGGTTCTCGCATACTCATTTTTCCGGCGCGGGCCACAGCGACCTTGGCGATGTACTACTAATGCCGGTAAGCGGCGAGAACGTGCCGCTGGAGCCAGGCGATCAAGAGAAAACACAGCCGGGGTATCGTTCGCGATTCTCGCACAACAGTGAACACGCCGAACCGGGCTACTACACCGTAATCCTTCAGGACGCCGCGGTGCGAGCGGAGCTGACGGCAAGCGAACGCGTCGGCGAGCATCGCTATACCTTTGCGAGAGAAAGCCAACGTCATCTTCTCCTTGATTTGCGCAGCAGCATCTACAACTATCCCGGCAAGGTTCTGTGGTCGCGGGTGCGGATCCGCAAGGACGGTACAGTGAGCGGAATGCGGGAAACGCGCGGCTGGGCACCGGGTAGGCAGTTATACTTTGCGATGCGATTCTCCGCGGCGATGTCGGGCCATGCGCTATATAACCGGGAAGAAGATCCACCGCCTTATCACGGTTTCAAGACGCCGGGAACGTCGGCGGAGGACACCCAAAGTGTGGAAGGGCGGGGGCTGGAGGCAGTGTTCGATTTTGCACCCTCGTCGGATCCCCTGATAGTGAAGGTGGCGCTTTCGCCGGTGAGCGAGGAAAACGCGATCACGAATATGGACGCAGAAACGCCAGGGTTTGACTTTGATGGCGTCCGCGCCAAGACACAACAAATTTGGCGCGAGGAACTGGGCCGCGTGGAATTTCAAGCCTCGCCCGCAATGGAGAAGTCGCTCTATACAGCGCTTTACCACGCGATGATGGCTCCGAGCACGAGCATGGACGTGAACGGCGACTATCGCGGGCCTGACAACCAGGTGCATCGTGCCGAGGGCTTCCGCTTTGTATCGTCACTCTCGTTGTGGGATATTTATCGCGCCGAACAACCGCTGATGACGCTGTTGGAGCCGGAACAGCGCACCGACGACCTAGTGCATTCGCTGATTGCTTCACAGCAGGAAAGCCCATTCGGGATTCTGCCGGTGTGGCAGTTTGCGGGACAGGAGACCTGGTGCATGATCGGCTATCACTCGGTGCCGATCATCGCTGACGCGTATATGAAAGGAATACGCGGTTACGACATCATGGCCGCACTGGATGCGATGGTAGCGAGCGCGACCTATGCGCCGTATGGCAACCTGGGAGCTTACATGAAGCTGGGCTACGTGCCAGTCGATCACGACGACGAAGCTGCTTCAAAGACCGTCGAATATGCTTTCGACGACTGGACGATTGCGCGGATGGCCAAGGCGATGGGCAACGATACCGTGGCCGCGAACTTCCAGAAAAGGGCCGGATATTGGCGAAACAACTTCAACGCAACCGATGGATTTGTGGAACCGCGATTTGAGAATGGCGACTACCGCATGCCATTCGATCCCGCAAAAGCAGGAGCGGCGAGCGGCTTTACGGAGGGCAATGCCTGGCAGTACTCCTGGTATCAACCGCAGGATGAACAGGGACTGATTGCGCTGCTGGGCGGCAAAGAGAAATTGGTCGCCAAGCTCGATGCAATGTTCGACCAGAAGGTGAATCCGGCGATGTATGCAAATGTGGAAGACATCTCCGGGATGATCGGTCAGTACATTCACGGTAATGAACCAAGCCATCACCTGCCGTACCTCTACATGTATGCGGGGGAACCAGTGAAAACGCAGGCGCGACTGAAGCAGATTGTGGAATCGCAGTACAAACCGGCACCGGATGGGCTGGTCGGCAATGACGACCTCGGACAGATGTCTGCATGGCTGGTGTTCACTTCCTTAGGGTTTTACCCGGTAGCTCCCGGTTCAAATGAGTACGTGTTGGGGCGCCCTTTCGTCGAGCGCGCAGTGCTGCACCTGCCGAACGGAAAGTTACTGACAATTGCGAGTGTGAACTTGAGCGAGGGGCGGGGCTTTGTAAAAGACGTGTTGTTGAACGGCAACTCACTCGATCGCAGCTACGTGACACACGAGGAATTAATGAAAGGCGGCGAACTAAAGTTCATCTTCAGCAGCGAAAAGGATGCGGAGTGGTCGCATCGGATGTTGCGAGCGCCATACTCTGAAACGACGGCCCACTAGCGTAGCGTCAGAGCTCCGAGGTTCCATCATATATGCCCGTTTTTCATTACCTATCCTGCTCTTCCGGAGCAAAATCAATCTCGATGAGTGCATTGCCCTGTACGCAATAACTGAAGAATCAGCCAGTCTTGTCACGGTCCTCGAAGCGCACATCACGCGGTCCATACAAAACGGTTCCTCGGATTGAAATCTCCTTATGGTCAGGTTTGTTTCTGAGCCAGTGGTCAAACGAAGCCCAGTGATTCTGAAGCGAGCAGGCTCGTCTTCCTGGAACTTCACAGACCCTCGATGAGCTGGATGAACACGCCATCAGGGTCCTTTGTGACT
>DASYBJ010000757.1:0-3038 GCA_036500845.1 Acidobacteriaceae bacterium
ATGATCCGCGTGACGTTTTTACACTCGCTGCCTTTCTCGCCATCGGGATCACTGCCGGCTATTTTTCAGACCGTGCACGCGGAGAGGCTTTGAACGCCAACCGGCGCCGAGCGGAAGCCGTTGCTGCACAGGAGCGTTTCCGCGACCTGGTCAACTCGGTGGAGGGTATCGTCTGCGAGGTCGATGCCGCCACATTCGCTGTTTTGTTCGTCAATGAGCAGGCGGAGCCCATCCTCGGCTACCCAGCAGAAAAGTGGTTAAACGAACCTGCATTCTGGAAGGACCATCTTCACCCCGAAGATCGCGATAGGGCGGTTCAATTCTGCGAAGAGGCCAAAGCCGGGAGACAGAAGCAGGATTTTGAATACCGCATGATCGCAGCCGATGGACGCGTGGTATGGCTACGCGGCCTGGTTACGGTGGTAGTCGAGAACGGACGCGCAAGCCGGCTGCGTGGCGTGATGATTGACATCACGGAGCGCAAGCGGGCAGAGCAAGCCCAGCAGGAACTTGAAGAGCAATCGAGAGCCGCCTTTGAGAGCAATCCCACAATGTACTTCATCGTCAATGCGGCCGGCAAGATCGTGTCCGTGAATGGCTTCGGAGCAGAGCAACTGGGCTACAGCGTGAGCGAATTGGTCGGCCAGCCCGTGTTGAATGTTTTTTATGAACCCGATCGCGATGCTGTCCAGAAGCATGCCAACGAATGTTTCGAGCAGCCCGGCCGGATGATGCGGTGGGAAGCCAGGAAGATCCGTAAAGACGGCGCCATGCTCTGGGTCCGCGAAACGGCGAACGCTGTTGTCCTTAAGAAGCAGCCGGTCCTGCTCGTAGTATGCGAGAACATTACAGAACAGAAGCGTGCTGAAGATGCTGCCCGCCGAAGTGAAAAAGAGCTTCGTGAGGTTTTCGAAACCATGCCTGCGATGGCGTGGAGCGCGCTGCCTGACGGCTCCAATGCATTCGTGAACAGGGAATGGGCAGAATATACGGGTTTATCAGCAGAGCAGACTTCAGGTTCAGGTTGGAAGGATGCAGTTCACCCCGAAGACCTCGACCGGCATGTGGAGAAGTGGCATCGATCCTTGGCGACGGGCCAGCCATTCGAGCATGAGGACCGTTTGCGGCGGGTTGCTGATGGGCAATATCGCTGGTTTTTAGTTCGCGGTGTGGCGTTACGGGACGAGCAGGGCAACATCCTCAGGTGGTACGGGATCGCCACCGACATTGAAGATCGCAAGCGGGCTGAAGCCTTACTCACCGGAGAGAAACGGATTCTCGAGATGGTGGCGAAGGGGGACTCGCTTGCGCAAATACTTGACAACTTGTGCCGGCTCGTAGAGGAACAAGCCAGCGGAGCCCTGGCGTCGATCCTATTAGTTGACGGCAATCGCTTGTGTCATGGTGGCGCACCCAGCCTTCCGAAGGAGTACACGGATGCCATCGATGGAGTTGTGGTCGGGCCTTCTGTAGGTTCCTGCGGGACAGCCGCATACCGCGGAGAGCAGGTGATCGTGAAGGACATCGCAACCGACCCCTTGTGGACTGATTACCGCGAGGCGGCGTTGACCTATTCCTTGCACGCCTGTTGGTCCACGCCGGTCTTCTCCTCGCAAGGCAATGTCATCGCGACGTTCGCGATGTATTATCGCGAGCCGCGGGGCCCCAGCCCGAGCGATCAGGAGATCATCAAACAGATCACTCATCTGGCCGGAGTTGCAATAGAACGTAAGCTGATCCAGGATGCGCTGCGCCGGAGCGAAGCCTATCTGGCAGAGGCGCAGAGGTTAACCAAGACAGGCAGTTGGGCCTACAACCCTTCCACCGGGAAGACGGTTTATTGGTCCGACGAAATGTTCCGTATTTTTGGATTAGATCCGCAGGGAGGTCCGAGCAGCAAAGATTTCTGGCAACGCGTGCACCCGGAAGATCACGAAAGGATAAGAGCGCGCGTTGAAAGGGAGGCCCACGAAAAGCTGGAATATGTCGACAATTACAGGATTGTTCTACCTGATGGCACGGTCAAACATATTCTCGATATTGGGCGTCCGGTCCCCAATGGCGCGGGAGATGTAGTCGAATTCGTTGGTACGACGGTCGATGTTACGGAACGCAAACGCGCCGAGGAAACTCTCCGCCGCAGCGAAGCTTATCTCGCCGAGGCGCAGAGGTTGAGCAAGACGGGCAGTTTCGCTTGGAGCCCCGTCACTCACGAGCTGCTTTACTGGTCCGACGAAATGTGCCGAATTCTTGGATTCGATCCCCAGCAGGGTCCGCCGTCAATGGAAATATTCTGGGAGCGAGTCCACCCGGAGGATCGCGACGGCATGGACAAACTCATGTGGAAAGCGGTGCATGAGAAAGCCGAATACGTGCACGACCTCAGGGTCGTGCTGCCCGGCGGAACTGTGAAACATATCCACACCATCGGCCATCCCCTGCTCGATGCCACCGGAAAAGTTGTTGAACTCATCGGCACCACCATTGATGTGACGGAACGCAAACAGGCCCAGGAAGCTTTGCGCCGCAGCGAAGCTTATCTTGCGGAGGCGCAGAGGCTCACCCACACCGGCAGTTGGGCATGGAGCCCCGCCACTGGCGAGACCCTTTACTGGTCCGAGGAAATGTTCCGAATTTTTGCATTTGATCCTCAGCAGGGCCCACCCCCAAGCGAAACATTCTGGCAGCGACTCCACCCAGAGGAACGCGAGAGCATGTACGAACTCATCCGCAATGCAGTGCTGCAGAAAACAGAGTACGCGCACGACCACAGGATCGTGCTGCCCGGCGGAACTGTGAAACATATCCACGCCATCGGCCACCCCCTGCTCGATGCCGCCGGAGAAGTTGTTGAATTTGTCGGCACGTCGATCGACGTGACGGAACGCAAGCGTGCCGAGGCGGAGCGCGAGAGGTTGCGCCAGTTGGAGGAAGATCTCGCGCGCATCAACCGTGTGAGCATGATGGGTGAATTGACAGCCTCACTGGCTCACGAGATCAAGCAGCCGATTGCTGCGGCTGTAAGCAACGCGGAAGCC
>DASYBJ010000758.1:0-8184 GCA_036500845.1 Acidobacteriaceae bacterium
GCGAGCGCGACCATCGAAGCAAGACCCATTGCGATTGTTCTCATTTGTGCCCTTTCCAATCAGTTCGAGGCCTGCGCAATGGAATCTGCCACCAGTGCATGTTGGGCATCATATCGCGATCGAAGCCCGCCTTGAAAAATGCCCCCAAATCATGTTCTGAGCAGATTGTCGCTTATCTCAGCAAGAAAGCGGCCTTGCTCGCGAAGAGAAGCTGACGACGGTACCGTTTTGGTCAGCTGATCCGATTTAACCGCATTGCCGGGCGCCAAATTGTAAAATCCGCCTGTGTAGATTCGGAATAGGCCGCTGTTTCCGGTTAGCCTTGATGTTCCAAGCTTTTCCCCCGGTTATCCCGACCAAGCCAGAGAGCAACGAGATATTGATGATAGATCCCTTCTTGTTCGGTCGCATAGCGCGGATTTCCGATCATCTGGATTGTGGAGCGAGCGCAACGCGGTCCAGAAAGGTGTTCCTCGACCCGCCTCCTGTAGACCCTAGAAGTTCCGAGTCTCAGGTCTCTCGCAACTTCGGCAACCACCGCCGTGCTACTGCGGTCAAGCAGCCCGTCGGGCGCACTGGCTCGCCCGCCAGGAGGGGCCCTCAGCCGAGATAAGTGTAAAAATCCACCATTCACCATTCACTCGCTAGAGTTTCCGATCTCCGTCGTCCTACGTAATGAAGCCACTGAAAACACTTCAGCAAGACCGCCAAACTCAACCGGTGGTTCGGCGTGCGCACCATGGCGCGGATCCAGACCAACGCTGTAAACTCCCCGCGCGATCCTATCCGGTTACAAAAGGGAGAGCCAGGCGACAAGCGTAGCGAACTTCTCGTCCTGTGACCACGGAGAACCAAATACGTTGCCAAGATCTCTGAGGCGCCGGCCAAGCACGTCAGGTTGCAGATGAAGAGTATGCGCGGCCTTCTCGAGCAGTTCGCTTTCTCTCATCGTGAAGGTCTGGAAGCCGCAGCGCTTGCTGGCGTGGAGCAATGCTTCGCGGAAGAGTTCCCCGTCAGCAGCGTGAATCAGCGCATGGGATTTCAGAATTTGAGAGAGACCCAGAAGCGGTTTTCCGGAAGCTAGAAGCAGACCGCAGCACCGGAGGTCGTAGCCCTGTCTCCGGAGATTGGTCTGAACGGAGTGGATGACTCCATACGCGAGATGTCTTGCTTCGGCGCGCGCACGCGAGATGAATCCACGAGCCTCAACTTGCGACTTGCTTTCCGCAGTGTGATAGGGCTGACGAAATTCATAAGTGAAGGTGTTGACGAGGTGAGGACGCTCACGCAAAAGGACCAGCGGGGAGCTCTCTTCAAGCGATATCGCGACGAGAGCGGTCCAGCCGGAATGGGCGCGAAAGCCAAGGGCGGCGTGCTTCATAGGACTCCCCGCCAGAGGATCCGAGTACGCGGGCGAAATTATCACGAAAGACCTCATCTGCATAGACCAGGCGTCACCAGTCCACTAGGCGCGCGGGCCGCCCCTCGAATCGCAGCGAGCCGAAACAAGCGCAGACTGAGGTCGCCAGCCAATCTTCAGGAAATGCTCGTTCTGACTCCAACCGGCGCGGGAAAGCAATCGGGAGCAGACCGACCTATCTCTCGCCCTAGGCCTCAGCGATACGAGATGGCAGAATGATTGGCATGATTACCGCCGATGAGTTAAGACAAGTGAAGATTTTCAGCAGTCTCGACGAGACCGAACTCATTCGGCTCGCGCAGAAGGCTGCCGACGTACGGCTGGCGCCTGGCGAATGGCTTATCCGTGAAGGCGAATTGCCGTGGTTCTTCGTTCTGTTCGAGGGCCGGCTGCAGATGGTCAAAGACATTCTCGGCCGCCAGCAGGACATTCACGAATTCCAGTACGAGGTTGGCGACTTCTTTGGGGAAGTGCCTATTCTGCTTGGCACCCATGCTTTCGTTTCCTTGCGAGCTGAAACGCCTTGCCGGGTGGCCCGCTTTGATCGGCAGGAGTTACATAATTTGATTCGAGACTCCAAGGAAATAAGTGCCATGATTCTGCAAGCCATGAATGAACGGCTCATGCGCGCGCAGAAGTTTGCGTCGATGATTCCCTCCTGCCGAGTGCTCATCCTGGGCACGGAGTACGACACGGATTGCCGGGAGATCCGCAGCTTTCTCTCAGTGAATCGTATCCCCTACGAGTGGGTCGATCGCGAACGCGAGCCGGAGCGGATTCCATCTTGCGTGTCAAAGGATATGCTGGGACCCACTGTCGTAATCGATGGACAGCACTGTCTGCATCCGCCGACGGTGCGCGGGGTTGCAGAATCCTTGCAAATCCAGACACAGCCTAAGGGCGACAAATATGACGTCGTCATTGCCGGAGCAGGTCCGGCTGGAATGGCCGCCGGTGTTTACGGCGCCTCGGAGGGCCTCACGGTGCTGATGGTGGAGCGCTCCGCCGCAGGCGGCCAGGCGGGAACGTCGTCGCGCATCGAGAACTATCTTGGGTTTCCGGAGGGTATTTCCGGAGACGATCTGACCGGACGTGCGCTCAAGCAGGCTTTCCGGTTCGGTGCAGAGATTGCGATGACGCGCAGCATCGAGGCACTGAAGCAGACTGACGGCGGCTACTCCATTGAGCTTGACGGTGGTCAGTGCGTGTTGGCGCGCACGGTGCTTCTGGCAACGGGCGTGGACTGGCGGCGGCTGGAGGTCGCGGGGGTCGATCGCTTGCTAGGCCGCGGCGTGCTTTACGGAGCATCCCGCACTGATGCCATTCATGTGAACGGCAAAAAAGTCTTCATCGTCGGCGGGGGAAATTCGGCCGGACAGGCCGCCGTATTCTTTTCAAACTATGCCGCGGAGATTAAGATTTTGGTGCGCGGCGAAGGGCTCAAGGTGAGCATGTCGCAGTATCTCATCGGCGAGATCGCGGCGAAGACCAACGTTCACGTGGTTCCATTTACCCAGGTCATTGCGGCAGAGGGCGGGGATCATCTGGAGCGCATCGTGACAAGCACACGACTGAAGGATGGGAAAGATAGCCTATGCACCCATGAAGCAGATGCTCTGTTCGTGATGATCGGCGCCGATGCGAACACTTCGTGGTTGCCCAGAGATCTAGAGCGGGATGACAAGGGCTACATCCTTACAGGGCGCTATCTCACAACTTGGAAGCTCGGACGCGAGCCCTTTCCTTTGGAAACCAGCCTGCCCGGGGTCTTCTGCGCTGGGGATGTTCGGCATGATTCCATCAAACGCGTTTCCAGCGCTGTTGGCGAGGGCAGCATGGCAATCGCGTTTATTCACCAATATTTGGCGCTGCGAGAGAACGGAGAGCGGGCACTGGTCGCTCGATGATCGATGGAGACAGCGTGTCCCACAAAGGCTGGCTGGCCTTAAAAGAAACCCTCCTGTGGCTACAAAAGGATTGAGAGCAGCCACATGAAGGCATCTGGGAGGTCCGCGGTGGGCGCAGGCACTTCCTTCACTCGCGCTTGATGTGCTGGGTGGCATTCGACCGAGCGATCCGTTTAGGAGAGAAACGTTCGCTCGAAGGACCGTTTGACTGGATGCAGAAGACACGAGATCCATTGTGGAGGATATTTATGCGAATTTCTGGAATGAGAAGCTGGGCGCGTCCGTCCAATACAAGAGGAGCGATACGGTGGACGCAGCCACGCTGCTGATGCCGCTTCTGCATTTTATCAGTCCTACCGATGTCAGGATTGCCCATTTGCATAGAAGGATCTTCTTCCCCGGCCTAACTCTTCCAGGACAAGAGATCTGAAGTTTCCGACGATGGCTGCTCGATTTCCCTTATTTACGGCGATAGCAATCTTAGACTCTGGTATCTCGCCTACAATCTCACAGGCGACTACCGGGGCAACGCTATTTTTAACCGTCGACGCGGGAAGAATGGAAATACCCATCCCTGAATCGACCAGAGAGATAAGTGTTGGCATTTGTCCTGCAGTCTGGCAGACATTTGGAACGACCCCGGCATCGCGGAGCATCCCGAAGATCACATCATGGAAGCCCGGAGCGTAACTTCGTTCGTACATCACGAACTTCTGGCCTGATAGCTCGTGCAGGGAGACCTTTTTTCTCTTTGCCAGCTTATGCGACAACGGCGTGACGACGACGAACGGCTCGCGATGTATTTCGACTACTTCGAGTTCTGGGTGCTCTCCAATCGGTAGACGAAGAAATCCAATGTCCAGCGACCCGGCGGCAAGCATCTGTATTTGATCTGTCGTAAGGATATTGCGTAAAGAGAACTCTACTTCGGGATTTGACTCTCTAAACCGACGAATGATATTGGGCACTATCTCACTTCCCGCGGTTGAGATGAAGCCGATCCGCAACAGCCCCAATTTCCCATTAGCAGCCAGCCTTGCCCTGCGAATCGCTTGGTCCAATTGCGAGACAGCTGCAGCGGCATCGTCGCGAAAGGCCAAACCAGCCGCGGTCAGTGTTGTTTTGCGCCGGTTCCGATCGAAGAGCCGGACGCCGACCTCCTCCTCAAGCGCTCGTATCTGAAGGCTCAAGGCTGGTTGGCTGAGATGAATCAACTCCGCGGTACGCCCGAAGTGCAGCGTCTCCGCGATAGAGAGAAATGACCGAATCTGACGAAGCTCCATCTCGATATTTTATTTGCATTTCTTATCACAGGCTAACAAATAAACAATGTAACTCATCAGGGCTCGAAATCTCTAACGGATTGTGGCAAGAGGATTAGCCGGATGCTACTCACGCCGGTGCACAAGGAGAAAAAAGATGCCGATCGATCTCTATTCAACAACAGTCACTGCGACCGGAGGACCTAATGGGTCGATCCGCAGCGACGACGGCCTGCTCGATCTTAGGCTGGCCATGCCCCAAACGCTCGGAGGCAAAGGTGATGCGACCAACCCAGAGCAACTCTTCGCTGGCGGCTATGCCGCCTGCTTTGAGGATGCGCTCTTGCGCGTCGGCCACAGATTTGCAGAGGGCGACGTAGAAGTTGTCGCCGAGATCGGCCTCGGCCCCAACGACTCGGGTGAGTTCGTGTTGTCCGCCGCGCTCGCCGTGACCATAGCCGGCGTCGACCAGAAGACGGCGGCTCAGCTTGTCGAGTGCGCCCACGCAATCTGTCCCTACTCGAATGCGATCAGGGGCAATGTCGATGTCCAAACCGCCGTTTCGGTTCGGTGAATTCAGGCGCGGAGATTCCCCAGACCGCACGGCAAGTCTTACCGGCAAAGCCGTCAGAAACGCTGGCCTGCCGCGAACATTACGTAACAAATGGAGTGACAAGATGAGTGAATTCAATGAAGGCTGACCAACCTGATCTTCCAATCACCAACAGTGTTGTTGGGCGGTTAACCAAGTGTCGAATCGACCCGCATCCTGCGTCATCGGTGCTAGTCATGCGAGTAGTCCGAGGAATCCTTAAGTCTCTCTACATCGCTTTATTGCTGTTGACCTGCGGCGCGCTCTCAGCGCAGAACGAAGCGCAACGCGTTCGGAATATTGTTTTAGTCCACGGCGCCTGGGCAGATGGTTCTGGCTGGAAAGGCGTTCACGACATCCTTGTCAAGGATGGCTACAAAGTCAGCATCGTCCAGGAGCCAGAGACATCCTTTAAAGAAGACGTGGCTGCCACCAAGCGGATCCTTGCTCAACAAGACGGACCCTGCATTCTTGTCGCTCATAGCTATGGGGGAGCCGTAATCACAGAAGCGGGGACGGATCCATCGGTTGCCGGTTTGGTATACGTCGCGGCCCACATGCCAGATGCTGGAGAGAACGAGGCGGATGACGGAAAGCGCTTCCCAAGCGACCTCAGCAAGTCTGGTGCGATAAAGAAGACGCCAGACGGTTTCACTTACCTCGATCCGGCGAAGTTTCATGAGTACTTCGCAGCCGATCTGTCTGCCGAGCAGGCCGATTACATGGCGCAATCGCAGGTACTCAACGCGGCGGACAATTTCAAAGCAGTGATCACCACGCCTGCGTGGAGAAGCAAACCAAGCTGGGTGTTGGTAGCGGCAAAAGACAGAACCATCAACCCAGATCTCGAACGGTGGTATGCCACACGAGCCAAGAGTCACAAGGTCGAAGTATCAGGCGCCAGCCACGCGGTCTACGCCTCCAGGCCGAAGGAGGTTGCAGCTGTGATCGAGGAAGCTGCGTCGCACGCTCGCTAGAAGACTTGCAATGGGCAGGCTAAGAGATACGATGTGCTGTCGTTTGGATATAGTCGGGCCCGGAAAAAGCTCGCGACGCCAGGCGCGCGAGTGTAGCGCACGCCGCGTCTACGACTGAAGTCGTACAAGCGTCTATTAGCCGCTACGAAGAGCCTCCTAGTGAGTTGTCGCAATGACAACGATAGTCCTGTGCCCCAGTGGTTGCGGCTTAAAGCCGAGAACCTGATTGGACGCCCCTTCGCGGTTGGAGGGAGTTTGAACAAGTAATCATGGAGCAGTACCGGACCGAATACATGGTTGATGGAACTGAAGCTTGCCATCGAGAATGATTCATTCAACCTACGAGCTCTTGGTCGTTTATGCAGACTCGATGCGAGACTTGGCTGGTATCCCGGACAAGGCCCGCAAGATGATCGAGGACAGCTATCAAGTTGCGTGAAGGTATTCAGGCGAACATCACCCCCGGTAAGGATTCGTGTCGGATTGTCACACTGCCGCTTTGGCGCTGCGTGCGATGGATTCGGAGCGAGGCGGCATCCGTAGCCCACGAACACCATCGATGGGTTTGGAATCCTGCCACGTTTCAGAGGGTAGCGTCTGAAACGATTGAGCTGCTCGATTGGCATAGGCCGAAGGAGGGTTTCTCCGCCCACACCAACTCAACAAAATTCCGGTTGTACACCTCGGCCAGTTCCGTGGCAGACAGAGCGCTTTCAATTGCGGACGCTGTGCCATTTATTCCTGGCATGATGATGAGCTATTCAATTTCCTCCAATTGCCGAACGGTATGCACGACGACCGCTATTGGTTAGGTTGAACCAGAACGAAGCCCGAAACGAAAACCGATCGGTAAACTCGACCGATTTAATCGTTCATTCTACGATTGTATGACAATCAAACGCGAAACCTTACCAGGGGTGTTCATCAGTCGGTTGTTGGGGCCAATCTGACAGCCTCCTCAGGAGTATTACAACAGCGCGTAAACGAAACCGCAGCGTACCTTCACGCGCGACTCTTTTCCGATGCCGATGCTCAACGAGCTGCATACGCGTATTTCAACTCTCAGCTTCAAGCTCACGCTCATCTTCTGGCGTTCACGGATTGCTTTCGTCTTCTCGGCATTTCATGGCTGATTGCGGCTCCGCTCGTGTTTCTGACTAACCCCTTCACAGTCGGGAGTAGCGGCTCTTCCGCTCACTGAATCGGCCGCTTACAAGGTTTAATTCCGCGAGGAAGTCATGTCTGAATGGAAATAGAAGTGACGAAGAGACGTCGGGTACGACCCTCCCGTAAGCCCCGAGCCTACTTGGCGATTGATGGCCGAGTAGGAAGTCCAGTCTGTTCACGCGGGAAAGATGTATTGGGTCTGTTGGCGTCCCGCTAGATGTGCCGCGTAGCGCACTATACAAGCATTTCAACGTGCCTCGTGCGCCCACAATTTTCATATCCTTTGGTGGCCCGTAACGGCCGTCCGTGAAAGGCGAATGCCAAGCTTCTGCATCCTAAGCTGGAGTGTAGAACGCTTGATTCCGAGACGAGCAGCCGCTCCGTTTGCTCCTGAAATCACACCGTTCGCTTCTTCAAGGGCGCGCAGGATTTGAGTCCGTTGCGTCTCGTTCAGCACGTCCTGAAGATTTTCGTGATTGACCGAACTAACCTTCGTCTTGGCCGGACTGGTCTTCGCACTGGTATCCGCTTTGAGTTCGGCGAGGGAAACATTCAGTACAGAGCCCTTTGAGATGATTACGGCCCGCTCAATCACATTCTGGAGCTCCCGAATATTGCCAGGCCAGTGATAGCGAATCAACGCTTCCATAGTTTCGGACGGGATAGTTTCAATCACACGGTTGTTCCGCCGGCTGAATTGCTGGACGAAGTGCCGGACCAGCGCGGGAATATCTTCTTTTCGCTCGCGCAACGCTGGGACTCTGATGGGAAACACATTCAGGCGATAGTACAAATCGGATCGAAATTTCTGTTCTTCGACCATCGCTTTCAGATCGCGATTCGTTGCCGCGATCAAACG
>DASYBJ010000759.1:0-22018 GCA_036500845.1 Acidobacteriaceae bacterium
CAAAGAGAGCGATCGTATTGCGCTTGTGGCTACAAACCTACGCGCCATGGGAGCGCAGGTAGAGGAATTCGAGGACGGGCTTGGTGTGCCGGGGAGCCAGAAACTCCATGGCGCAGAGATCGACTCGGGGGCGGATCACCGGATTGCGATGGCGTTTTCCGTAGCGGCGTTGCGCGCCGCGGGAGACACCTTGATTCGCGGAGCGGACTCGGCGGCTATTTCTTTTCCGGAATTCTTCGATCTATTGGAACGTGTCGCGGAACGGTAAGTAAAAGCGCTAGACATCGTCTAGATTCTTGGCGAAAAGACCCCAGGTTAGCTTTACGCGAACCTGCCACCCCGTCAGGGACGGGGTGGCGGCGGCTGCTGAGGCGGCACATTCTGCTGCTCTTGCGGAGTCAGGTTCGGCTGCGGAGGCAACGTTGGATTCGGCGCGGGAGGATGCTCCGTCTGCTCCAGGCGCTGCTGCTGCTCAGGTACGATCGCCTCCGGAGCTGCCTTCGCCGGCTCGATCCCAGGAATCGCGGGCCGCTGCGTCACGTTGCCGCTCACAGCGTCGGAAAGCTGGATGTTGTAGCGATCGAGCGTTTGCGCAAGAAGTTGTTCCAACGAGGCGCGGTCTTTTGCGTACGTGGCCTCTGTCGAGATCACGTTGTTCTGTGCCACAGCAAGGTTCTTTTCCTGAAGCAACACGTTCGCCGTGGTCGAGGCGCCGAGACGGAGCTTTTTGACCTCAGCGTCGTAGGACTCGCGGTTAAATACGCTCGCAGCCTGTGCCGCCTGCAAGGCGGCACGATCGTTGGTCAACGCGTATTGGGCGTTGATCACCTGGATGCGGACCTGAACGTAAAGTTGCTGAAGGCGCATCTGCCCCTGACGATATTCGAGGAGAGCCCTGGCCTGTAGCGACTGGGCCATGCGGTTGCGCAGCGGGATGTTGAGGTTGACGCCTACCCCCTTATCGGGCCCGCTGCTGTTGAAAAGATTGGTGAAGACAGTACCGTAGCCGATGGTGGGAACGGTGCACGAGCCGGGAACGAACGGCCGGCAGAACGGACTAGGAGAGCCCCCAAGCCCGTTGCTGTTGTAGAAGCCGTAAAGATCGGCGGTGGGTAGAAGATTGTTCTTGACCGCTCGCAACGTGATCTCGTCATTCTTCAAACTGAGAACTTGCTGCTCGATCTCCGGCCTGTTGGCGTATGCTTTCCGAACAAGTTCCTCTATCGGCAAATGTTCTTCCGGCGTCTCTTCGAGAGAGACGCGATCGGTGGGAATCACGGGAGCGGCGGAGAGAATTGGATCGTCCAGATTCCTGCTGATGGCTTGCTTTATGATCAACTGTTGATACTCAAGAGCGGTCTGCGAAGTGATCAGCGCTTGCGTGTCGCTGGCGACCTGATTGTCGGAGTTCGTCACATCGAGGGGAGCGAGCGTGCCGATTTGCAATTGCTTGCGATTATCAGATGCCAATTGTGTGGATTGCTGCAGCGCCCTCTGCTTGGCTTGCACGTCCTCATAATCAGCCACTAATTGCCAATAGATGCCCTCTATCTGGTTAATGGTGAAAAGGATCTGTTGACGGAATGCCGAGTCGGAAATTCGCCGGTCGTTTTTGGCTTGGATAATAAGGCGCCCGTTGATACCCGGTCCGAACCCGTTGAGCAAGTGCTGGGTGATTCTTGCCTGAAATGTGGACTGGAACTGTGGGCTGTATGCGTTGAAGATACTGTTGCTGGTCGCCCGGCTGTTCAGAAAGCCCACGGCAAGCGAGGTACCACTGATAAAACCCTGGTTGTAGTTGAAGTTATATGTGTTCGTATTTTGGTCCAGGGTGGGCGTGCCACTGGCAAAAGGTGTGGCTTCGGGCGTGACTGTGCGTTCCCCCTGAATGGTTGCCGTGAAGAATGGATCCATCTGCTCAGGCGTTGGGCCCGCGCCACTGGTGGTGATCACGATACCTCCCGCTCCGGCACCCGCGCCGCCTACCGCCGTCGAAGTACCACCTGGCCCCCCGCCCGAGGTAAGAGAGGTTGTGGTCTGGTTTCCGCCCAGAGTTCCCTGAACCAAACCGCTCGAAACGCCCAACAGGTTCGAGCCGGCGCGAGCACGTAATAAGTCTGTATCCGCGATGTCCAGGTTGTAACGCTGAATGGCGATGTCGTAGTTGTTTTCAAGGCCCAGCACGATCGCATCCGCCAAGCTCAGGTAGATCTTGCCGTCTCGAATCAGATCGGCAAGGCGGCCCAAGTTGACCGTGACCGGCGGCGGAATATTGATCGGCAGAAACCGCTTGAAGATGTTGGGGTAGGAAGGGTTGGGTTTGCTGAAGTCCTTCGCTCCCGGCCGCATGAAAAGCGGTTGAGTGGAAACGGGCTCAGGCACCGCAGGGAGGCCCTGGGCGGCAGGCGCCGGAGCCGGTTGTTGCGCTGGAGCCGGAGCGGGTTGCTGGGCCAAAGCCATGGGTTGCATTGTCGCGCTCAGCATGCATGCGGTGACAACTGCGGCCTGAAGTTTCGAGAACAACCGGCTCGCTTGACAGCATTTCAAGTCAGTTAAGCGATTTTGGGCTGGATTGCCGCATTTCGAAGTTTTCATCCGCGGGTCAAAATCTTGGGGGTCAAAGCAAAAGGCCATTCGCCCTTCTCCGTCTTCCTATTCCGCTCCCACATCTCATATCCACCAAAGGCCGAGCACAAATCGCCACGCAGACTGACGCAGAACGGCGAGATGCTCGTAGCCAGATGCAGGAACGTGTGAATATGACTCTAGATTTCTTCTCTAACTTCGAGACCGGCCGTCTGGCCGATCCTCAAAAGGCAACATAAATCGAAAGCAACACAATGAACAGGCGCAGTCATACTTACGGCTCGTCGAGACCATTGGTTCCCTATTTGAAGGCGATGAAACAAACGAAGCGCTTGCCTGTCATTGCGGGACGGACGTGTGGGCACGCGCCCAACGAGTTTGAAAACCTTGGCTGACAAAGCCAGTTGAGTATATCGCAGCGGCAGTATGGGATATCCTCTGCATTCCCGCACTTCGTCACATTCGGGGGCGACGGGAGAGAGAGAAGGTGGTGGGAACGCTCCGCGACGGCCGGACGTGGAAACTCGTTTTAGCGTATGACGGCACTGAGTTTCACGGTTGGCAAGTGCAGTCAGACCGCGTAACGGTGCAGGGCGAACTACGCGCGGCGATCGAGCGTGTGACCGGCGAGACGGTATTGCCACAAGGTTCCGGGCGGACCGATGCGGGTGTGCACGCTCTGGGCCAAGTCGCCTCCTTTGACATGTATGCTCGGATCCCAGAGACCAACTTCGCCCGCGCGCTCAACCGCACACTCCCTGCCGCGATTCGCGTGCTCAGCGCTGAAATCGCTCCAGAAGGCTTCCACGCCAGACATTCCGCCATAAGAAAGACCTATGAATACCGGATTTTTCTGGGAAGCATTTGCCCGCCATGGCTGGCGCGATACGTGTATGGAATCGAGCAATCTCTCGATTTGGAAGCGATGCAGAGCGCGGCTGTGCAGATTCTCGGCGAACGCGATTTCACATCCTTCGCGGCGAGCGATCCGGATCTGGCAGAACGCACCAGTATCCTAGGAGAAGCCGCGATGGAGACAAAGCCCGGACCGCGAGGGAACGTGAGGACGATCTACAGCTCGGAGTGGGGCGGACCATCGCAGACCTTGTCCGGCAGCTGGTGGCAGATGGGGAATTGGAGCGCGACCGCTTACCAAGAGCAATCTAAGCTCGCCGCTGCAGGTGGATTTCTCATCTATCGGGTCCGGGGAAATGGGTTTCTGCATCACATGGTGCGCAATCTTGTTGGGACATTTTTGGAAGTGGGTCGAGGGAAGCTTGCATCGAATGCTATGACTGCAATCCTCGCTGCGCGCTCGCGGTCGCAAGCCGGCCCTACGGCACCGGCGCGTGGCTTGTGGCTGGCCGAAGTAGAGTACTCTGAGAATCTGTCATGATGGGTGCGATCGCACAGACGGCCTTTTCGCGAGTCAGCCAGCTCGCCTCCCAGTCGCGCGTCCACGCTGCTTTCCAGTGGTTCCATTTACAGGAACGCAAGTTGATGCAATGGCAGCGCGAAATGGTCTCGATTCCGGCGCCTCCCTTCGGCGAACGAGCCCGCGCCGAGTGGCTGGCGGAGCGTTTTCGCGAACTCTGTCTGGCAGACGTAGAGATCGATGAGGAAGGTAACGTCCTAGGCCTTTTGCGCGGTGAAAAGCCATCGCCCGGACCCTGCGTCGTGCTTTCGGCCCACATAGACACTGTTTTTCCGAGAGATATTCCGATCGAACCCGTCCTAGAGAACCATCGTCTCAGCGCTCCCGGAGCATGCGACAACGGAGCAGGTGTGGCCGGTTTGCTCGCCATCGCGGCGGCGCTCGCCAGTTGTGGAATCGAGCTCCCAGGCGATCTGCTCTTTGTGGGCAACGTAGGTGAAGAAGGGGAAGGCGATCTGCGCGGAATGCGCTATCTCTATGGAATGTCACCATGGCGGGAACGTATCTCCGCCAACGTAGTGCTGGACGGCGCCGGGAGCGACGTCGTGGTGACCCAGGCGCTCGGCAGCCTGCGCTATGCGGTCTCGATTCTCGGACCCGGCGGCCACTCCTGGACGGACGCTGGAACACCGAATCCCATCGTGATTCTGAGCCAGGCCATTCTCGCCTTGAGTGAAGTCATGTTGCCAGACTCACCGCGTACGACGCTGAATGTCGGCACGATCGAGGGCGGAAGTTCGATCAATGCGATTCCCGAGCGAGCAATTGCACGGTTCGATCTCCGCAGCCTCGAAGCCGAACAGCTAATCCGCCTCGAAGTAGCACTGCATCGCGCCGTCGAGGACGCTGTGCTGGCTGCGAACGAATCCGCGCAGCGGAACCGGAATAACGGGAGAGTACGAGGCGCAGTCCGATTCGAGATCGAGCGCATCGGCGAACGTCCGTCGGGCCGGCTTGCGCAGGACGCACCATTGCTCGACGCGCTGCGTGCTGTGGACCGGCACCTGGGGATCCGGACCGAGGAGCGGGTTGCATCGACCGACGCGAATATCCCTCTTTCGCTGGGGATTCCGGCGATCAGCATCGGCGCTGGGGGAGACGGTGGCGGAATTCACACGCGTGGAGAATGGTATGACGCCGCGGATCGTGAGCTGGCGCTCAAGAGAATCCTTCTGCTCTTGCTCGCGCTCTTTTAGCCCGAGCGCACACAAACATTGCTCACGGATCCGGCGACATGAAACCTTTCTCCAGGCTTTTCTGCAGCTCGTTGCCGTCGCGGTCCTTCGGTATTCTGAAAGTAACCTTTGCAGTTTCTCTTATATTCAGCTCTTATCCGATGCAGGCGCAAACGATCTACTACGGTGGCAATATCCTCACAGGAGTGGGCCTGCCAGGCGATCGCCTCCAGCGGGTGACGGCAATGGCTGTGGACAAGGGTCAAGTCATCTCCGTGGGCGATGATGCATCGGTGCTGCGAAGCCACGGGCAGGATGCTGTTCTCGTCGATCTTCACGGAGCCTTTGTCATGCCTGGGATCAATGACGCCCACGTGCATCTGGCAGAAGCCGGAAGAAGGAAGCTCTCGGTGGATCTCGAGGGATGCGCGTCGCTGGCGCGGATGCTGGACCGAGTACGGTTGGCCGCCTCGGCCGCTCCAGCTGGGCAGTGGCTCCTTGGGGGAGGGTGGGATCACACCCTGTGGGCCGGTGCCACGCTGCCAACCCGATGGGACCTCGACGGCGTAACCGGACAGCATCCCGCAATGTTCAGCCGGGTGGATGGGCACATTTCCGTTGCGAACTCGGCCGCGCTCGCGGCCGCGGGGATCACCCGGCAAACTCCGGACCCGCAAGGTGGTCATATCGACCGGAACCAGGATGGCGAGGTCACAGGAATTCTGCGAGAAGACGCTGCCGAGCAGCTTGTCCGGAAAAATATTCCAGCTCCTTCGCATGCAACCCGGACGCGCGCGATCTCTTTGGCTCTCGCCGACGCTGCTGCCAACGGGGTGACTTCCGTTCAGGACAACTCGGATTGGGACGACTTCCTGGTCTACGAAGAACTCGAGCGGGAGGGAAAGCTGCCCGTGAGGGTCTCGGAGTGGCTCCGCTTCGACGATCCGATTGAGGTGTTGAGGGCCCACCGAGCTTCGCACGCGGCCAGCGACCGTATGCTCCACACGGGTATGCTCAAGGGCTTCCTGGACGGATCTCTAGGGTCGCGCACTGCCGCACTCAACTTTCCCTATACGGATGATCCCGGCAATAGCGGAATCCTGCGGTACGAACAAGCGAGGCTGGACGAGATGACAGCTGAACGAGCTGAGGCAGGATTTCAGATCGGATTCCATGCGATCGGCGATCGCGCTGTGGATGCAGCTCTCGAGGCCTTTCACAGGGCAGAGCAGGCGGTTGGAACAGTCGAAAACGCGAGCCGGTTTACTGAGGCTCGTAACCGGATCGAGCACAGCCAGATAGTCGATCCGCCGGACATCGACCGCTATCGCCAGATGGGGATCCTGGCGTCTATGCAGCCTAACCACCTGTTGACGGACATGAATTGGGCTGCAGCGCGACTTGGGCCTAAGCGTGAGAAATTCGCATACGCCTGGAAAGCATTTCTGGACGCACGGGTGACAGTCGCCTTTGGTACGGACTATCCGGTCGAGCCGATCAGCCCGTTCCGGGGACTGTACTGCGCAGTGACACGAGAGAACGAGAGCGGGACGCAAAGCTATCTTCCCGAGCAAAAACTGACGATCGGACAAGCGCTCTACGCTTACACCCAAGCCTCGGCATACGCGGAGTTCGCCGAAAGCTACAAGGGAAAGCTAATCCCAGGATACGTTGCTGATTTCGTTGTACTCGATCGTGATCTGACCAAAGTAACTCCTGGAGAGATTCTTGGAACTCGGGTTCTCGAGACGGTCGTCGACGGCCGGACTGTATACCTGACGGGGGCTCACTCCCTCACCCATTCGGCGATCCAGGAAAGAGGCGACTGAGTGACAGGAGCCACGCAATTTGGAACGACCGCCGAAATGAAGAGTTCGCCGGAACATAGATCCACAAAGAACCGGCGCCGTCAGGCAATGTTCATGATGTTCGCCGTCGTTGCCGTTTGGGGCTCGACTTTCGTTCTCGTCAAAGATGCGCTTTCTGACGTCTCGCCTCTGCTTTTTAATCTGCTCCGCATGGCTCTCGCATTTTGCTGCCTTGCACTTGTCTACCGCACGCAATGGAATCGCCTGACCCCAAGGGCCTATAGGGGTGGCGCGGTCGTCGGATTCTTCCTGGCCATGGGGTATCAATTTCAAACGACAGGACTGCTTCTGACCACGCCATCGAAGTCGGCCTTTCTCACGGGGCTGACCGTGGTCATGGTACCCCTGCTTGCCGCGTTTCCGGGGCTGCGCTCCCCGGAGACAGCGACGCCACGCTGGAATGTATGGCTGGGAGCCGCTTTGGCGTTCGCGGGTATCGTGCTGCTGACCACTCCTCCAAACGGTGCGGCAAGCGGCCTGGGATTCAGTAGCTTTGGTAGGGTCAACAAGGGCGACATCCTCTCCCTGATGTGTGCCTTCGGATTCGCCTTGCAGATCATCGCGCAGGATCATTTTTCCCGAGCAGGAAACCGGCAAAGGAGCCATCGTGTCCCGTTCGAACAGTTGGCGCTGCTCCAGATTGGTTTCGCCACGCTGTTCATGGCGATCACCTCGCCTCTTTTTGAAAAGCCCTACGTCCACTTTTCGGCACAATTTACAGCGGCATTGATTGTGGCGGCTTTACTAGCCACAGCGGCTGCATTCTCGATCATGAGCTGGGCGCAGCACCTGCTCCCGCCGGCGCAGATGGCATTAATCCTGGCCATCGAGCCGGTTTTTGCGTGGCTCACTTCGCTGATTGTGTTGCACCAGGGATTGAGTGGCTTGGCCACTCTGGGAGCTCTTCTAATTTTGGCGGGGATTGCCGCTGCGGAACGGATCGGCACACGCATCTAAAATTGGAAGATATCTAAAAGTTGGAGCAAAAGGGACAGGGCTGCTGTAGCCTGCCAGACCGTAAAACCCTTTATACTGAGGATTGGGTTTTCCACAGACGCCCCACTCAAGGATGTTTCTGAATAACGAGGTTAGATCCGAAATGAAATCATTCATCGAACGGCTCCGCCTACGCCGTCTCGCTTCCGTCTTTATGATCCTCGGCACGCTCTCAGCGGGCATACTTATCGGATCCGTCGTAGCGCATGGCGTTCATGGCAATGAGGCGCAAGTAAATAGCTCCGACGCTTCCCCACTCAAGATACCCGAGCCTGTCAATCTTTCGACCACGTTCACCACGATTGCCAAGGGAGTGGGCCCGGCGGTAGTGAATATCAATACGGAAACGCTACCCCAGGAAGATTCAAAAACGACGCCTCGCAAGCGTTTCCATGGGCCTATGGGTCCTACACCCACGCCTACGCCACCGGGCGGTGACGACGATCAGAACGACCAGAACCAGGGCGGCCCCGATCAAAACTTTCAGGATTTCTTCAACCGATTCTTCGGGGGCCAGGACGGAGGGGGCGACCAGGGAGAGCACGTACGTGAGTCGCTCGGCTCGGGGTTCATCGTCGACCAGCGCGGTTACATCCTCACCAACAATCACGTGGTCGAAAAGGCTGACCGGATTTTTGTGAAACTTTCGACAGATGCTGAAGGCTACCAGGGCCGGCCGGCGAAAGTTGTCGGGGTGGATAAAGACACCGATCTCGCAGTCATCAAGATTCCGTCCGACAACCCGCTGCCGACCGTGAAGATGGGTAACTCGGATGCGGCGTCAGTGGGCGACTGGGTAATCGCCATCGGGAGTCCGTTTGCCCTCTCGCAAACTGTCACTGCAGGGATCGTCTCAGCCAAGAACAGAACTATTGAACCGGGTGCCGCCGGCCAGTTCCAACATTTCATTCAAACGGATGCCGCCATTAACCCCGGCAACTCCGGAGGACCCCTGGTGAATATGGCCGGGCAGGTCATCGGTGTAAACACGGCAATTTACACGCAGTCAGCCGGATATCAGGGGATCGGGTTTGCCATGCCGGCGAACACCGTCATCCAGGTGTACAACGACCTGATCGGACCAGACCATAAGGTGGTGCGTGGATCGATTGGCGTCCAATTCCAGGAGAATCTCAACCCTGCAGTCGGACGCGTCTATGGATTCAAAGCGGGTGTGCTCGTCAATGCAGTCACTCCACACGGGCCGGCGGACCAAGCGGGCTTGAAGGCTGGCGATATCATTGTGTCTGTCGACGGCAAACCCATCAAAGACGGCGACGCCCTAGTGAACGACATAGCTTCTCGAAAGCCTGAAAGCACAGTTCACCTCGGCTACGTACGGGCTGGACAACAGTCTTCGGCGACCCTAACCATCGCGGATCGGGCCAAGCTCTACGCTGGTCAGGCCAACAATCAGCCCGGGCAGAACGGACCGGAGAGCGCACCGAACGCGGCAGAAGGCAAACTAGGGATCACAGTCGAGGCTGTTCCTCAGGCTCTGGCCAGTAAGGGAGTGCGGGGAGTTCTAGTGACGCAGGTTAAACCGGGATCGCTTGCCGATGAGATCGGTCTGGCTGCCGGTGTTGTCATTACTGAGATAAACAAACAACCGGTTACCGGACCAGACCAATTCCAATCGATTGTCTCCGGGTTGAAACCTAGTCAGGATGTCGTCTTCCGAGTGGTCGACTCCCGAAACCCGACAGCTGGCGGAACCTACCTCGGTGGGACGCTGCCCTAATCAGAAGGCTCCGGCCGGGCTGGTGGTTTTGCCTCCAGTCCGGCTTGAGCAAAAAACCAATGCCCCAAAAGCGGATTTTTCCAAAACTTCTGGGCGTTACGAGAGATGTAAAAGTTTCCCCTCCAGAGGCTAGTTCGGTTGCAATACGGCCGAGCAATCGGTACTTTTACTAGACGGCGTAGATTTTTTTTGCCCGGCGAGGTAACGAATGCTTTCAGTCCGAGCAAGCCAGGCAGCTGTGCTGATCACAGCCTTGGCTATTTACCCGGCTTTCGCCAGCAGAACGCACAGGTCCCCCACATCCGGTCATCCGCATGGGGCCTCCAGCAGCAAAAGCCATCGAATTCATTTCCGCAAACCCCTTGGCCAGCGAACGATCGACTCCAGCCGGGCGACCGAAATTCAGCAGGCCTTGATTCGCCACAACTACCTGACAGGAAGTCCGACGGGGGAATGGGATAACTCGACCCAGGCCGCAATGCAGAAATATCAAGCGGATCATGGCTGGCAAACCAAACTCATGCCGGATAGCAGGGCTCTGATCAGCCTGGGGCTAGGGCCAAATCAGCCTGCGGAAGTTCCGCAGGGGGTCAAGCCTTCGGCGAATGTAGCCTCGGCTTCTGAAACAACAAACGATGGCGGCGCGAACAGCTTGGCCTCAGTTCACTCAATTCCGTCACCGTAAAGAGCTAAAAGCCGGACAGCTAAAAACCTGTCAGCTAAAGTCCGGTCAGCGGAAAACTATCTCTGGGACGCGCGGTTTCGAGAACCTGGCAACCCTCCTAATGATCGTTACTTTAGCTGATCGCTTTTCAATTGGGAACGCTCCAGTCATTCAAAGAAGTGGCGCTTCCGCCGCGAAGAGTTCTTTCACTTTCTCTCGCCGCCTGACGAGCCTGGCTTTCTTTCCCCTGACCAGAACCTCCGCCGGACGCGGGCGCGAGTTATAGTTCGAACTGAGCGAAAGTCCATAGGCCCCAGTGTCGAGAATGGCAACCAAGTCCCCCGGTTGTACCGTCTGCATTGGGCGGTCGCGAGCAAAGAAATCACCGCTTTCGCAGACGGGTCCAACAATATCGACGGTCTGAAGGCGTGCCGCTTCATCCCGGTCCACCGGGAGAATCTCGTGATAGGCGTCGTACAGCGAGGGACGGAGAAGATCGTTCATTCCGGCATCTGTAATCACGAAAGTTTTGCTTCCGTTTTGTTTCACATAGAGAACCTGCGTGAGCAGAGCTCCAGCCTGAGCTACGATAAAACGGCCCGGCTCGAGGAGAAGCTTGACTTTCATGCCGCGTAAGGCGCGATCGATTGAGTCAGCGTAGCGTTTTATCTCGGCTGCGGGATCAAAGGACGGGTCCTCTTTTTTTGACTTTTTCCTTCGTTGCTCCTGTCCTTGAATCGGTGCATTGGACTCTGGGTCGGAAGTAGGACCGGAGACCCCAGATTCTGCAGTCCCTCCCTGATAGTCGATGCCCAATCCTCCTCCCGCATCAACGTAACGTATCTTGATCCCATCGTCCTCGAGTTGCCGCACCAGAGAGGCCACCCGTTCCATGGCCGCGCCAAAGGGTTCTGCACTACGGATCTGTGAGCCAATATGCACGCTGACCCCTACGGGCTCGAGGTAACGTGAGCGGTTTATTTCCTGGTAAACTTCGCGCGCTCTTCGGATGTCGACCCCGAATTTATGCTCGCGCAGTCCGGTGGAGATGTAGGGATGGGTTTCGGCAACGATATCTGGATTCACGCGCAGGGCAACCCGGGCTCGTGTTCGAAGCCTCTCGGCGCGTTCTGCCAGCAAAGCGACTTCACCCTCGCTCTCGACATTAAATATAAGGATAGCGGCTTTGAGAGCAAGATCTATCTCCGGAGCCGTTTTCCCAACCCCCGAAAATACGACTCCCTTGGCCGATGTCTTGCTTGCCCGAAGAACCCGCTCAAGCTCGCCTCCCGAGACGATATCGAATCCCGATCCATGATTGGCGAGAAGCTTAAGAATGGACAGATTCGAGTTTGCTTTTACCGAATAGCAAATCATGTGAGGCCGATGCCGGAACGCTTGAGTGAAAAGGTTATAGCGATCCACAATCTGCGTTTCAGAATAGACATACAAAGGCGTTCGATAATTGGCAGCAAGCGAATCAAGTGCCACCTCTTCACAATGCAATGTTGATTTGGAATCGGGATATGCGAATGGACGTACAGTTAGTGCGAAGCGAAAGCTGGATTTCAAAGCCAGATGGCCTTTCCCAAGTTAGGTTGGATTCAAAATCTCAGCCTACCGGGCCTGTGATGATTTTCCAAGGACGCGTGTGCGGGGGCTGACTCCGGTCCAGCGCGCCCAGAGCCCAAACGGCAAATTAAGCTCCCTGATGGGGACTTATGGCTGTGTCTGGGCCGGAGACTTTCCCGAAGAAACTCTCGAGTATCGCTGCAACCGTGTCGGGCTTCTCGTACGGCGCGAAATGCCCAGTTCCCGGGATCAGGTGATATTCGCTCGAAGACAGCAGTTGGTGGATGACCGCCATCTCCTCAGGTGTGCTTGCCTGGTCTTCCTGCCCCGCCAAGGCCAGAACGGGCACGGAAATCGTCTTCACGGTGGGGACAGAATCGGGTCGCGTCATCAGGGCGTGTTGTACCGCGACAGCCGACTCTGCCGTCATGCGACTCATCATCGCGCGAAGCTCAGCCGTCTTCAGCGGTTCACGCTGCCGGTAACCGGGGGTGAGCAAGGTCGTCAACGTCTGGTCGAAGAAGGCCACCGTTCCGTTTCGTGCGATGCCTTCGATGGTTTGCTTTCGCTTGGAGCGGTTCGCCTCCGCATCCGGCTGCGGCTTTCCGCAACAGAGGGCGAGCGCTCTGATACGAGCTGGCGCACTCCGCCAAAGTTCGTAAAGCACGTAACTACCAATGGAGCAACCGGCGAAGAACGCCCGTTCGATGCCGAGCGCGTCGAGAAGGCGGACGACATCCTCTGCTAAGCCTTCGATACTGAGAACACCCCCCGCTGCCTCGGACCGACCATGTCCCTTGAAGTCGAGGAGAGTTATTCGATAACACTCTGCGAGCTTTTCGGCCACCGGCATCCAGAAGCAATGGTCGACAGGCGTGGGGTGTAAGAGCACCAGGTCTGGTCCGGTCCCCATCGTCGAGAAAAACAGACGGGCCCCACCTGACTCGAAGAACATCAGCGGCCTTTCAAGCAGCGGAAGGAAGTCCGGCGCCCAGCATCGTATACAAAGCTTGAGGTTGGCACTCTAAGCTGCTGGTTTCGCAGGTATATCCGCAGGGAGGATCAACGGTTCTTCAGGCACAACAAGCCAAAAAATCATGTAAGCGATCAGCCCCAGCGGGAAGGTCAAAACGGCAAGCACGACCGTGATCACCCGCAAGACCGTGACATCCCAACCTAGGTGGTTTGCCAACCCCTGACAAACTCCCGCGATCTTTCTCCCAACTCGGGGACGTACGAACGGGGGACGTGAGACCGGGGCTGTACCTGTGAAAGCTCCGGCATTTCCAGCGGGACGCCCACAAGCGGAACAGAAGCGGGCGTCGTCGCCCAAAGCTTTGCCACAACCTGCACAATAAATGGCCATTCCTTACCTCCGTTTCGGGGCTAACTGGGCCGCCATGGGCGGTACAATCCCCGACAGCGGCAAGTTTACCCCGATTTGTAGATGATGGGGAGAGATAACCGGGATCACCCAGCCCGAACGCGCGGGATGCATCAGGTTCTGGTAATCAGGGTCCGGTAAACCGGGATTTCAGGTAGCGCCGCGCCGAGTCAGCCTGGTTGGAATCGGCGTAGTTCTGAACCACGGCCTGGTATCGCTCTTGTGCCCTATCTCGTTCTTGCAGAAGGTCATACATCTCACCCGCGTTGAGAACGCAACGCCCGCGCAATTCTGCGCTGACGCTCGGTTGGGCGGCGGCTTGATCGTACGCCGAAGCGGCTTCCTGATAGTCCTTTTGGCCCCGTAGAGCCTCGGCCAAGCCAAACCAGGCAAGCTCCAAATGAGCAGATGGAAAGTAACCCGGCCGCTCGGCCTGCCTAATGAGGGTACGGTATTCGCCGATTGCCTTCGGACCATCCCCATCATCCTTTGTCAAATTCGCGACTTCGAGGCAAAAGAGAAAGTCTCGCGGATACTCGTCGCAGAGTGAGCGCATCATGACGACCCCGTCCTTATAGTTTGCTTCGCGCCGCAAAAACAACGCCAGCGCGGTGCGCGCCTCGACGGACGTGATGATTCCCCTATTGCCGGCATCCTCGAGCTCACTGATTCCCTTGGATTTCGATCCGGTTATCCCAGCAATTCCTGCAACCAGCTTGAACGTGAAAGGCAAACTGCCGACAACATACTGGTGGACTCCGACGACCAGCTTCGCGTCTACGTACTGTGGGCTCAACTGGAGGACCTTCTCATGGTCGGAGCGGGCTTCTATAGCCTGATGGAGCGCACCGACGAATGCACGGTTTACCAGGCCGGCGTACAACGCACTCAGGCTGCGCGCCCAGCCGCGGGCGAAGATAGCGTCAACATCCTTCGGGTCGGTTTTTATGTGCTGGTTCGCCAGTGCGATCGCCTGTTGGGCGAGTTGGTTGATCTTCGACTGTACGGCTGGATCTGCGGGCGTGGGCTTGTGCTTACCCGTTAAGAATCCGTCATGAGCATAGAACGTGGTATCGAGGAGATCGAGGCGATAGAGTTCGCGAAAGAGCGTCACGTACAGAATGTAATCGATGGCAAGCGGCTCGGCAGGATGGAGCGCTTGGACCTTTTCAAACTGGGATAATGCTCCATCATAGTCGAGGATGTAAAACTGCTGGTAGGCTTGCCGGACGGCTGGCTCCAAATTGAGCGGATTTGTCACCACCCCGGTACTCGTCGTAGTAGCACTCCAGAGGGCGGTAGGAAACAGCATTGCCAAGATGGCGAGGAACTGCCAAAATCCATACTTACCGTCAGTGCATGATGAATTCTCCCGGATGGTCATCTCCGCCGACTCCCCAGGCAGGCCGAAGCGGTCGGCCTGCGTTAGGTTGTAGCGGTGACCGTTGCGTATCTTGGGTAAAATCTTCTTGCATAGGTGGACAATCACTTCCGGAGATTGTGCCGAATTTAAGAGCGAAGATAACTTGAGCATAATTCTCCGAAAAATAACCTCGAGGACCTAGGAGTGACCGTTCATGGCTGCTCCGTACACGGCTGGGGGTTCGATGACCAAGCAGGACGTTCTCCGAGTGTTAGTTCGTCAAGCTCGGTCCAACGGTTTTGAATTCCGTAAGTGGTTTCAGGCAAAGATCGATACCCCCTGGACGAGCTTCGACGATGCAGTCGAATTGTTGGCCACGGGGAAGCGCTACTACGCACTCCTTTTCTCCCATGAGTTTGTCCGGTGCTTCTGGAAACAGGGCGCCCAAATCAGCTTTATCGTTCCCTCCGCAAGTTATACTCGCCGGGACAAGAACGGCCATGTCGTTACTGTCACCCGGAAAGCGTTCACACGCAGAACGGTCAAAGCAGATGCCTGGAAGTATCATCTCCGTGAAATGGCAGTCCAGGAAGAGCCCCTCCGCTATATTCGGCGCTTTCTGATGATCGAGGAAGACCTTCAGCAAACCGAAACCGTACTTTTCTGAGACGATCCCCCTCCTTCTCCAGCATCGCTGGCGTTACTTTTCGGTGAGTTTTGGTACCTAGCGGCTACATCGTTCCGGCTATGTACGGTAACACTGAATGCGCCTACCTTCGCCCTAACGGATCATCAAGAAGTAACAGTTACTTCATCGGGCAAAAGAACCGAAACGAAGACAAACTGCTCGTTCCTTTCTCCGGGAGGTTCCCGGCCTCTTCCCCAGAGCTCGCCAGCCAAGGAATAGAAGTAGGTTGATTGATCCTCTGTAATCCTTGCGACATGCACTCTGCCTCGGCAAATCCGTCTCCGGGGGACAACAATGAAGATCGCTCTCACCGCATGCTTTGCCGTAACAATGGCCGCAGCCGCAACATCAGCCCTCGCACAAGATGCTGCACCGCTTCCTTCGGGGAAGAACCTCGATGTGGCACTCCTGGCAGACCCTGCCGTCAGCTCTGAGCTTCCGAACCTATCTCCTGATCTCTGGACGCGACCTTCGGCCCATCCCTCCTTTTCTGAACGGATTCCCGCAGGGGTTCCCCTGCGCGTGGAGTTGGACAAGAGTTCCCGGATGCGCGTGGGCGCGGAAGTGCAAGGTCATCTGGTCGAACCCGTGTACCTGGTGGATCACGTCGCAATCCCTAAGAACTCCAAAGTTTTCGGAACCATCACCGGGAAACGTGCGATTAGCGGACAAGCTCGGACAGCCGCGATGTTGAACGGGGATCTGACCCCGCTCAAGAAGGCGGATATTAGCTTCAACGATCTCGAAACACCGGACGGCAGACACTTTCAGATAGAGACGCAGGCCACCGAGCGAACGTCACAAGTCGTGCACATGTCAGATGACACCATGAAGCCGAAACGGACTCTGGGGCAACGCATCGCGGCCGCATTCCGTTGGACCAAGACACAAACGGTTGCTGCACTGAAGATGGAGCACAAAGGAGAAAAGCTACGGCAAATGCTTTATCAGGAGGTTCCGTTGCACCCGCAGGAGGTCTGGGCTGGGACGCAATACGACGCGCAACTCACTGAACCTCTGCTCCTGACTGGGCAGGAAACGCCTGCACCCGCCCCCACAGCTGAATTCGGGGCACTGAAATTGGAAGGCACGATCCAAGCGCGGCTCGTAGGCTCGGTGACTTCGGCAACGGCACATCCGGGAACCCCGGTAGAGGCGGTTCTGACCCAACCGTTGTTCCAGAGCGCCGCCACCGTAGCAGATGACCTGGCGCATTCGCAGAGCAGGATGTTGCTTCCCGAAGGCACGCGGCTGATCGGCACTGTGGTGCAAGCTAAGGCAGCTGGACTTTTTGGGCAGAATGGAAGCCTGCGCTTGACCTTCCGCAAAGCCGAGCTCCCCCAGGGGGATGAACGGGTTGTTCACGGACAACTGACCGGAGCCGAAACCGAAAGGGACTCTCACATCAAAATCGACGATGAAGGTGGCGCGAGAGCAACGACCGGCGCCCATTTCTTCGAACCGATTTCTTTGGGCGCACTGGCCGCAGTCGGCGACAACGCTGGAACCGGGCTGGCTCGTGAGGCAATGGCCGGAAACGGAATGGACCTTCTTACGCGGGTAATAGGAACCGCCTCTTCCAGCGGAGGCCTGATCACCGGATTCGCATACTATCAGGCCGCCAAGATCGTTTACGATCAGTGGATCGCTCGCGGCCATGACGTTGTGTTCCAGACGAATACGCGCTTGGAGATTGAACTCGCGCAACGTTAGCGCGGATTTTGCCCGGTGTAGTAACCGGAGAGACTTTGGTTCACACGGCCCTTTCGCACCGAAAGGGCCGTTCGCATTTAGCGCTCCCAAAGGCTGAAAAAATGATCCGGGGGCCCTTTCCCTTTTCCCAGCGGATACGCCGACCGAAGCGCTCCAGCAACAAATGTCTTTGCCGTCCTGGCAGCATCGGCCGGGGTTTCTCCTGCAATCAAGCTACAAAGAAGGGCGCTTGAGAAGGCGCAGCCGGTCCCGTGTGTTGAGGTGGTTTTGACGTGTGTCCCTTCGAGCCATCGCTCTTCTCCGTCCGCCCGGAGCAAGTAATCGTCGGGCTGCTCGAGGTCACCGCCGGTAACCACCACATTGAGCTCCCGGTTTCCCTGTCGCCGGGCTAATCCTTGCAGCTGGCGCGCAGCCCCCGGAATCTCATTTTTCGCGACTGCTCCAGAGCCGATCAGCACCGCCAACTCGGCTCGATTGGGGGTGATCCAGCCAACCGAGGCGAGCAGTTCGTCGACTAAGATTTCGAGCCCAGCCGAATCGAGCAGAGCTGTACCAGAGGTCGATACGAGCACCGGATCCAAAACAACTCGACTACGTCCAAGGTTGGCGCCTTTGGATTCGCTGTGGCGTTTGAGGAAGGAGGCGACTTCCGCCACCACTCCACCAGTCCCCAGCATTCCAATCTTGACACCATCCAACTGCAGATCGTCAGCCAGACACTCCAAAGTACGGCGCACAGTTTCCGACGAAATCGCTTCTATAGTCCGGACGCCTTGGGTCGATTGAATCGTAAGAGCTGAGATACATGCCACGCCGTACAGGCGATGCGCGGCAAAGGTCTTAAGATCGGCGGTGATCCCAGCTCCCCCGGAGGGATCGAAGCCGGCAATCGTGAGAGCGATCGGCGGTGTTACGCCCACAGTTGTCTCTGGCGACAGGCGGCTATTCGCGGCGTACTCCGTGACTGGAGGGTGATCTGTCATCCCTTCTCACCGTTATCCTTTGGCACCCTAGATGTCAATGCCAGGCCGATGCCAGACCCCCTAATACCAAATGTCAATGCCGGACCTCAAATGCCAGACGTCAATGCTGATGAGCAGCGGCGATTCGCAGGGGAGATGCGCAATCGCCGCTTAGGAATAGGAGGCGGCTTCGTTTGCCATCCAATTCCCAGCCTCTTTAGTAACCTCTGAGTCTGTCATTGGTACCGGGCGACCTACAGCCGTACTGTTTGACCCCGTACTGTCGCGTTCATACAATTGTTACGGAGGGACCATGGGACTCGTCACGACCAAGTCCAGGAGCCTTTTCCGCTACCCGGTTGTTGCGGGTGTCGTACTGTTCACAGGATGGTGCCTGACCGGTTCGACTGGAGCACAACACCGTCTGGCTAGTGCGGACGCGGCTCCGAATTTTCAACGCTCTCACTTCCACCGTTGGTTTCAGTTTGGCCGTGCATCGTGGTATGGTCACACTCTGCAAGGCCAGCCAACCGCGAGCGGTGAAGCCTTCGATATGTATGGAATGACCTGCGCCCACCGCAGTCTCCCTCTAGGCGCCTTGGTTCGCGTGACAAATCTGCGTAATCATCGATCGATCGTCGTGCGCGTGAATGACCGGGGTCCGATGGTCACGACTCGGATCGTCGATCTGTCCTATGCGGCCGCCAAAGTGCTCGGATTTCGGGGCACAACCCGGGTTCGCTTGGACCTGATCGATGCCTCACCAAACCTTTCTGAGATCGCACGGCTGAACTGGCCAGAAGCCGCACAGCACTAGGGCCTGTTAACACGAATAAGACGGCAGCGACGGGAGCAGATTTTGTTGAGTCGAGAGCGAGAAGAGACGAATACCGGGTATATTTTGCCGACGAGCGACCAAGCAATCGGGAAAATCTTCCCCGTCCCTGCGGGTTGCGGTCAAAATCGGGCCATCCTTCGTTGAAATCCTTGACTGGGGACCCGCCACAGCCTTCGGATTCCGCCTCGTCTGGCCCGATTTTCCCTCGCAACGCTGTCCGCCCTATTCGTGTTAACAGGCCCTGTAGAGCCTTCGGGCCCGGCTGTCGTTCAGGCGATTTTCCTCAGAATCGAATCGTTGCACATCCCGAGGACCACCTTGCCTGTTGAGAACTCTTCCGCCGGTCTGACTTCGAGAGCTGCCGTCTCCATGCGAGACAGATTGATCGTTGCGCTCGACTTTCCAACCGCCAGTGCGGCTCTTTCATTGGTGGATCGCCTGGAAGGTACTTGCCGATGGTTCAAGGTCGGGCTGGAGTTGTACTTGGCTGAGGGGAACGCCTTCGTCTACGAATTGCGCCGGCGCGGCTTCTCCGTCTTCCTCGACCTCAAGCTTCACGACATTCCAAATACTGTCGCCTCGGCTGTCGAATCAGTTTCTCATGTAGGGGCCGGGATGCTGACAGTTCACGCGGCCGGTGGCCCGCTCATGCTGCAGGCTGCCGCAGAAGCCGCAAGAAAGAGCTCTGAAGCACCGGCTCTGTTGGCGGTAACCGTCTTGACCAGCCTGGATCAGGCAGAACTCGCGGCAATTGGAGTAGACGCATCGCCCGGAGCTCAGGTCGAGCGTCTGGCAAGAATGGCGATCGCGTGCGGGATTCCGGGTCTCGTCTCGTCGGCGGAGGAAGTAAAGCGGCTTCGTGCGGTGCTGGGGAACGAACCACTGCTCGTCATTCCCGGAATTCGCCTGCCGGGCGATTCGGCCGGGGATCAAAAACGGGTGGCAACCCCCGGTTCGGCAGTAGCCGCCGGTGCAAGCTATCTCGTGGTAGGCAGACCAATCACGCGGGCCGCCGATCCCGCCGCAGCCGTTCAAACCATCCTTCGCGAGATGGAACTGGCGGAGTAAAGCTCATAAATGAGAAGCCCGACGCTTAGCCGGGCTTTATTGTTTGAGTCTGGTTTGGGCCACTACGCAAAGGGGATTCCGGGTAATGCCCCTCCCGGCTAGAGCTTCTCGTAAAAATCGCAGGCCGAGCAGGAGATGTAGACACCGCCGGGAACGCCGCGCTCACGATCCTTTACCCGCTTTACGATACGGGTTGGTTTGTTGCACTTCGGACAATCGGTACTCTTCGCCGTGTCCATCACTTTCTTACGATCTGCTGTCTTGGCTATCTTGGCCATCGAATCAATCTCTCCTCAACAAATAGAGCTTCAGACGGACGCAAAAACTTTTCAGCCTTGGCGCGCCGTGTTCGCTGCGGCCAGACTTCTGATGAATGTCGTTTGAGAGAACGATGCAGAAGAACGTGGACCCGCTCGGTCTCAGTTTACACGATGTTCGCGGCACACGGCGCTGCGCCGGGACCCTCAGGAATTGCCGAATCGAAGCTCCTCCCCCATTAGGGCCTGTTAACAGGCCCTAATTCGGCGGCTGACTTGGAGAAGAGGGAAAGCCGTGTGGAGAGGTAGGATCGATCGGGCTTTGTCCGGGCAACCCTGGGCGTACTGGACTGTGACCTGGAATGCTTTGAGTCGTCTGGGAACTCTGGGTCGGCGAATTTGGATCGTGCGAAGTCTGATCCTCCGTTCCCTGCCCCGGAGGAGCCGGAATTGGTTTGGGCTTCGCATCATCCGGAAACTGCACCTTTTTCAATTGGTTATTCGCGTCAACCGCATCCGGAAGCTGTTCACCTGGCTGGCGAAGAGTGGGCGCAGCTCGGGGACCGTGCTCCTTGTTCGGATCAGCCGGTGGGGCGTCACCCAATCGAACTTGATGAACAAACTGACCTGCGAAGTAGCCATCCGTCTCGTCCTTGTCGCGAACGACGGGCTGCTGGCCCACCTCGGCGATCTCCAGACGAACGACGCGATTGCCGTTAAACCGGACAAACTGAACTTGGTGGGGCGGTTGGCCGTAAATCCATTCCTCGAATGGCGTCTGCCCATCCGTCTCACGAATCTTTTGATCGGGACGTCCGACCGCATTGATCACCATGTCGCGATTCATCCCAACCAGCACCTCATGATTGACGACAGCGCTCTTCAGCTTCGGAGGCAAGGTGTCAGCATAGGCCTGAGCCGGAGTCTTCAGGGAGAAATCTAACATCGGGGCGATAAGCCCTCGGAGTTGGGCACCGTTCATCTCCGGGACGAATTTGGGGAAGACAAGCGCGAGGCGGGATCCGACCGGAACTTGGCCGTCATCTTGGGCCAGAGGGGTCGTTTGCATCCCTACACCGAGCTGAATATGTTGCATGATTCGATGATGCTTGTCAGGGCCCCCGTTGAATTCAAAGATTATGCGGTCCGGCCTGACATCAAATTTGGAAATGATTAGCCGGTCTCCCGGTTTCGCAGAGATGCCATATTTGTCGAGTTCCGCTGCATACTCGCCTCCCGAGGGGGCGAGAGGGCCGTTGGCATGGAGCACCAAGCCACGTGTACCGAGGGGAAGAGGACGGACTGCGAACGCTTGCTCGGACTGAAACAGACGGATCAGCTGCTCTCTCGTCTGGGTCGTCAGGGGAGCCGTTTGCAACTCAACAGAGGTCGGCTGGAAGTTTGTGAGGTTCGAGACTTGTTTCGAGATGTGGTCCGTCTCTACCGTAAAGACTTGGGCGCCACAAAGCCCATATCCGCAAACGAAAGATCCGGCGAGCACAACACCGGTCCTTATCTTGGCATGACGGCGAAGGGGAGAAATCGACTTAACAAAAAGGCCATGCATAGAGCCCTCGCACTTTCGGCAATGATGGCTCCATTTGGCCTCAAAATGCAAGTATGTCCATGAGAATTGACAAACTACAGGTTTGAGCGGAGCAAACTTTCTCGTGCCGAATGCAAGATGCTCGTGCCCGAGCAAGTCGAC
>DASYBJ010000760.1:0-2563 GCA_036500845.1 Acidobacteriaceae bacterium
GGACGAATTTGCTCCGCGATCCAGAAGCGGTGCGAAATAATGTTCGTAATGGGGAAAGCACAACATCCACTACCTGCTCTGGGAATTGATTTTGGGACCACCAATAGCTCTATGGCGCTTGCGATGAGCGATTCGAGTGTGCGACTCGCCTCGTTTTCTGTCCGGGGTGGTGATAGCTCGTCCTTCCGGTCAGTGCTTTATCTTGAACAGGTAAAGAAGCCAAGCGGGGCGAAGCGTACCGTCTCTCGAACGGGACCAGCTGCTATCGAGCACTACCTTGAGGCTGAGGAGAAGGGTCGTCTGATCCAGTCGCTCAAGTCTTTTCTCCAGAGCCGCACACTCACCGGAACGGAGGTCTTTGGCCGCCGCTACACGCTGGAAGAACTGGTCTCCCGTATGCTCTCGGATTTGCGCGAGCATGCGGAACGGCAATTCGCGATGCCAATTCGTTATGCCATGGTAGGGCGTCCGGTGCACTTCGTTGGTGCAGAGACGGAGGAAGAGAATGCCTACGCCGTCTCGCGGCTGCGGGATGCCTTTGCGATCGCGGGTTTTGAGAATGTGGATTTTGAAATGGAGCCTGTTGCCGCCGCTTACTCTTACGAAGCCACGCTCGATCATGACGAGCTTATTCTTATCGGCGACTTCGGTGGGGGCACGAGTGACTTCTCACTGCTTCAAGTAGGGCCAGGGGTACGCCGACGTGGCCGCACCCCGCAGGATCTGCTTGGGAATAGCGGCGTTGGAGTTGCCGGCGATGCGTTCGATGCACGGATCGTGCGCAAACTCGTATCCCCTGCGCTTGGATCTGATTCTCACGCACAATCGCTGAGCAAGATACTGCCGGCCGTCCCAGCGTGGATTTACGCCAACCTGGAACGCTGGCACTACCTGTCATTCCTGCGTACCCGGAATGTGATGGAGATTTTGAAGGGTGCTCGGATCCGGGCTCTCGAGCCGGAGAAAATCGATGCTCTTATCGCGCTCGTCGAGGAGGATCTTGGCTATCAGCTCCACCAGGCAGTCCAGCAGGTGAAGTTCGAGTTGTCGCGTTCCCCTTCCGCGGAGTTCCGCTTTCGCGACGGCAGCCTCGACCTGCGGATTTCTGTGGCGCGCAGCCAGTTCGAACAATGGATCGCGGATGAACTACGCGCTATTGAGCGCTGCATCGACTCTCTGCTAGAAACCGCGGGTGTTAGTTCGCGCGAGGTCGATCGAGTCTTTCTCACTGGCGGCAGTTCCTTTGTTCCCGCTGTCCGCCGCATCTTCTCTAGCCGGTTTGGAGAAGATCGTATTCGAAGCGGGAACGAGTTTACGTCTGTCGCACATGGTTTAGCACTGCGTGCGGAGGAGGCGTTGAGGAATTACTCTTCCGCAATTTCGCGATCTACCCATCTCTGAGTTCCTTATGGCCAGCTTTTGCCGGTGTCTCAAAATGTGCTGTTCCAATACTCGTGCTGCCCGAGATATCGATCGTCCACGAGATTCTTCAATATCGCGCGCCGCACGTCTAATGCGCTCATGCCGCCTTGTGTCTTGTACAGTACTTCCCCCTTCGTCCCGATCAAAACCGTGTACGGAACGCCTCCGGCCCAACCCGTGCCGAATGCCGCTACTGCGTCGGCCGAATCGTTTCCGCTGAAGAGGAGATTCCTGCCAATTGCGTGCTGTTCCTGGAGGAATGCGAGAACGAACTTTTTCTCGTCAGGATTGTTGATGCTCACAGTTACGATTTCCAGTTGGCGCTTTGCATACATTCGGACCATCTTTTGCAGCTCCGGAAACTCCTCCGTGCAGGGTGCGCACCATGTAGCCCAGAAGTTGACCAGCAGAAGCTTGTCGGTGCCGTTGTTCTTACGCAGAGCCTCCAGCCGATCGACGGAGACCATTTCTACAGTTACTGGTTTCTGATCGCCTTCAACAACTTCCGCGTTTGCACCGATCTCTTTATAAGCCCATTTGGTTGAACAGCCAACCGCCGGCGTGTCCGAGACCACAACGGGTTTCCCCGCGAGTAGAGCCTCAACTGCATCTCTGACTTCGTGTTTCGTGGCCAGTTCTTCGCGCGCGTTATTATCGATGCGGCCTTCGTAGCGGAGGATGCGCTGCTGGTCAAAGACGAACGCGTGAGGCGTTGCTGTGGGCCCGTACTTCAGCGCAACAGCCTGAGTGTCGCCGTCATACAAATATGGATAGTTGAAGTGTCTATAGGCCGCGCGCAGTTTCATCTCGGGAAGGGAATCTCCCAAGTCGGTATGTCCCTGTTCGCTCAGATGTATTGCCTTCGGATCATTCCCCATAATCACCACCACGGACACTCCGTGATCACGGTAATCAGACGTAAGCTGCTTGATCCGCTTCTCGTACATCGACGCGATCGGGCAGTGATCACAATTGAAAATGACAACCAGAACCTTGCTCGATGCATAGTCTTTTAGGCCATGCATTTTGCCGTCTACTCCTGGCAGATTGAAGTCCGGAGCGTGAGCGCCGATTTTGAGGATCGGAGGAACATCGTTCGCCGCATGCGAAACGTCGTCCTGTCCCCGCCCAGCGACAGAGA
>DASYBJ010000761.1:0-11705 GCA_036500845.1 Acidobacteriaceae bacterium
TCTTCGCGGATCGCTGCCTGAAAGAGCTGGGCTACCTGCCGTATCAGATCATCAACCGGCCTTCCGAAACGAGCCTCGTCTTCCTGCCAATGGCCGACTCCCTCCAACAGGATCCCATGGATCCGCTCGACCCGTAAAAGACTATGTTTGGGGCTAAGTAGACCGGATTTGCAAGAAACTCATCGGTTACATAGATGGATTCGATACCGAAGCTTTTCTAACTCGCTTCGCCGCACCGGGCGGTATGCCAACATGGCGCTTAAAGGCGCGATTGAAGGCTGCTTCTGATTCATAACCCAGAGAGTTGGAAACTTCGGCCACGGTAAGGTTGTGCTATGCCAGACGCGTCAGCGCCGTGTTCATTCGGATGGCAGAGTTGCAGTTGGCGTGTGCGGCTCATTCGCAAACCTCAGGGAAGGCTTGCTGAAATTGTGGCTGAGATCCAGTCTGGGTGGAGCTGCCTAGCTCGGCTCCATGGCTTCCAAGGCCGTTGAGAGGGGTGTGCCGTCCCGCGCACATCGCCTTTTGATGACCGCGAAGTCGTTTCTAGCTGTCACGAATGACGGTTTCATTCCCAACGGGTTTGTGTAAGGCTTTCTAGCGCTCCGCGCGCGCATCGATCGAAGGTTGGTCATGTGCAACTCTCGTTGCCAATATGCGTACATCGATCTGGCGGAAACAGTTGGAACCAAACGGGGCCTTACCTAGCCTAGCCGACCTATCAATTTTTCATTTGCCGTTTACGGCGGCTCGCTATGCTGAAGTTTTCGCACCAACTCTGACCGACGCTGTTCCCACTGGAGGTCCGCAGTGAGCGATTCCGTTTACGATCTTGACCTTTCCGTCCCCGCCGGCCGCAAGTATTTCAACTGTGAGCGTGAATGGCGCGAAGAGTTCATCTACTTCCTGCTGGTCGATCGTTTCGATGACGCCATGCCACGCCGCTCTGCTGGCGGCACCGCCCGCGCATCCGGCAGCGGCACAGCATCGCAGCTCGGCCAATTTTGCGGCGGTAAAATACCCGGCATCACCAACCACCTCGACTACATCCAGGGCCTCGGCTGCTCCGCCATCTGGCTCTCGCCCATTTTCGAAAACAACGGCTCCCCCTCGCCCGCCTCCGGAAATTACCATGGCTACTCCATCCAAAACTATATGGACGTCGACCCGCGCTTCGGCACGAAGCAGGACCTGATCGACCTCGTCACAGCGGCCCACCACCGCGACATGCGCGTCTTCCTCGACGTCGTCCTCAACCACTCCGGCGACAACTGGCAGTATCCCTTCGACGCCGCTTACAAATACTCCAACGACCAGCAGTTTCCCCTCGACGCCTTCCGTCTGCCAGACCGTCCGCGGCCTGTCGAGCTCCGGGACCAGAACCTTTACCACCGCCGCGGCCAGATCCAGAACTGGGACGGCTTCCCTGAATACCAGCACGGCGACTTCTACTCGCTCAAAGACTTCAACAACGAAGAGACGCCCGATGGCCTCCGGCTCATCGACGTTCTCGTGCGCATGCACTGCTGGTGGATCCGCGAGACCGACGTGGACGGCTTCCGGCTGGACGCCGTCAAGCACCTTGGTGAAAAGGCCATCTCGCGCTTCTGCACCGGTGTGAGCGAGTATGCGCACCGCCTTGGTAAGCGCGGCTTCTTCACATTCGGCGAGCTGATCGCCGGCGACGACGCCATCAACCACTACACGGGTGCCAATACCGCCGCCGACGACCAAGGCCAAGTGTTCTTCGGCCTCTCCTCCGTGCTCGATTTCCCGCTCTATTTCGTGCTCCCGGGCGCCCTCAAGGGCTTGTCCGCGCCGGCGCCTCTCAAGGCCCGCTATGGACGCGCTCAACAACGGCGCGCTCACGCGCGGCGAGCTCGGCCGCTTTCTGGTCACCTTCATCGACAACCACGACAACGTCGACCAGAACGGCCACAAGCGTCGCTTCGGTGCTGACGCGCCGGAAGAGCAGGTCATCGCGGGCATCGGTTACCTGCTCACCGCCATCGGGACCGCGTGCATCTACTACGGCACCGAGCAGGGTTTCTCCGGGCAGGGCAACGGAGACATCTTCATTCGCGAGTGCATGTTCGATCTGGGCAACGCCGGAAGGACCTTCCTCAATCCGAGCTGCCGAATCTACACCGAGATCGCGAAGATCGCCGTACAGTTCAACGCCAACCCCGAGCTCCGCTTCGGCCGCATCTACTTTCGCCAAATCTCCGGTGACGGCACCCACTTCGGCGATCCGCAGGGCAATCCTTGCACGCTCGCCTTCTCGCGCATTCTCGCCGGCTTCGAGGTTCTCATCGCCTACAACACTTCCACTACGGCTCCACGGAACGACTGGGTTATCATCGATGCCTCCATCCAGGGCCGTGGCAACGTTACGGTCCTTTACAGCAGTGCAGGGAAGACCGGCGCGACAGTCCCGGTCCACACCGGCTCCTTCGGGGCGGCCGTCCAGCTCGCGCTTGGTCCCATGGAGTTCGTCATCCTCAAGTAACCGGAGGTCGGCATACGATTCCAACACGGAGAAGGTGCTACTCAGAGCGGGCCATGGTCAATGAAGCCAGGCTCACCCCTGCCCAGACTGCTTTGCGGACTGCAGGGTGGCTCACGCAGAAGGGCCATACTCACAGGTGCCGAGAAGCCGGCAAGGCCTCGATAATCCAGAACTGTCACAGCGCGGCATGTAACGGTGTCGTTTGTAATCGGAGTCTTCGGCGGTGCACCGGGCTCTAAACTGCGCTTGTTGCTCCGGCCATAGCGGAGTAGAACATCAGGGCCTCTATTCACGACAGAGAATGTCGGAAAACACGTGAGATGATTTCTGTGCGTAGTTGCGGCAGTCCCGACACGAGAAGGGATCTACATATACGAGGTGTTGTTATTCCACCATGCCGACGGGCGCACGACCGGTGTCCTCGCGTTTGCAGACGAAATCAGACGGGCTGGTCACACTGTTCGCTGAGCCTGAGCGAAAACAACGGCCCGCGTAGAATAGGTTATGAGTTCACCAGAGGCTCCCGCGATCGCGGCGTCCGCAACCCCCGGGTCCGACCGTCGTCATATCCGTTTTAACTTCGAAAACACCTATGCGCAGCTGCCGGAGCGCTTCTACGCCCGGCTGGACCCAACGCCAGTCGCAACCCCGCTCCTAGTCAAGGTAAATCTCGAATTGGCCCGGGGGCTGGGGCTGGATCCGGACGCGCTGGCGAGCGAGCAAGGCGTGGAGATCCTGGCGGGCAACCGCGTGGCCGAGGGTGCCGAGCCTCTGGCGCTCGCCTATGCCGGGCACCAGTTCGGACATTTTGTGCCTCAACTCGGTGACGGCCGCACGAACCTGCTGGGTGAGGTAATGGGGCGTGACGGCGTGCGCTACGACATCCAGCTCAAGGGCTCGGGACCTACCCCCTTCTCCCGCGGTGGTGACGGCAGAGCCGCCCTTGGTCCGGTCTTGCGCGAGTACATCGTGAGTGAAGCCATGGCGGCCCTGGGAGTGCCGACCACGCGGGCCCTTGCCGCGGTGACTACGGGGGAACAGGTGCTGCGCGAAACCGCCTTGCCTGGAGCCGTGCTGACCCGGGTAGCGGCAAGTCATCTCCGCGTGGGCACCTTTCAGTACTTCGCCGCTCGAGGGGACACTGACGGGACGCGTGCGCTGGCGGACTATGCGATTGCCCGACATTATCCTGAGGCTGCGCGGACCAAGCAACCCTACCGGGCACTGCTGCATGGCGTGATCGCGCGGCAGGCGCACCTAGTAGCACGATGGATGCTCCTCGGCTTCATCCATGGCGTGATGAACACCGACAACACTTCCATCTCGGGCGAGACAATCGATTACGGCCCGTGTGCTTTCATGGAGGCATACGATCCAGCCACGGTGTTCAGCTCGATCGACCTTTACGGACGCTATGCCTATGGCAATCAGCCTCGCGCCGCACTCTGGAACCTGACACGTCTGGCCGAGGCATTGCTGCCCGTTTTGGAACAGGAGGCGGGAAGCAAAGAGGCCGCGCTGGCCTCGGCTCAGGCAGCGCTCGCTGATTTCGATCCGCAGTTCGACGCCGCCCGAGGCGCCGGCCTGCGCCGCAAGCTGGGCCTCTTCACCGAGCGCGAGGGCGATGCGGCACTGGGCGAGGATCTGCTGGAGCGCATGGCCGCCAACCGCGCCGACTTTACCCTGACCTTCCGGTTGCTGTGCGATGCCGTGGCTGGCCCGGAAGCTGACCAGGGAGTACGCGCTCTGTTCGCGGACCCTGGTGCTTATGACTTGTGGGCTATTGGATGGCGCCGCCGTATGGAAGAAGAGCCAGTCGCGGGACAGGCGCGCGCTGCGGTCATGCGGACGGCGAGTCCGGCATTCATCCCGCGCAACCACGTGGTGGAAGCGGCGCTCCAGGCCGCCGTCGAGCGACAGAACTTCGAGCCGTTTGAGGAATTGCTGGACGTCTTGTCACGCCCCTATGAGGATAGGCCGGATCTGGAGCGATACATCACGCCAGCCCGTCCGGAGGAGTCCGTCCGTCAGACTTTCTGCGGGACGTAAGCGTCGGGACGGATATTGGCGGAAGATTCCAAGCTTGATCCTTCACCTAGAGCTTCTTGAAGCGAGAGAATGCTCTCTACGAATCAACTTCGATAGGGGAACCATCCGTAGATTGTCTGTAGGCAGGGTTAACGAGGGAAAGCCGAGCGGAGCGCCCAAAGAGGGTGAATCGCTTAAACAATTCACGAGATGCGCAGCCATAGACCTACAGTGAAAATGGTAGAGGCTATGTGGTGGCCGGCTCGGTCCATCCGCGGCGCGCAACCACAATCGAGATCACGTCGATAACGGCGACCATGCCGGCGCATGCGGTCCATCCACCGAGTTTCCATACCAGGCTGGGCGCAACACCTGCGACTGTTCCACCAAGGTAATAGCACGCAACGTACATCCCAACCGCTGAAGCACGTGAAGCTTCCGGCGCGGCTTCACGGAGAAAGCTGGTGGCACAACTCTGCGAAATGAACACGCCTGTGCAGCAAAGCGCGAGGCCTGCCACGACAACAGGCAGGGAGTGCACCAGAGTGAGCAATACACCGGCCAGCGAGAGCAGGATGGAACCCGTGATACCGGCGCGCAGGCCAACGCGTGGAAGCAGTGCTCCGGCAACGGGTGTGGCAACAAGGCCTACGAGATACACGACAAACAGCAGGCTGAGTTTGGCAGTGGAAAGCGAAAAGGGCGGCGCCGCGAGATAGAACGTAATGTAGGTGAAGACGCCAACAAGCGAGAAGAGCACATTGAAGCCGACCAGATAGGTCGTGAGCAGGCGAGGGTTTCGCAGGTGGCCGAGCATAGGCATGAAGATCTGGCGGAGGGCCGGGCGTGTGCCTGCATGGTGCGAGCGCGGCCGGTCCGGAAGCAGCCACGCCACCAGTGCGGCGCCGAGAAGAGACATTATGCCCAGCAACAGGAAAGACGGACGCCAGCCGATATGGTCTGCCATCACGCCGATGACCGCCCGGCCGGAGAAGCCGCCAAGTGCAGTGCCACTGACGTAGATGCTCATGACGGGAGCGACCGCGGTAGGGGGCCACGCCTCCGTGATGTAGGCGATAGTGGTGGCGAAGACACCTGGGGTGATAAGTCCCTGCAGCAGTCGCCAGAAGATCAGCCAGCCGAGCGAGGTGGAAGTGGCTGCCGCGCATGTGGGCACGGCGAGCAACAGAATAGAGACGAGGATCACGCGCTTGCGGTTCATGCGTTCGGTAAACGTGCCCAGCAACGGAGCAGCGATGGCCACACCGAGTGTGGAAGCGCTGACCGTCCAGCCGACTGCCGACTTTGACGCATGGAAGAGCGACTCCAACAGAGGCAGCAGCGGCTGGGTGGCATAGAGAGTAAGGAAGGCCACGAAACCGCAGACAAATACACCGACGACGCCTGCTATCGGATCGATCAGCTTTTTGACAGTATCCGGCGTCGTCGCCACGCGCTGCTCTGCAGCGCGCCTTTCTTTGATCACGGCGATTCGCGCGCCCCTGCGCCCCATACGTCCCTAAGGTTAGTCATCATCTTGGAGCATTCAAGACGAAGCCAGCCGTTGGCCATCGACCAGGAAATCTACAAGTGACGACACCTGGTCGAGAACCTTTTCTGCAAAGTCAAAAGAGTTCAAGCGCATCGCGATGCGCAGCGACAATACGGATTAAGGCTTTTGAGCTACGATCTATCGCTACCGCCCTTCTCCACTCGCGCTGTCGGGAAAGATCACACCGTCCGCATTCACGAGGATGTCGAGCCTGCCGAATGGGTCGGAGACGGCGTTCAGGCCGGCGTGGATATCGGCCTCGAGGGCACGTCCATCGCCAGCGCGATGGCCCTGCCTCCCGTCTTGGCTATCTGCGCAGCAACGCTCTAGATAGTCTCAGAATAGGTAGCCGCTTGGTTGGAGAGATGACCGAGCTTTTCGCGTTTGGTAGTCATATAGTGCGTCGAGTAAGAGCTGGCTGGAACATCGGCACTTAGCCGCTCGACGATTTCAATCCCCGACGACTGCACAGCATCGATTTTTTCAGGGTTGTTGGTCATCAATCTGAGCGAACGAATTTCGAGAAACCGAAGAATGTCGACAGCAAGCGCATAATCACGCAAATCGACAGGGTGTCCGAGAAGAAGATTTGCTTCGATCGTGTCGAATCCTTGTTCTTGAAGTTCATAGGCGCGCAGCTTTTCCATGAGCCCGATACCGCGGCCTTCCTGATGCTCATAGAGCAATATCCCCGCGTTTTCATCTGCGATTACCTGCAGGGCGTGTTGAAGCTGGTCGTGACAATCGCATCGTAGAGAGTGGAAGACATCTCCGGTCGTGCATTGAGAATGAATGCGAACTATTGGCGGGGAGCTGTGAATTTCGCCAAGAATTAGAGCCAGTCCGGTTTCTGAGCGTTCTTTCTTTGTTGCATCACCGACCTGTATGCCCTCGAAGGCCAACAAACGGAAGTGCGCCCAATGCGTCGGAAAGCTTACGTCAGCGATTTGTTTCAGCATCATCGATGCGGGATAACTCTTCAAACCCTTCTGCCGTTCATCGTAAGAACGCTTGGCCTGTCGGTGCTATTCGAATCATATCCTGTAGCTCACGTATATACGTGTCGCCGAAACGTCTTGATGTTGTCATCTTATTGTCACTATTGCAGCGCATCGTGTGAGCTCACTCATCGTTCGACCCATAAGGGCTCAGTTCATGTGAACCCGTGTTGTCGACAGTTGACATTCGGATTCCAATTTCCCCACTATCGAGAAGCAATCGTGGAATTGATTTAGTTACGGGAGGGAATCACGAGAGGGAATCAATGACCCGATCCTTCATTTCGAAGCTGCCAAAAGGCGAGCAGCAGGAATTATTGGATGATCTCAACTATCTGAATATCGCGGAGATCAAATCGTTCTGCAAGCGTCACTCGATTCCATACAGGATCGCAATTGAAACTAAAGATGGGGGGCGAAGAATAACAAGAGACGATGACAGGAAAGGTGTGATGCTGAATAGAATTCGACATTTCCTACAAACAGGTACGATTTTGGAAGAGACACGTTTTCGCGCATCCGTTGTTTGTTTTGATCAGCTTTCAGACAATATTACTGCTGACGATAGGTTGTTCTACGGGCAATACGATAAAACAAACCACACGATGGTCGCCCTTCTGAAGGGTTTGACCGACGGACAATTTGCAAATGGAGCTATCGCCAGAATTCTTGCCAGAGACTTTTGGAGCAGCGGTAAAGCTCCGACATTCCGAGAATACGCATCCGCGTGGATCCACGCATCAAGAGAACATCTCAGGCCTAATCCGGAGTGGGCTTTTTTGTCTGACCGAGCGAGCAAGGTGGCAGCCGCCGATTGGAAGAAACTCCGGATGCATAAGGCGTCAAAGGTGCTGAAGGTACTCAATAAGATCACATTCTGATGATAGACATCGTAGGTAAGCAGAGGCAAACTTCCCAAAGACCCGCAAAACATTGCAACGAGCGCCCTATCCGTCTGGGTTAGCGCCAAATTGCCTTTTCTCTGAAGACGACTAGGCGCAAGTCACATGGCGGAAGTCGGATGTCGGACAGTTGGCCGCGGGCATCGGGTCGCCAACTCTCCGGATGGCCGTTTTTCGTCTACTTGATCACTGCTCAGCGTGCCAGCATACTCCCTCTCCACGGATTAGAGGAATCATGTGGAACCAAGCGGAAGAGCCAACCTTCCATTTCACCGGGCGTTGAGATTCTGGTGGCACTCCGCGGGGCAAGGTAGCGGTTCGTAAAAATCGCCGACCTTGTGGAGGCAAGTGGCTTCAGCCTCTGCACCGCCCGGCCCAAACCCCTTGGAGGCGACCATGATTTCGGGGTACTGTCCTGTCGATTGTGAGAGTACCTCTATGCCGAATCCACCCACGGAGGATCTTGAAGATCGTGAGGTCTGGGAGTCGAGAAGATTTCTCGCGCCGGTCCTTTCTAGTTCGACGATCCAGATCGCCTCATTCACGCCGAACGAGCTGTCACCCCACGAAACAACGTACAAACCTCCGCTCTCTGCCAGTTGGGTGATCTTTATGGCCTCCAGTGGGATGTCATTCCACTTGGTGTCGGCCATACCCATGCCGGGATCGTTGATGATTGCCAGGACGGCTGGTCTCACCGCTTGGCGAATCTGCGCTTGAATGGAGCGAGGAAGAGTCGAAAGTGGCTGAGAGCCGAGGTTTGTGACATTGCTGCAGAGAGCCGCGGGTGGGGACGCCGGTTGGGATTGCGCCAGGCCAGTAGCAACCCACACCACGCTCACAGCGGGGCTTAGCAGCTTGAGGAGGCGTAAGGCGGTGCAGCGCATCATGGGCTGATTCTAGATGACGCCGAAAGCCACTAACCTTCCCACGGAAAGATTCATAAGTCATCGCGCCGTCGATCACGTGTGGACGAGAAGTCGTCGGCATGTCGGACAAGTGAATCACGGGCCGGTGGTCCTAGAACCTCGTTACTCGACATCATGTGCGTGTGAGATGTTTCAGCGGAAAATTGAAGCCGGACCGAGATTTATTCTATATTGTATAGATAATGGCTGATCGCGATTACCTCGGTGAATTCGAGCACATCATTGTGCTGGCGCTCCTGCGGTTGGAGGAACGAGCCTATGGGGTCACAGTGCGGCAGGAGATCGAATTGCGCACTAAACGTGAGGTGTCAATCGGCGCCGTCTATGCCACGCTTGATCGTCTGGAGAAAAAAGGGTACGTCAAGTCTCACCGAGGCGATCCCACGCCGGAACGTGGCGGACGCTCGAAACGCTTCTTTCGAGTCACAGCTAAGGGAGTGACGGCCGTGAACCGCACGCAACGGGCACTGCAGAGTATGACCGAAGGCCTCGGCCTCATCCAGAGGTACACATGACGCCCCAACCATTCGCCCTTCAGCCTCCACGTCTTGCCGTCTGGCTCGTCGACTTATTCACGCTTCCGGACGATGCAGAACAGATCATGGGGGATCTGCTTGAGGAATTCTCCCAGCTTGCTAGTAAATCGGGAGTTGTCTTCGCCCAACGATGGTATTGGCGACAGGCGGTGAAAACCATCGCATATCTTGTCCCCACAGCCTTCAATGTTGCCCCGTGGTCGACCACGGCCGGCGTGGTCGGAGGATTCTTAACGCGGAGGCTGCTTGGCAGGTTGGTGGAGCCAGCGATCTTCGCGGTTCTTGAGAGATACCATGTTTACCAATATCACTTCAAAATTTATATGTTCTTCGCGTCAACAGGCATTGACATCGGACACCTCATCACGTTTTTGTTCGTTGGGTGTGTCGTCGCGTTGCTGGCCAAGAGAAGGGAGATGGTGCCTGCGATCGGACTGGGTCTAATTTTTGCCGCGATGGCTGTCGTTGGTTCCCTCGCAGTGGTGGCCAGAACGGGCGACTACACATCTCTGTGGAGGCTGACCTGGTATTTCGCTGATTCGTTCGCGATCCTTATTGGCGGAGCAATCGTCCGAACACGCAGATCAGCCGCAACGACTCTACCCTCGGATGCGTAAAGTGCACACGATAACTCCTGGATCGGCATGTCGGACAGTGGCTCGCTTCTGCCCCAGCGGTCCAGTTTTGCTCGGCTCTCGACAGAGGTTTCAGCTCAAACGAACGACTGATCGTCGAGCGCTCCGTGTCAAATCCAAAAGGGCGGAATGACCTGCGCCCCGCGTTGGCACTTGGTTACGCTGAAGCTGCGCGCCGATTGTTTCAACGAACGGAACAAGATCCAACGGAGCGTCCGGAGTGGCAATATTTCTATCAACAAACACCGGCTAGTCGACATAGGTGGTACTGGGCGCCAATGGAGAGTTAGTGTGCCGTCGACGTGCCACCGCCACCTTTGAATTTGCGAATGAGGAAGACCAGAGGAATCATTATTATCGTCAGCCAGCCAATCACGCGGAAGCAATCCATGAAGGCTAGAAATGCACTTTGCTGAAGTAGTTGCTGGTACACGACCCCGAGGGATCCTCCGCCTGCGTCGACGCTAGTGAAGCCATGCTGCATGAGGTAGCTGACCATTCCAACCGAGTTCTGCTGCAAACTTTGTGAACTGGCGGCCAGATGCGAGCCGAGGTTCATCTGATGAAAGTTCGCCCGCCGCTCGGCTGCGGTAGTGATGAAGGCGATTCCAAAGCTGCCACCCCAGTTGCGGAAAAGATTGGTCAGGCTTGAGGCCTTATTGTTCTGATCCGGCCTCAGTTGGGAATAGGCGATGATACTCGCAGGCACCATGAAGAAACCATACCCTACGCCTTGCAGCGCTCGTATCGCCAGATAGTGTCCGCCATTGGTATCAAGATTCATCACGCTATAGACAAACATCGCGAGGGAGATAAAACAGAGACTGGTGAAGATCAATGTCTTCGCGGAAACAAGGTGCCTCTGTAATAGTTGGGCTGAAACCGGCGCAAGCAAGGTGATGACCAGGGCGCCGGGACCCAGGACGAGCCCCGCATCGATGGCACGGTAGCCGTAAAGCGATTGCAGCATCTGCGGGATCAGTGTCGTGGTCCCAAAAAGTCCGAAGCCAAAAACGAAGAAGAGTGTACTTGCGATCGCGAAGTTGCGGTTCTTCAGAAGGCCGAAATCGATGATTGGGTCTTTCACGTAGGACTCCCATGCCAGCGTCCCGATCCATCCAAGCACCGCCATTACGATCATCGTCGTAATGAAGCCGCTTCCGAACCAATCATCGATCTGGCCGCGGTCGAGAGAAACTTCCAATGTGGCCGAGGCTAGGGTAATAAGGATGATCCCGACGGTGTCAATCGACATGCGCCCAGCCGCTTTTGCCGCTAGTCTCTCTTCTGTGAAGGCCTTCGGGTCATGAATGAGCTTGTTTGAAAGATAGAGCGAGAGAATTCCGACCGGTACGTTGATGAAAAAGATCCAACGCCAGTCATAGTTGTCGGTGATCCAGCCTCCGAGCACCGGTCCAACCGCAGGAGCAGTCACAATGACGACAGTAAACAATGCAAACGCTGCAGCACGCTTCGCCGGCGGGAAGGTATCGACAAGGATTGCCTGCGCGACCGGAGCCAATCCGCCTCCGCCGACTCCCTGCACAATGCGCCACACCAACATGAACCCAAGAGACGGAGCAAGACCACAGAAGAGCGATGAAATAGTGAACAGC
>DASYBJ010000762.1:0-5547 GCA_036500845.1 Acidobacteriaceae bacterium
GCACGGATACGCTCAGCCCAGTCCCAACCCAAGGCTGAAAAGCTGGCACCCGTTGCGGGCGTCCCCTGGGCCAGTCGGATCTGGACGTGGCGCTCCTTGAAATTCCGTACAGGGGCCGTCACTCGGACGTTGTGCGCCACAAACACCGGTTCCTGATTCTGCATTCCGAAAGGCTCCAACCGCCGCAGCCAAGCCCAGAGAGCAGGATGGATCTGGTCAAGCGGCAAAACGCCGTGGCAGCTCAATCCCGGAGCCTCGAAACTTCCGTGACGCTCCGACCAGGCCTCCAGGCGTTCCCGCAATTCCGGAACACGGTCGGAAGGCAGCGAAAAGCCCACAGCGTGCGCATGACCCCCGAAGCGCGTGAAGAGCTCGTGGCAGCTTTCTATCGCATTTAGCAGATGAAAGCCCGGCAGCGAACGCCCCGAACCATGAGCCTCCCCGTTTTCGCGGGTGATAACAATCGCCGGCCTCTGCCGGCGGTCCACCACCCGCGACGCGAGAATCCCGAGGATGCCGCGGTGCCAGCCCTCTCCGTCGATCACCAGGCAGCGAGAGCCCGCGAAGCCGGCCTCCTCCTCAAGGCGCCGCTCGATCTGCTCCAACACGCCGGCTTCGGCTTGGCGGCGGTCTCCATTGAGACGGTCGAGTTTCTCGGCCAACTCCCGAGCCCGGAGTGGATCGCGCGTGGTGAAGAGATCGACTACATCCGTGGCCACATCCATGCGGCCTGCAGCGTTGATCCGCGGCGCAATTCGGAAAGCCAGGTCTGTCGCCGTCAATCGCCTCTGTGCCGGATCGAGATTTGCGAGTTCGATCAATCGTCGAAGCCCTTGGTTCACAGGCCGTCGCAATTCATCAAGCCCGAGCCTCAAGAAGACGCGATTCTCCCCGAGCAGAGGCACCGCATCTGCCACGGTCGCGATCGCAAGCATCTTGAGAAAGGAGGGCAAAATCTTCTCGCGGGCACGCGCCACATCACGCGCTTCCAATAAAGCCTGCGAAAGTTTAAAGGCAACTCCCGCGCCGCAGAGATGTTTGCAAGCATACCCACAATCCCCTTGGTTTGGATTGAGAATGGCAAGCGCGCGCGGCAGCCGCGATCCGCTGGAGGCTGGCTGCTCCGGTAAATGATGATCTGTAATAATGAGGTCGAGCGAGAGCCTTTCCGCCATCTCCGCCGCGGCGAACGCCCGGATGCCGCTGTCGACGCTGATCACCAGCCGCACGCCCTCTTGGGCCGCGGTCGCCAGCACCTCTGCCTGCATGCCGTAGCCGTCACGAATGCGATGCGGCACGTGAAAGCGCACGATGCCGCCGAGCATCTCGATAGCCGTCTTGAGCAGGACGATGGCGGTAGTGCCGTCCACATCGTAGTCGCCGTAGATCAGGATTGGCTCGCGCCGCTCCACGGCAGCTTGAATGCGAGCCACAGCTTCAGCCATGCCCAGCATCGAGTACGGATTCAAAAGGTGGTCGATTTGGGGATGGAGAAAGGTCTCGGCTTCGGCTGCGCTCTGAACTCCCCGATTTACCAGCAACTCGGCGACAATCAGCGGCAATCCCGCATTCCGCGCCAGATCCGAAGCTCTTCCCGCATCCGCCTCCTCGACAATCCAGCGCGAAAACAGAAGAGGAGCGGGCTCACCGCCCGCGGGAAGAACGGAGGACCCGATGGATGTAGCTGCCGTGGACGTGCTCCTGAAAGAATCTTGCGGATTCACCCGCGTTCTTCGTCTTCGTCGTCGCCGAAGACCAGGTCGCCGAAATCCTCAACAAACTCGAGCAGATGCTGATAGCGCTCGTACCATTCCGTAGCGCTTTCATGCACGAAGAGAATGCCCTGGTGAGCGAACCCAAGTTGAATGTAGCCCACTTTGCCGACGTAGTTCACCAGATATTGCGCCTCCTGAACCTCTGGAGGTTCCTCGTCCGAGTAGTTCTCTTCGCGAATCTGCTCCAAAAGGAGCTCAAGGTCCGACTTTTCGAGCACAATCTCGCTCATGGTGAGAAAAGGCGCCGAGGCGAATTTTGCCATTTCGACAAAATCCTTCCAACCCTCCGGGTTGGTAGTGTCTTCCCACAACACAGTTGGGATGTCTTCGGTTATATAGCCGGGCAAGCGGCGCATTCCGTGACCTTCGATAAAGGCCACCATGTCATCTTTTAGAGAGTGCAGGTCGTCAGGCAGCATGTTTGCGTTTCCTATTGTCGCAGATGATCCAGTTGGGAGGGGCGTGTTCGCGAAAACAGTTGTCCGGCTTGGCCCGGCTCGATCACCTGTTTGAGGTCAGGTTCTACGATGAAGGTTCAACGATAAAGAAGACTGAAGGAGTGTGCTTGGCCAACTTTGAACGACACGTATTCGTTTGCACCAACCAGAGAGAGCAGGGAAGCGCCCGACGCTCGTGTTCGCCGGAGGGAAACGGTGAATTGCAGAAACTTTTCAAGCGGGAGATCGCGAATGCCGGCCTCGCCATGATGGTCCGCGTCAATTCTGCCGGGTGCCTGGACCAGTGCGAACATGGCCCCACCGTAGTGGGCCCCACCGTAGTGGTTTATCCCGAGCAGGTCTGGTATGGATTCGTGCGGCCGGAGGATGTACCGGAGATTGTCCAGCAGCACCTTGTTCTCGGCCAACCGGTCGAAAGATTGGCTCTGGCCGCCGGATGCGTGAATACGGCGCAGTGCCCTCACAAGCCGGCCGCCAAGGCTGCTGAGAGGCCCGCTTCTCCATCCGAATGAACGGGTTCGATGTGCTATATTCCGGAGCAGGTAAAATGATTTTTTCGCGGGAATACGTAAGTTATCTGGCGCGCCAGACGGTCAAGCAACTCATCGAAGCCAAGGTCATCCGTACCCAAAAAGTTGCTGTGGTAAACGAGCGCGTCAATGCGGCCCTGCTCGAAGAACTGTCGCTCGAGGATCGAATCAACGAAGAAGTGCGGGTAATTCTGGACGCATACCAGGAAGACATGCGCCGGACAGGCGCCAGTTACGCGGAGATGTTCAAAAAGGTCAAGCTCGAGCTCGCCCGGAAATACAAGGCGGTGCTGTGAGAGTCTCTCGCGACAAGCTGAACAAGATGGCTCACATGGTTGCAGATGTGCTCGCGGAGACGGACGAGTGCGAGTTCTTGGACGACCGCAACACCATCCGCCAGGAAGCGCGTAAAGCTCTAGAGCGAATTCTGACCGAAGAGATGAAGATCGACCAGGCAGCGCGCCAGAAGATCGCATCCCAGCGCAAGATCATCCTCGAAGGCAGCCAGGAGTGGGACATTCTCTACCGCAAGTACTACAACGACGAGGTAAAAAAACTCGGGATTTAGAGAGGGAGGCAGCTCTCCTTCGCCGACCTGCCGTACGCTACAACGCCCAAGCCGCCTTTGTTATACTGCGATGAGGCAGAAGTGCCTTCCAGCCTTTCCGAAGCCCCTCTGTGGCGTCATGGTGTAATTGGTTAACACGCCGCCCTCTCAAGGCGGAGAGTTCGGGTTCGATCCCCGATGACGCTACCATAGAATCAATAGCTTACGTCACATCGAAAAATTGAAGACGATCCCCGGGGATACAAAAGGGATACTCTCCTCAATTAATGCTCGACACTGAGCCCGGAAGAGGGGCGGCGTGAGCGCTCGACTTTCTCAACGTACGCAGATACACGGGCGCCAACAGATTTTCACACCAATCCATTTCAGGGTCTGTCAGGTCGACGACTTGAAAGCCAGGCCTTAAAGCCGTACTGGGGAAAACCCGCCGTACAGAATTTTAGGGGGGACGATGGAAACGTCGGCATCATTCGAAGCCCGGTCCGCGCCATCGCCTACCCGACCGTTGCCGAAAGTGCCGCAACATGAGTTGGCTTCTAGCCCCGGCCTGTTCGCAGCAATACGCATTTCATTTGTCACGCTGTGTTTTAGACATCGCCGGCGCACCCGGACCGTAATGCAGGACGTAGATGTGCTCAGCAATACCTGCTGCCAAGGTAGCGGCGGCTGGGATCGCTCCAAGGCCAGCCCTTTGGGGGAGCAGGATCAGGATCGCAGCAGTAACTTCCGCAATGCCGGTGATAAAGCGCAGCCAATCCCCCAGCCAGATTGCCTGGAATAGGTGCACCATTTCCTCCGCACCCAACAGCTTTGCAGCCCCTGAAAGAACCAAAATGATTGCGCATTGATTGCCCTGGAGTGATTCTCCCAAACAGATGCTACGTTCATGATCTTCTCCCATTGCTTGTTGAGTGCGCGAGTTGCGCTGTTAGTGAATCTCGTTTGCCTAAGAGTCGACTTGATCCCCACAGCGTGAAGGGTGCGCAATCGTGAGAATGGTTAGAGACGTCACGCCTGTCTTTACTGATGCCGCCTATTGCCCGTTTCTGTGATCGAAGACGTTTAAGCACCTTCAGGAGTGACCCCAACGCGGCGCATACACTCTTGGAGTCTGTGAGCACTTACCAACCGCATTATCTTGTCTCTTTGCGCTCTGTCGTTTAAGTACACCGGCTTATATCGCCCCGGCACTATCTGGCAACAAGAGCTTTCGCCGAGGAAAATCCATTCACAAATAGAAAGCTGCAATACCCAAAAGCACGATCCAATCAATTGCAGACCGTAATAGACGACCCGTGACAGGCTCATAGACAACAGTGCTCTGCTCGGCGACGACGCCATCTACTGATCAGTCGTGCAGAGGCTCCTGCCATATGCAAGCCATGGTGGACGCCTATTGAGGCCTACTAACGCAAAGCGCACCGGCACTCAGCAGGCAGCCACCGGTGCGCCATCAGCCGACTCAGGCTTGCGTGTAGTCCATGCCGTCCAGGTCGGCGATCAGGCCCGGCCCGGTTGGCTTCCAGTTCAGCTTCTGTCGCGTGAGCGCGCTGGAGGCGGGCATATCATGCCCGGCGAAGCGGGCAAGCCAGCTGAAGTGTGCCTCAGCCTCTTCGGGCTTGATGCTGATCACCGGCACCTTCAGCCCACGGCCCAGCGCCTCGGCGATGGCCTTCATCGACACGCCCTCCTCGTCGACCGCGTGGTAGATCGCGCCCGGCTCCCCCTTCTCAAACGCCAGACGGTAAAGCCGCGCCACGTCGGAAACGTGCGCCGCCGGCCAACGATTGCCGCCATAGCCGATGTAGGCCGACACACGCTTCTCGCGCGCCACAGAGTGCACGTAGGGGATCAGGCCCTGCTTACGAGTGTCGTGAACCTGCGGCAGCCGCACCACGGAGGTGTTCACGCCGCGCGCCGTCAACTCCTTCACCGCCGATTCGGCAGCCGCGCGCGGGTTCCACGAAGCGGTCGGGCCGTCCTCGGTCGATGGTTTGCCGTCCACATTGGCCGCGATCGCCGTACCCGAAGTGATAACGAACGGCCGCTTCGAGCCCAGCAGCACTTCGCCAATTGCCTCGATCGCCTTGCGGTCGTCATCACAGTTCTTCTGAAGCTGCGAAAAGTCATGGTTGAAGGCCAGATGAATGGCGCCGTCCGTCTTGGCCGCTCCTTCGCGCAGGCTGTCGAGGTCCTCGAGGTTGCCATGGAGTACC
>DASYBJ010000763.1:0-11784 GCA_036500845.1 Acidobacteriaceae bacterium
CAGCGAGTCGTAGTAGTCTGACCACAGGCTAATTTTTCCTTTCTTTATCTCCACGACAGATATGCCTTGCTCGCACGTTGGCACCTTCCGCAAACGTCCATCCAGAAAAGGTTCAGTCTTCGTAGCCGTAAGCGTCCATTCGCTGATCACGTGGTCTCCGTTACTGAAGATGGTGTTGTCCCTTCTTTCGGAATCCGGGAAGAGTTCCCGTATTTTGGCCAAGAATTCGGTCAAGCGCCCCTTGTCCTTAAATTCGAGTCCGAGCGCATGGTCATTGAATGTGAACTGGTCATCAAACTGATCTACGAATTCAACAAAGTTGCCTAGGGTAGTTCTTCGGGCTGAAGAATAGCGGCATCGCTAATCACCGCCATAGGACCTTTGCCGGTCAACCGCTCCGTTTACGGTAAAGGAACTGTCATGCGGTTTGGTCTGTCCGAAGGCAAAGGTATTAACATCCCAGTGTTCAAGCAGGACTCCGTCTTTCATGCGGATAATGTCTGTCGCAATCACCGGCCGCCCGATGCCCGAGAACCGGCCGTGGATGATGACGAAGTCTCCCTCGGCTACGATTATTCCGGGCTCATACTTGAGCGTGCGCGGGGTGCTCTTGATCAGCTTAAGGAGACCGTCACGACCCGGCTCAATATGCGCGCTGTGCTGAGTGTAGTCGGGAGACCAGAAGCGCTCCGCTGCCGCATAATCTCTCTTATTAAACAGGGTCTCGAAGGCCTCCAGCACGATCGCCTTATTGTTCTGTGCTTTTGAATCGATCACTGTTATTTCTGCCTTTCTACGAAGTTGTTGGTTGTTAATTCCAGAGGGGTCCCAGACGAGAGCTGCTGCTATGCAGGCGGCTGTACCATCAAATCGTTGGTGCCGCGATCGTTCGGCGGCGAAGGTCGTCTCTCCTGCTGGCTCGTTTTACTATTTGCATCGGTCTTCATAAGTCTGCGTTCTCCTGCAGACATTTATTGAAAACGTTGTGATTGTCTTGGAGCTTTGCTGCAGCTCTTTGGTACATAACTGGTCTCAGAACAAACAATTGAGGGCGTTTGAACGGCTGCCCGCTACGCTGACTCGGGAGGTAGCAGACCGCGATTAGGATTCGCTGCTTGATTGATTAAAAGGGGCCGACCCTTACGTTCGTTTCGCAACCAAACAATCAGCGATCATGGGACTGATGTTTGCGGCGAACCCCAAGCCGCCGCACCCCGGAGCCGATAGAGCCCACCAACCCACGCGTTTGCGTCGAGATCTCTTACGATTGTAGAAGGGTAGGCCACCGGCTTGGTAGTCGAAGGAAATCGGGAACGTCTGGGCTCGTTCGCGTTTTCGGCACTCGAGGACAAGGCTCGCCACATTGCCCTGGGATTGCGGGCCGGAGTCCAGAACGGCGGATATTAATGGCAGCTCCGGGCACAACATTCAGAGCGTCTCCATCGGAGGCGGTTGAATGATGCGATGCAACAGCTCAGAGGACGAATACGGCAACGCAGACAAACAGAAACGGGCCTGGCAGATAGTGGAGTTTCTTCTCACTATACTACCTTTCTCTACCATGGGATCATTTTATAAAAATTGCGTATTTTGGTTACGGCGTAACTCAAAATCTAACCGCTTTCATCGCCTCTGCCGCGGACCGCTGCTTTTGATTTGCGCGCTGACCTTCGCAATGGCAACGTCGGCACCTGTGAGCGCACTAACACCCGAAGAACAGGCCGTATTAGTCCCAATTCAGGATCTTTTCGACGGAATTGCCAAACGTAACGTGGACGCTATGAAAAAGGTTGTCTTACCGGAAGGTGGAGCTACCATAATTCGCCACAACCAGGTTTTCCATTTTACGCTCAAAACTCTTTGCGAAAGGCCATTTCCGCCTGGTGCACTCTCGGTCGAGGAGAAAATTTACGACCCACTCGTTCGCATTGACGATAACATCGCGATGGTCTGGGCGCGGTACGAGGTTCTAATTGATGGAAAACTGGATCATTGGGGAACGGACATTATCAATCTCGTTTTTATCGACGGAAAATGGATGATCGCAGGCGTGTTAGATAATAGCCGCCGCAGCGACGAGCCCCTAAAGCCGTTGACTTTGGGCAATTGAATTCGAGGTTCGAGACGAGGCGCAGACAAGTCTTAACGCTGTATCGGAATTGAGCATCCGTTTAGATGCGGATTCGGCTGAGCCTGAAAGGCCCAGTCTTGGTTGCTCAAAGGGACCGTTCGATCAGATCGGCGGCGACAGATAAGCCGTTAACCTTAGCAATCGCCTTCTGCATTTTACGTGCATTATCCCGATAGGTAGGGTTGTTCAGCACCTCATTTAACAGGGTTGAGAGGTGGTCGACGGTTAATTTCTCTAACGAGGTGACAACACCGGTTTGCTTTTCCGCGATTCTCGCGGCGACGCCCGGTTGATCAGCGCCTACCGGGATGGCTACCTGAGGGACACCTTGAGTCAGAGACTCCAAGACCGTGTTCAGTCCGGCATGGGTGATACAGACCGAGGTCTGCCTCAGCAGTTCCAATTGTGGCGCCCGCTTTACGATGATGGCATTGACCGGAGCCGGTCCGATCCGCTCCGGATCGATATGATCGCCGATTGAAAGCACCAGTTGCAAATCTCTATGCTTCGCCAGGGCGGCAACAATCGTGCGAAAGAGGTCCGCCCGACCATTCAATATCGTCCCCATTGAAGCGTAGACAAGCGGTTCGCCAGTTAATCGCTCCCAGGGGAAATCCACCTGCTCCCGGCCTTTGCCGTCATGAAATGGTCCGGTGTGGTGAAACTGCGAAGGCCAATGAGAACTTTCGAAATCGAAGGCTCTGGGAGTTTGGGTAATTGATGCTAATGGGGAAAGAGTTGAACCGAGATCTTCCCAGTCGATTCTTAGTCCAACGCTCTCCGCATGTGCTCTGATGGCCGCGTTGCCGCTGTCCAGTATTCTAGCAAACTTTGCGACACCTTCTCGGTTTCTGGCTAGAGCTTCAGGCGTCTTCTCGTGCGGCCACCCATACACATGGAGTGGCGTATAGCCGGAGTAATCCAGGTGCAGCGCATTTGACACGTGTATATACGGTATCCCTAACTGCATCGGCCCTAATTCGGCATAGAATTGAATGGTGTCGAGCAGGAGTGCATCGACTCTGTTTGCCTGTACAATTGCCGGCAATGATTTCAATATCGTTTCCGTCTGGTTCATCACCAGGCGCAGGCCAAATTTTAAAACATCCTCTCCCTGCATCTTGCTCGTTTGGCCTCTGTTTTCGTGAATGTGATCCTTCTCGGGACCAGGAACACAGGGTAGGCCGGATGCACTTGACGAATAAAGGAAGACGACGTCGTGGCCACGCTCCTGAAGCTGACGCGCTAGCGCAGTCATCGGGTTGAGATGACCTGGCAGGTTAGGACAGATAAAACCCAGTTTCATAGTTAGTTTGCCCTACCCGCCAAGATGCGGACACTTGAGAAGTCATTCTTTTGATCTTCCGGTCTCATGCCTGCCCGACAGGCGAAGAATTCGTGGATTATTCGTCCGAAATTTTTGTCCGTTGCCTCCAAGGCGGTCGGCGTACTATTTGCATCGGTCTTCATAAATCTGCGTTCTTCCACGGAGATTCATTGAAAACGTTTTGATTGTCTTGGAACTTTGCGCAGCTCTTTGGTAGATAACCGGTCTCAGAAGGACCTGGTTGCAAGAGCTGGGCGGTTAAACAACGATTACGACAACTCGGACAAAAGCCGCCGGGTTTCCTAAACTTTGATGTTAATCTTTTTGACTTTATCGGACGCAGAGGATGGGAAGTCTATCGTCGCAAAGCTGGCAACGAACGTTTTACGCCGATTCACGGTGGAGTGAAGAACTACAATGAAGTCTCCACACAGTATTCCTCTCTGGCGAACAAATGGAGAGCTCTTGCCCGGCAATGCCCTTTCTCGGGTCGTTCTCTCGAGCGTTGGCACAAAATGGAACGATATCGTGCTGGAACAGCACCATTTCCCCAGCAGGGAACTGACCGATGTAATGTTCAAGCGGCATGTGATTGTTATCAATATTGGTCACTCCGTTACTGAATTCGAAAAAGACGGGCGGTTTCAAGGGGTCCAGAGGGCAAGAGGCGCGGTTACCTTCCTGCCGAGCCATCAGCCTTTTTCTTGCCGGCTGAAGGTGAAGAGCGGCATGTTTGCGAATTTTCTGTATCTGGCTCTGCATCCTGTTTTAGTTAGCCGTGTTGCTGACGGACTGGAGTTAGACGCCGACCGTATTGAACTAACTGAGCGGCGAGGAATTATCGACCCTACAGTTCGCCATATAGCTCTGGCATTGCGGGCCGGAGTCCAGAGCGACGGCGCTCTTGACCGGATGTATGGGGAGGCATTATCAACAGCGCTCGCCGTTCACCTCCTGCGCGAATATGGCACGTCAGTGCTCAGGCCGAAAAGACCGTATGGCGGATTGCCGCGCGAAAAGCTGGTACGCGCTCTCGAATATATTCAAGATCGACTGAATGCAGACTTAACTGTTTCCGGGATTGCTCAGGTGGCTGAGATGAGTGCCGATCACTTCACCAAGCTGTTCAAAGAGTCAACCGGCCAGTCACCCTACCGGTATGTTATCGAGGCCAGGGTGAGAAAAGCGAAGGAACTCCTGACCACCGGCAAGTTCTCCATCAGCGAAGCTGCACACCAGGTTGGTTTCGTCGATCAGAGCCATCTTACCCGTCATTTCAAGAAAGTTTTCGGGTTGCCTCCCAAAGCGCTGCTGAGTCGCAGAAAGCCACAGATTGTGGTCTAAGCGGTCTTTATCGCGATTGGTGATTACCCGATTAAGCGGCGGTCATTCCTCCGTCAACCAACAGCGTCGTGCCGGTGGTAAATTTCGCTGCGTCGGAAGCAAGGTAAAGGACGGCAGCCGCGATTTCCTCGCTCGCGCCGAACCGACCCACGGGATGCAGCGATAGGAACGAGTTCCGCCGATCGCCTTCTTTGCCCAGGAACCGGTCAAGCATGTCAGTGTCAATGCCGCCAGGCGCGACCGAATTGACGCGAATACCTTGCTTCGCGAACTCGAGCGCGATGGCCTTGGTCAATCCTTCCACGGCATGCTTTGTCGCCACGTAAATGCTCGCCTGCGGCCCCGCAATATGTCCGGCGATGCTCGATGTATTAACAATGGCGCCGCCCCCGGTCTTGAGCATCGCGGCGACCTCATGCTTCATAGAATTCAGTACGCCCCAAACGTTGATGTCGAAGGTCCGGCGACATTGTTCTTCGGTGACTTGATCGAGCGGACCGGTAATCTCGACGCCAGCATTGTTGAAGGCGACATCGAGACGGCCATGGGTGGATACGACGAAGTCGATAGCCTTCACGACGTCGGCATCCTTGGCGACGTCTGCGCGGACAAACGCTGCCGTGCCCCCGTTCTTGGTGATCTCCGCGGCGACATCCGCGCCCTTTTCCCGGCGGCCCGTGATGACGACTTTCGCGCCCGCCTTTGCAAAGGCCAGCGCCGCAGCTTTTCCGATACCGGACGTGCCACCGGTAACAAGCACTATTTTGTTAGTATAGGAGTTTCGCATGTAGATAGTAGTTAGTTCGTTCAGATTCGTTGGAATCGAAGCGCCGGGTGTCCCAGTGCTTCCATCGGGAGGATATGGCCCGCCATGCCGGTCATGGTATAGCCTGCACAAACGTTGCCTACGCCAGGATCTTGGGTAAGCTTACAAATATCTTTATTTGCTGCCGCCTGTCGCCGCCGGTTGGCTAGAGGATTGGGACGCCGTAGCATCGAGTTTGGCTTCCCAATTGCGCATTTCTTCTACTAGTTTCTGATAGATACGGCCGACGGCTTCTGCCGGCAGCGGACCACCCTTGGCAAGCTCTTGCGCCTTGGCTATCACCTGTTGCTCCCGGCTTGGAACCGTGACCGGTAGATGCGCTTCGCGCTTGATCTTGCCTACCCTTTCGACCACTTGAGCTCGTTCTTGGACTAGTTCAACAATCCGTTGATCCAGCGAATCGATTTGTTGACGACATGCGTCGAGCTGCTCCTGCGTACCGGCGTGTGTATTGTGAACAAGGAAAGTCATCACAGCTAAGACTAATCGTGTTGTTTTCATTTCGGGAACGCGGTGATCAACCATACTGCGCTTACGATCCAGCGGCCAGGTCCCCGGCTAGTCCTTGTTTGTCCTCCACGCATTCTCCGAATACGCGTTCGACTATGTCGGCGGCTATATCCAGTCCTCGCGTCTCTCCAATGACCTTTTGGAACCAGCGTGCTTTATCGCGATAGTTTCGATTTGCCGTTACCTTTAGAATTAACTCCGATAAACGGCGCGCGGTCAAATTACCTAATTCGGCGAATTCACCAACCCCATGATAGGCAATCCTGGCGGCAACACCAGGTTGGTCGTACCCGATCGGGATCGCCACCAGCGGCACTCCCTGTGCCAACGCCTCCAGAGTTGTATTTAGCCCTGCATGGGTTATGCAAAGCGCCGCACGCTTCAGCAGTGCGATTTGCGGAGCGATGCGAACGACCATTGTATTCGACGGGATTGGGCCCAGATCGCCGGGGTTGAAGTTCTTGCCTACCGAAAGCACCACCTGCATCTCCGGAAATTCGCCAACCGCTTCTAGAATGGTGCTGTAAACGCTATTCAGGCCGTTCACCAGTGTTCCGATGGAAGCATAGATCAAGGGCTTACCGGTTAACTTCTCCCAAGGAAAGGGAACAGGCTTCCGTCCTTCATTGTCGTGAAAGGGACCCGCGTAGTGGAATTGCGGAGGCAGATGAGAAATGGGAAAATCAAACTCTTTTGGCGTCTGTGTGATCACTGCCAGTTTGGAAACAGTGGCGGCTGGGTTGCTCAAATCGATCTTGAGTCCGTTCCGCTCGGCATAGGCTTGAGCGATCGGCATCAGAGGTCCGTGAAGCTGGTCGACTATCTGCAGTCCTGCGACATTTCTGGCGAGGGCTTCCGGGCTCGTTTCATGAGGCCAGCTGTAAAGAGCGAGTGGCGTCGATCCGGAAGAGTCGAAGTGGAGCACATTCCAAATCTGAGCATAAGGCAGACGCAGATGCATGGGAACAAGCTCAAGCAGCCGGTATCGCGTATCGAGTATCAGCCCATTCACGTTGGTTTCTGCTATCTTTCCTGGCAAATGCTCTAATGCTGCCTTAACCAGCCCAGGGGTCAATTCCCGGGCCGTGTATCGCACCACATCCAGGCCTTGCAGCTTCGCGACCTCGCCCCATCTTTTGGCTATAGAACCTGGTGGGTATTCACTTTCGCAAAAGGATACGAAGTCCAGATCGGCGGCGCGAACAACGGGTTCAATATCCGGAACTCCAATAAATACAACCTCACGTCCTCGCGATTGCAGCTTGCGTGCAAGTGCGGTCATCGGATTTAAATGTCCCGTCAACGGTAAACTCAGAAAACCAATTTTCATAGTGCTCCATCAGTCAGGTCATACTACAGGTCCAGCACGACGCCGTAATCCTTCACCCAGGCGCTGATCGAGCGCGCACGCTCGAGGCCAGCACGTTCGGGGAGTGAGCTGGTTGTTCCCAGTGGGCGGCTCGCTGCACTATTTGCGTCGGCTTTCATAACTCTGCGTTCTCCCGCAGACATTCATTTAAAACGTTGTAATTGTCTTGGAGCTTTGCGCGGTCCGCTGGTAGATAACCGGTCTCAGAACAAACAACAGACGCCTGATGATCACCGGCATGCGGATTGTTCACGCTCGGTTCAACACCTGCGACCGAAGCGTTGCGATAGTCGGATCGCCTGCCTACTGGAGTTCATGAGGCCGTGATCATAGCAGGTATTCAAATCTCGTTATCATTTGGCTCCGTTATTAGTGCGCCTCGTGGAACACCGGTCGCGCCACCACGCACGACAATCTCGGCACCGGTGACGTTCGCAGCGTAATCGGACGCCAAGTACAAAACCGCCTCCGCTACCTCATCAGCTTCATTTATGCGACCAACGGGAGTACTCCGTACTGTCCGCTGTTCTAAGGCGACCATCGCTTCACCGGTGGGCGCAGATTGCGACCAGAAAGGCGTTGTAGTTCCACCCGGCGTGACCTGATTGACGCGGATGCCGCGCGGCGCGAGCTTCGACGCCAGACTCCGGGTCATGGCGCGCACGCCCGCCTTAAAAGCCCTGTATGCCGGGAATCGCGGCACACCCATCATGGCATGAACGGAACCGTTGAGAACGACCGACGCGTCCGCCTCGAGATGAGTAGCGACCGCTTGCATGGTGAAGAACAGCGTCGTCAGAGTCAACACCGCCATCAAATTTGTTGGGATGACCTCATCAAAAGCGGCGAGAGATGTCTGGCAAACCGGAGTGACGACGCCGATACCGGCGTTCGCGAACACGATATCGACCTTGCCAAACTCTTCCGCAGCCGCCACAAGGGCGTGCTCGATAGCCACGATATCCGTCACATCGGCCTGAATGGACAGCACGGCATCGCCAAGTTCCGCTGCTGCCGCGCGCAGGATCTTCTGGTTTCTCCCAATTATGGCGACGTCCGCGCCTTCAGCCAAGAAGAGCCGTGCCACGGCAAGGTCGATGCCGCTGTTGCCCCAAGTGATGAGGGCGTCTTTTCCCGAAAGTCTTTTCTCTGTAATACCCATAGGAGATTCTGATTTAGTATGTCTCGCAATTGTCCTTTGCGTTCCCCATTGAAGCAGCGACCCAGCGATGGCCGGAAGGATGACTCAAGAATGACGAACGACCGCATGTCTTTGAAGTATGATGATATATATCTTTTTAATGGCCGGCAGGGGATGCTCTTTCTGGAGACGCGCAATGAAACCGACCCAAAATTGGGCCGTCCTTTTGCGTTACTCCATCACGGTGCCGGGCGTAGCCTCGGCATTCCTGTTCTTCGCCGGCGCTGTATCCGCAGCGCGTACCAAGGCAAATGCCAGCGTCCCGGTGATCGCCGCAACCATGGAAGCAACTAAGCTCGCCTCGCCAAAGCCCTTGGCGAATGCAGTAGCCGCGGCCGCATGAATCTGAACCTGAAGCGCCTCGGGCACGCTGCCGATCACTCCAGCAAGATCGCCAGAAGCGACCCGCGCTGCTGCTGCGGCAGCAAGGTCAGGATCGAGGCTTTGCACGGCGCGCACGGCTAGGAACTGCCGTGTAGCGGCCTGCGACAGAACGGCGCCGACACCGGCGATACTGAGCAGTAGCCCGACGAATCGTGTCGTTGCGGTGAGACCAGACGCCATGCCGGCACGCTGGGCCGGGACCGCACCCTGCATCACTTTTGCGGTTTCGCTGTTGAGAAGGCCAGCACCAGCACCGGCGACGAGCATGCCGCAGATGAAGACGGAATAGGCCACGTGAGCGAAAGCGAACGCATAGAGCAGAAGATCGCCTGCTGTAGCAGTCGAGAGGCCGAGCGTCAGCAACGTCCGGCCCGAATAGCGCGTCGCCAGCTTGGCACCAAGCCAGGGGGTGACGAACATCGGGAGCGCGAACGGCAGCATCGCCAGACCCGCCCCCGCCGGCGACAATCCATAGGCGTTCTGCAGAAAAAGCGGCAGGAAAAAGATCAACACCTGCGCTCCACCTGCATATCCTAGCATAGCGAACGAGGACCCCAGGAAGGTCGGCTGCCTGAACAGCGAAAAATCAACCATCGGCCGTTCCTCTCGGATCTCCACAACGAAGAACGCAGCGACCAGCACCGCGGCTCCAACCAGACGCCGCAGGATCGTCGCACTTCCCCAGCCAGCACTGTTTCCGTCTATCAGCGCCCAAATTAGTAGGAAAAGGCCAGCGCTGAAGGTAATGATGCCCGCGAAGTCTAGGCGCTTCGCCTCGTGGTCGCGAGATTCGGTCACGATTGCGACCGTCGCGACGAACAGCACGGCGCAGATGGGAACATTGATGAGAAAGGCCCAGCGCCAGCCGAACAGATCGGTGATCACACCGCCAACGATCGGCCCTCCGGTGATCGCGATCCCAAAGCAGGCACCCACGAACGCATAGGCTTTCGCGCGCTCGGCGCCGGAAAAGGCATGGTTGATCACCGCGAGAGAAGCCGTCAGGAGCAGGCTCGCGCCGATTCCCTGCAGCGCTCTGGCGAGGCTGAGCACGAGTGCTGAGCTAGCTAAGCCGCACAGGCCGGATGCGATGGTGAAGACTGCCAGGCCAATGAGGGTCGCGAGCTTGCGTCCGTGGCGGTCAGCATAGGAGCCCGCCCCGAGGAGAAGCGCGGCGAAGGGGAGCACGTAAGCGCTCACTACCCATTCGATCTCGGTGAAGGTCACCCCCAACGATCGCGCGATCGACGGCAGTGAGACCGCAACGACGTTCGAATCGAGCATAATCAGCGACGAGATCAATCCCGCCGTCAACAGAACCAGGAACTTCTTCTTATCTTTGGCTGTCCCGTCCAGCCGCTCTCTGTCTGAAGCCATAGAACCCTTCTAACGCGCACCTTCAGCCACGAAGAGTCGTGCCGTGGCCAGGTCGATGCTGCTGTTGCCGTCAGTAAGCAACGCCGTTTTGTTGGTAAGTCTCAAATTAGAGTTTTCTTGCATTCAATCGACTGCAGATTATTAGTAAGCTCCACCAGCATTATGATAATAATCCACATTGTCAAATGAGTTAAAACAAAGAGAACACTCAAAATGGGTCATTCACAGACACAAAAAAGCAAAAGCCATGACCGTATTGTACGGACCGCGGCGAAGCGGTTTCGGCAAAGAGGCCTGGAAGGCGTGGGCATTGCCGATCTCATGAAGGAGGTCGGTCTCACCGTTGGCGGTTTTTACAAGCACTTCGACTCCCGTGAAGACCTGGTCGTCGAGGCGCTTCGTTCTGCGCTTGGGAGCTTGCGACGTCAGGCGAAGGCTGCCGCGTCCGGCGGCTCGCCACTGATCTACGCAAACGTGGTCGACAATTATCTAAGTGAGGCGCATCGCGACCACCCCGGTACAGGCTGTCCGGTCGGCGCGTTGGCAGGAGAGATCGCACGCGGCGGTAAGCGAACCCGCGCGCTCTTGACCGAAGAGATTCGAACCAGCTTGCGGTTGATCGTGGATTTGATCCCGAGCAGGGACGAGGGACAGCCGAGATCGACGGCAATTTTAACCTATAGCGCATTGGTCGGCGCGATCGGGCTCGCGCGCGTGGTATCGGATCAAGCGCTTTCCCGCGAAATATTGAAGTCCGTTAGTGAGCTTTTGAAAAAGACGGTCGGCGATGACGGGGAGAACGAAATTCAACAATGACAAACTAGCGCTCATGAATGAGCAGTGGCCCAGCGGCTCTGGCTTCGCCAAGCATGTAACTATTGTAATTACATATCTGATGGAATTTGGTTCCGATCCTGGCCGGATGCCGCTGCGGCAACAAACATACAGATTATGAACGATACAAATTCACTAGCGAATCCGAAGCAAAGTATTCAGATAGCAGATTTCGGCGAGCGGGAGCTGGTCAATCAAAATAAACTCGCATTTGAGTTGAACCCGCATTACGACTTGATGCGACGAGAGAAAAACAATCTCAAACAACTCAAGGCACTCGCGGAATGGAACAAAGTCGTCTCATTTGCTCCGTGCGCGGCGAGCGACAGGATGGGATGGGAGGGACTGCAAGCGGTTTATTACCGTGAGAGTCCCGCCAGTGAAGTTAGTTTGCCCCCGGTTTCCCAGCATGTGCTTGTCCTGATGATCCGGCCGCCCGAAAAATTCGACCTGCGGTATGAGGGAGTGAAGCGGGACATGC
>DASYBJ010000764.1:0-2274 GCA_036500845.1 Acidobacteriaceae bacterium
AGGCTGCGAGGATCTCCGGGCAAAATTCGGGAGCATTCACGGTGGATGCCTCTAATGGAACAGAATGTATGGTTTTTTGGGATCCGAAAAAATCGCTATTTTTTGGCTCGTGAGTGAGACTTCGTCAAACGCGCTGCCAGACAGGACGTTTCTGGATTTTATGCTTATATAAGCCGTTGCTTATATAAGCTAATCTGGATAGATCGTGTTTCCCTAATGAAATTGGCCCTCTGAACGGGAAATCAGACAACGCTGTCTTGCGGAGCTCTATCCTGCGTTTCTCACCAGGGTTTTCAAGCGAAGAGCGTAGCCGGTGTTTCTTCTTGGAGCGGTGAGTGATCCGTGATCCCGATGCACGCCACTGTGGTTTCCCACCTTTGCCCAAACGCGGGGCAAAAATGGGGCACCCCTTTTCGTGGTGCTTCCCGCTTTTCTAAATACACAAGCGGCGGCTCACTCTTCAAATTTTGTGAGAAGTGTAGCCTATTCCCATTCAATGGTGCCGGGGGGTTTGGAAGTGATGTCGTAGACCACGCGATTGATTCCCCGGATTTCGTTCACGATGCGGTTGGAGATCTTCTTGAGTAGCTCATAGGGCAGTGGTACCCAGTCTGCAGTCATGCCATCTTCGGAATGCACTGCACGGATGGCGCAAGTATAGGCATAGGTTCGTTGATCACCCATTACGCCAACGCTTTTGACGGGAAGAAGTACCGCGAACGACTGCCATATCTGGGTGTATAGGCCGGCGGCCTTGATCTCGGTCACGACGATGTCATCGGCCTGTTGCAGCAATTGCACGCGCTCCGGAGTGACCTCGCCCAAGATGCGTACGGCAAGTCCAGGCCCGGGGAAAGGTTGACGCTCGAGAATATCCGCCGGCATTTCGAGTTCTCTGCCTATGCGGCGTACTTCATCTTTGAACAGATCGCGCAGCGGCTCAATCAACTTCAGCGTCATGTCGTCGGGCAAGCCGCCCACATTGTGATGGCTCTTGATCGTCTGCGACGGCCCTTTAACCGAAGAGGATTCGATGACGTCGGGATAAAGCGTGCCCTGTACAAGCCAAGCTACTTCATCGCCGCTGTGCCCTTGTTCGAGAATGCGGCGGGCTTCGTCGTCAAACACCGCGATGAACTCCCTGCCGATAATCTTGCGCTTGGCCTCGGGATCGGTGATGCCGGCGAGTTTGCTCAGGAAACGGCTGCTTGCATCGACTGCAACCACTTTGAGTCCAAGCTTGTTGCGCAGGTTCTCCTGTACTTTGGCGAACTCATTCAAGCGCAGGACGCCATTGTTTACGAAGACACAGGTAAGCCGATCGCCGATAGCACGAGCGACGAGCACCGCCGCCACAGAGGAGTCGACACCGCCGGAGAGCGCACAGATCGCACGACCGTTGCCTACCTTCTCGCGAATCGAAGCGATGGTGGACTGGATGAAGTGCTCCGGAGTCCAGCCCGGCTGTGCGTGACAGATCGCGAAGAGAAAGTTGCGCAAAAGCGCGGTGCCCTGAGGCGTGTGGTGTACTTCCGGATGAAATTGCACGGCCCAGATGCTGCGCTCAGGATCAACGATTCCCGCCACCGCACTCGAAGTTTTGGCGACAAGGCGAAACCCTGATGGCAGTTCGAGCGCTTCGTCGCCATGGGACATCCACGCAGGAAAGGTGCGGGGCAGTCCGGCAAAGAGGACCGGCGGAATGTCGTCGATCACAGTAACCTCCGCGTGACCGTACTCACGTTTGTCCGCAGGGCGCACTCTCCCACCTAAGTGATGGACAATGAATTGAAGTCCGTAACAGATACCGAGGACAGGTGAGCCGAGTGTCAGGACCTTTGGATCTGCGGCAGGCGCATCCCCATCGTAGACCGACGATGGCCCCCCGGAAAGAATGATGCCAGCAGGATGGTACGACTGGATCTCTGCGATGGAAGCGGTGCATGGGAGAATCACGGAAAAGACATTCTGCTCCCGGATGCGGCGTGCGATTAGTTGTGTGTATTGGCTACCAAAGTCCAAGACAACGATCGTCGAAGTGTCCACGGTTCAGTTTTTCAGGGATTCCGTCGCGCAGCAAGCCGGGAAGGCAGCGAGTCAGCAGGCTTCGGCCAAGTCCATGCGCACCAGACGCTTCGGTCCTTACTTCCCTTGCCCCTGCACAACGCGAACCTGGCAGTGATAGACATCCACGTCTTGGCGCCGGACCCGCGCCAGTTCGGCGTTTCTTGGGTCATATCGCAGCCTTCCTTGTGGAATCTCTGCCGGCGAATG
>DASYBJ010000765.1:0-16771 GCA_036500845.1 Acidobacteriaceae bacterium
TCGAGGGCAGCGTCGAATTCTGCCGTTTGCATGTAGTCGGCATAACCGCGGAAGCTCGCATTGAGCCATCCCGCGTTCAGCGGGACCACGCCGCCCATCTCTTTTCGAGGCTTGCGCAGTCCGCCAAGCGAGGACTCCCAATGGTAATCGATGCCAAGATCGAGGAGCGCCTTCGAGAGCGTCTCGCTGACAAACTGGGGGTTGTGCTTCGATTTGGGGATCGTCCGGATGTCGACCAAAAGGCGCACGCTGTTCGCGCGCAGGATTGCAAGGAAAGTGTCGAGCGGCAGAGTCGAATGGCCAATCGTGAGCATGGGAGTTTTGTGTGCTGACCGCGCCTTCAGGAGACGCGTCCTCGGATTAGACAAGGACGGGAACATTCGTGATTCCCGCGGTTCCAAACAGTTTGCGATAGCGTTCAATCTCGTCGGTTGGGCCCAAAGCTTTGGCGAGGTTATCGGAAAGCTTGACTGCCGGACGGCCGTTGGCCTCCGTCAGTTTGCAGACCAAGCTGATGGGATCAAGGTCCGTGCCTTCATCCGGGGGGCAGCCGCGGAAATCGTTCGTGAGCAACGTTCCCCAGCCCGCGCTGAAGCGAGCACGGCGATCGGCTGTCCACTTCGCCGGGTCATTGAAATCGTCGGCAGATTTGAAGTCTCCCGCAGTCAAGCCAGGCGAAATGCGCCCACTGAAATAGGCGTGCAGGCTGAGGATTTCATCGACATCCAGGCCATCGGAGGCGATGATTCGCTTTTGCCTGGGGTCACGGCCCCGCTTCTTTAGCCACTCGATATACTCGTCGCCCGCAACGAACGGATCTTTGCTATCGATACGCTGCCCCGTCCAACCCGCCACCCAATCCGGAGCGTTGGCCAGAAACTGGGTCGTCCCGAAGGTGTCGGGCAGCATGATCAGAATCTCTCCCTGGTACGTCTCCTGCCACATTTCAAGAACACGGTATTGCGCCGTCTTCAACTCGTCGGCATTGTTCGCCAACGCAGCAAGGGCCATCGGTAGCTCGTGCGCGTTGGTTCCCACCGCTTCGAGGTCATGCTTGTAAGCAAGGTAGGTATTGGAGGTTCCGGAGAAGGAATCTCCGAGAGCAGTGCCCATCGCGCGTACGACATACTCTTGCCATAGAAAACTGTGGCGGCGGCGGGTACCAAAATCCGCGATTTTGAGACCCGGAACTCCGCGCAATCGTTCGATCTTGCCCCAGAGCTTGGCCTTTGCCCGCGCATAGAGGATGTCCAGCGCAAACTCGCTCATCCCTCGAAACGCGACGCGGGTCCTCAGCTCGTTGATGATGGAAAGCGAGTAGATCTCCCACATTGTCGCCTCAGGCCAAAGGCCCTCGAACTTAAGGCAGAATTGACCGTCTTCCACTGTCAACTCGAAATCGCAGAGGCGGAAATCATGTTCGAGCCAATCGAGAAAGGCGGGACTGAAGATGCCACGCGTGCCATAGAACGTGTTTCCCGCAAGCCAGACCAGCTCAGATCGATGGAAGCGGAGGCTGCGCACGTGTTCCAACTGCTGGAGCAGTTCACTGCGAGAGACCGTTTCGGCAACGCGAACGCCTTCTGTCCGATTCACCAAGGACCACGAAACTTTTGTGGCAGAGAAATGCTTCCAGATGAATTGGAGCATCAGCAATTTATAGAAGTCTGTATCGAGGAGAGACCGCACAATGGGATCTAACTCCCAGTTGTGGTTATGGGCTCGCTCAGCGAGGTTCACGATCATAGAGTCAGGCTATCCTCTTCAACCAATAACACTGTAAGCGGGGATTTCCTACGGCTACGAACTACCACGCTTCCACAACCAGAGCTTTGGCGGCGAGAGAGCCCTACCATTTGAGTTGAACAATACGGAATTCGTTCCGAATGGGCTCGGCGAAGTTACCAGGAAGGCCCGTCTGGGTTCCTGAGCGTGCTCTAAAACAAAGTGCCCATCCCTACCTAGGGATGGGGCACTGGAGAATGATCGAATGGCTTATGCGTCCGCGTGCGCGATGATTTCCTCGCGTACGGTTTCGTCCTTTTCGGCTTCGTTTGGCGACTTGGGCAACGCGACGGCCAAGACGTCTTCGATCCGGCTGGCGTAGTGAATCGTGACCCCCTCGATCTGGTCGGGGGTGAGGTCTTCTTCTACGCTCTGGCGATTCTCCGCCGGAAGAATAACGTCGCGAACTCCCGCGCGCTTCGCCGCAAGGAACTTCTCCTTGATGCCGCCAACCGGCAGCACATTGCCGCTAAGAGTGATCTCGCCGGTCATCGCGGTAAGCGGATGCACGGGGACATCCGTCATCAGCGAAACGAGAGCTGTTGCCATCGTTACGCCTGCAGATGGACCGTCCTTTGGGATCGCCCCAGAAGGGACGTGGATATGAATATCCTGATCCCGGATGAGATCCTCCGGCAAGCCAAGCACAGTGGCATTCGAGCGGACCCAGGTCAGCGCGGCTTGCATGGATTCCTGCATCACTTCACCAATCTGACCGGTCATGGTGAAGCCGCCTTTCCCTTTCATGCGATTGGCTTCGATGAAAAGGACGTCACCACCTGCGGGCGTCCAAGCCAGTCCGACAGCCACACCTGGCCGCTTGGTACGCTCAGCAATTTCAGTGTCGACCCGAACCTTGATCCCGCCCAGGAACTCGTGAATGACTTCCCGCGTGACGACAAGCTTTTCCTTCTTCCCTTCCGCGATGCGGCGCGCCTGCTTACGGCAAACTGTTCCGATAAGCTGTTCAAGTTTCCGCACACCCGCTTCCCGAGTGTAGTGGCGAACAATGTAGCGGACCGCCTCCTCTGGGAACTCAATGCACGGCTCGCCATTCGGATCATCCGGAATACCGTTTTCTTTGATCTGCCGGGGAATCAGATACCGGAAGGCAATATGGGTCTTCTCGTCTTCTGTGTAGCCCGATAGATCAATGATCTCCATGCGATCCCGCAAAGGTTCAGGAATCGGATCGAGAATATTCGCGGTGCAAATAAACAGCACCTTCGATAAGTCAAACGGCACGTCGAGGTAGTTGTCTCGGAAAGTGTTGTTCTGTTCCGGATCCAGAGTTTCTAGCAGTGCAGACGCTGGATCTCCACGGAAGTCCCGGCCCAGTTTATCTATCTCGTCCAGCATAAAGACCGGATCGTTGGTTTCCGCACGGCGCAACGCCTGGATAATTTGCCCCGGCAAAGCCCCGATGTAGGTACGCCTGTGACCTCGAATCTCCGCCTCGTCGTGCATTCCACCGAGAGAGATGCGTTGGAATTTACGGCCGAGCGCGCGCGCAATGCTACGGCCTAGTGAGGTTTTCCCTACGCCCGGAGGGCCGACGAAGCACAGGATTGGACCTTTCATATCCGGCTTGAGCCGGCGAACGCTGAGGTAGTCGAGAATGCGGTCCTTTACCCGCTTGAGGTCGTAGTGATCCTGATCGAGGATCTCCTTGGCCTTCGTAATGTCGACCTCGCCGCCCGTGGATTTGGCCCAGGGCAGTATGGCAAGCCACTCGATGTAGTTGCGCGTGAGCGAGTAGTCGGCGGCCATTGGAGACATCCGCGACAACCGATTCAACTCCTTCGTCGCTTCCTTCTTGACCTCTTCCGGCATCCCGGCTGCTTCGATCTTCTGACGCAACTCCTCAATATCCTTTTGGCCCTCATCCATCTCGCCCAGTTCTTTTTGGATGGCCTTGAGCTGCTCGCGCAGATAGTAGTCGCGCTGGGATTGCTGCACCTGATCCTGCACTTCGGACTGAATCTTATTCCGCAACTGCTGGACTTCGGCTTCTTTCGCCAGGTGCTTGTTCATCCGCTCGAGGCGCGCCGTAACATCCGGCGTTTCGAGCAGCTCCTGCTTGTCCGTCGTCGACAAGAAAGGCAAGGAAGACGCGATGAAGTCAGCAAGCCGGCCTGGGTCTTCTATATTGAGCGCGATTGTCTGGAGTTCGTCCGAGAGTGTCGGGGACGCAGTAACGATTTGCTGGAACTGCGCGGTCACGTTCCGTTGCAGTGCTTCCAGCTCTGCGCTCTTTTCCGCGCGAACCTCGGGAATCGGCTCCACGCTGGCCGTCATGAACGGCTCTAACTGGTGGAACTCGGTCAGTTTGACGCGTTCCGTGCCTTCTGTAAACACGAATAGGCTCTGGTTTGGCATTTTAACGACCTTATGCACGGTCGCCATCGTGCCAACCGAATAAAGGTCGCTTGGCTGAGGATCGTCGAGGCGCTCATCTCGTTGAGCGACAACGACAATTGTTTTCTCTTCCCCAAGAGAGTTTATTAATTGTATGGAGCTTTCGCGGCCGACCGTCAAAGGCAACACAGCATGGGGAAAAAGCACCGTGCTACGCACCGGCAGTACTGGAAACGCCCGCCCGCTCGAGCCGCCTTGTTCCCGCTGGTTTGGATCAGTCGGGCTGATAACGCTTACGAAATCGCTAGCCATTGAGTATCCTTGTATCAACTTTTCGGATATAGGATGTTATAGATTAGAGAAAGTTGCAAAAGCAAATCCCGATTTGCCCTTCCCGCGTCAGCTTTTTGGTAAGCCCAGTAATTGCTATCGCTTCCCTAAGGGGCGATTTCGTGTGAGACGAAGCGCGTCGTTCGGGCGGGATCCACGCTGGTCCGCACGGCATTGAAAGGTACATCGGCAGACGGGCTGTCAGCGGGGAGCGGCTTCGATTTGGTTTCCTTACAAAGATCCCAAGTGTTTAGAAGGGATCTCGGGCGGCCTGATATCTCCCCAACTCTTTTACCACCAAGCATTGACCGCGAAGCTGATTGAGAACAGAGCTGGCTGCCCCGGGTTGGGAGACTTGGTAGTCGACGTAGAAAACATACTCCCAGGGCTGTCCGTGGACTGGCCGCGACTCTATCTTGTTGAGGTTTGTGTGGTTATCCGCAAAAACCTGAAGAGCCGAAACGAGAGTTCCTGGACGATTTTCGACGATAAAAGCGATGCTCACCTTGTTAAAGCTGGTCTGGAGCTTCGCTTCGCGATTGCTGTGAATTAGGAAGAAGCGCGTAAAGTTTGCGGGGTTGTCTTCAATATCAGCCGCGAGCACATATCCGCCGTAGTAGACGCTTGCATGCAAGCTGGCGATCGCACCCGCCGTAGGGTCTCCACCCTGGACGATTTGCTTCACGCTTCCCGCCGTATCGTATGCGGGACTCGGCGTCATCTCTGGGTGATGGGCGAGAAACCTGCGGCATTGGGCCAGAGCTACAGGGTGTGAGGAGACACGGCGGATGCACTCTAGCTTGCTGCCCGGGACACCAATCAGGTTATGTCGTATGCGCAGCAGCAACTCTCCATCGATCCTGACGTCATTTTGAGAGAGCAGATCGAAATGCTCGACCACGGAACCAGCTAGGGAGTTTTCGATGGGGATGACCGCCGCAATATTGTCCTTGACCACCTTGGCAAAAACCTCGGCTGAGTACGCACAGGGCAGAATGGTTGCCTCAGGAACCATATGTAATGCCGCCTGATGGCTGAATGATCCGTATTCCCCCTGAATGGCAACCTCCATCAGCGCTTTTCACCCCATGATTCGAGAGTTCATCCGGCAACCCGGCGAGACACAAGCGCAACATATCACAAGGTGTCGCGAGAGTTTTGGAAGGGAGACAGACTGAATGCTTTGGACGGTATTCGTCATACTGCTGGTTCTCTGGTTGGTTGGTTTTATCGGGTTCCACGTGGTCGCTTGGTACATTCACGTCCTGCTGCTCCTTGCTCTGGTCGTTCTGGTCATCCAGTTGATCACGGGCCGGCGGGTTGTTTAGGGATCAGGAGGTCGGGTTTGTCCAGATAACGGGAAGTGGAAGGTTCTTAAGCGGCCTGCCGGAAGTTGGAGCAGGTCCGAGAACAGGAGAAAACACAAACAGGAGAAAACACAAATGAATAAGGACAAAATCTCGGGAAAAGTCGATCAGGTCACCGGCCGGATCAAGGAGTCTGTAGGCGAGACAGTTGGGAACCAGAGGTTAGCGAATGAAGGCGTAGTCGACCAAGCCAAAGGCGCGGCAAAAGAGACTTGGGGCAACGCCAAGGACGCCGCAAAGGACTCCGCGCAACGGCACCAGGAGGATGCGGAAGACCGGGCAAACGAGGCACGGGCCAAAGCGCGGAACACCGTGCAGGATGTGCGTAACAAGATCAACGAGAAGATCGAGGCGCGCGATCAAGCCGACCGTCACAAGACAGCCTAGGCCTGATCCGTACATCCAGCGGATACAATAAAGGCAGGGATAGCAGGACTTCCAGTCCAGCCTGAGGCATCCTCGAAGTTACAGGAATGCGCCGCAAAAAAGCGGCGCATTCCTTTGCTCCATGGCAAGGACGCTCTGCCCGGCTGGGTGAGGCCCCCGAAGTGGCACTATTTGGCAAGAAGCTGAAGCAAGAGCACAAGATCATGAAACAGGCGGAGCGTGCCAACGGTGCGCTTTTGCCCGAGTATCACAGGCCGACACCTGAGTGTCCGCAGCCTAGGCGGTGGAGCATGTATGACTCGATGACCGCCGAGGTTGAGGTTTTAGAGTTTCTGCGAACGCTAGTTATCACGCTCAAGCCGGAACTGGTAGTCGAGACTGGGTCCTTCTTGGGCGTGAGCACGATCTGGATTGCAGAGGGGCTCAAGGAGAATGGGTTTGGCAGGGTTGTGAGTTGTGAATATGACCCACTCGTGTTTGCGAAAGCCCAGCAAAAGATTGCTGAATCCGGTCTCGCTCAGTGGATCGACCTAAGGAACGAGTCCAGCTTAGAGATGCGCGTTGAAGGAACGATCGACCTGTTCTTCAGCGACAGCGATATGCCGATTCGCGAACAAGAGGTCAAGCGCTACCTTCCGCAAATGAACCCTCAGGGCCTGGTCCTCATGCATGACGCCAGTTCCCACCTCAAACTCGTCCGCGAGGCAGCTTTGAAGATGGAAGCGGAAGGGTTGCTTTCTGTCGTTTTGCTACCAACGCCGCGCGGCCTTGTGATCGCCCAGAAGCGTGAAGGACGACTTTAAATACAAGGACATTCTCCGGTTCGGGCGAGGCGGAGTCGAACTCTACCGCCCAAGCAGCAAAGCTGCTGCGACAAAACCAAAGAACACCACCGAGATAATGCCGTTCATGGTAAAAAAGGCAGCGTTCAGGCGGCGCAAGTCCTTCGGCGACACAATGAGGTGTTCGTAGAGCAGGAGGAAGGCAACGGCAAGAATGCCCGTCCACGCGATGCCGTTCAACGAAAATAGCTTCATGAGCCATACCAGCAGACCTAGCATGAGCACGTGCATGACGCGCGCCACCCAGAAGGCGCCAGAGACTCCCACATACCTCGGCACGCTGTAAAGGTTCAGTTGCCGGTCATGCTCAATGTCCTGACAGGCGTAGAGCACATCGAATCCCGCCACCCAGAACATCACTGCCGCGGTCAGCACGATGACACGCGGATCTAATGTGCCTCGAATGGCAATCCAGGCCCCCGCCGGAGCAATGCCGAGAGCAAGGCCTAACACCAGATGAGACCAGCGCGTGAACCGCTTGGTGTACGAGTAAAAGAAAAGAACCGCGAGCACAACCGGCGAGAGCAGTAGGGTCAGCCGATTGAGTTGCGCCGCTGCGAGGGTGAAGGCCAGGGCCATCAGAAGAGTGAACCCTCCGACAAACCCGCGACTCAGCATGCCGGCGGGAATGGCGCGTTGCGCTGTCCGAGGATTAAGAGCATCCAAGCTCGCGTCTGCCCAGCGGTTGAAGGCCATCGCAGCAGAACGCGCCGTCACCATACAGGCGACAATCCAGAAGACCTGGTGCCAAGCGGGCCAGCCGCCGGCGGCAAGCATTGCGCCTGTGAGAGCAAAGGGCAGCGCAAAGATAGAGTGCTCCCATTTGATCATCTCGAGCGTAGTGCCGATGCTCCGCAGAAAGCTCATGAATCGTATTCCCTCTCATCCAGTGTACCGGGCTTAGATAGAACGGGCATATGGGTTGCGCGAGCGGGAAATGCAGAGTGGGGCAGAGGACTTCGCGTTGATCGCGAAGCCCTCCGAACGCGTACGGCTGCTACTTCTTTTTTTCGCTTGGTTGACCGGCCACTTGCAGGTTATTTGTTACGCTAAAGACCCCAGGGACGCCATTGGCGCGGATGCCGGCGACATTTTTGTCTGCTTGGCTGTCCACGACGCCATCGAGTGTGACATGGCCATTGACCACGGTGATTCGAATCGGTTGCGCGGGATCGATAGCGTATTTGTTAAGAGATGGAAAGCCATAAATGGCGCGATAAAGCGCAAACCGGAGTTGCTGATCCATCGGCGAAAGAGGATCGACCTGGATGTTATCAATCACATCCTGCACTCCGGGAGTCCGCGCAGCCAGTGCAAGCGCCGAATCTGCCGCAACCGGCCCGAGGGCGTGACCGCTAAGTGTCGCGACGCCATTCTGCACATTCACACTAATTGCATTGAAGGCGTTCCCATAACCAACACGGTCATATTGCAGCTTTTTAACAATATCGTTTTGAAGCTTCTGGTCTGGGATCTCGCCTGCGCCCGCCACCTGGACCTGGTTGCGAACCGCAGCGATGTTCTTGACGCGATGCACGCGCTTGTCCAGATCTTCCTTCGTGGCAAAGTCCTTTACTGTCCCTTCAAGATCGACTATGCCATTCTTGACTGAGACCTGGACGTTTTTGAATTCCGATTTCTTGATCGCATTGAGAACGGCAGCCCGAATATTGTTGTCGGTCTGGCCATTTGCAGACTGAGCGTAGGCAGAGGGCGCAGCAGGAACAATAGCTTGAATGCCCAGGATGAGCACCGAAGACGCGACAACCAAACTGACACCGAACCTTGACTTCTTCATCTGAATCTCCTTCACCTCAATCTGCTCGGGATTCCGCCGAGAGCAGGGCCTTAAAGAATAGATCGCAATGATTCATCCTAGCCGCCTCCCCGTCTTCCTGTGGTTGCATTCAGGGATTTGATGGGAGCCAACGGCGATCAGAATCAAGATTGCCATTAGTCAGGCGCCGGGACAACGTCGATCAACAGTTACTACGGGCCAACATACTTGTCAACGCAACCGCTTATGAACTTTAAGAACAGTACTGAAGACACCCGATTCATCGCGTATGCCAAGCAGAGAAACGTTCTCGGTGAGATTCACCTGTACTTGAATCAGTTGTTCCGTCGTGGCGTTCACGTTCGTTGCATAGGTGATCTGGACGGTACGGGAGATGTTCTGCTGTACAGTAATGCGAGCAGTGGAGCTGCCTAAGTTACCGAGATACGTCGGATCGATCTTGACGCTACCGACCCCAAAGAGCCTCTGGACCCGGTTGCTGACGGTAGCGTTCAGGGCGCCTCCCAATAAGGCGTTTGTCGCGGAGTTCGAACCGGCCTGGTCTTCCTGCTGGGAATAGAGTTGCTGCTCCTGTTGCGTGCGCCCTAGAGCGAGCAAAGAAATGACGTCTGCCTGCGGCAGCGGCGGCTCTGACCGAAATGTTGGCGTCAGGTGACTCGAGTTACCATGCACGCCAACTGTAACGTCGTACTCCTCGACCCTTGTCGTGGCATCTAGATCAATGATCGGATCGATGCGCACCGGATTTGTGAAGTAGATGTCGCCATGCTGTAACTGATAATTGGTGCCGGCAAAATTGGCCGTACCCTCCGTGACCTTGATACTGCCAAGAACGGACGGTTGGGCGACAGTTCCCCGAATACGCAAATCCACACTCCCGGCCAGTTGTGCATACGAGTTCTGGAAATCTAACTCCGGCGACGAAGCAATGTGTATATCCAGCCGCACATGGTTTGAAGCGGATGCCGGATTCGGCGGAGCAGAGGCCGCCGACGAGCCAGCGAGAACGGCAAAATCCAGATTAGGTCCGATGATAAAGCGTGTAATCAGGATATTCCCGCTGAGCAGCATGTTATTCTGCGAGCCTTGAAGGTGCATGGTGGTATCGGACGTAGCGCTCAAGCCCGAGTAGCGAACGCGAACGTCCTTACCGGTTGCAGTGAGATCTCCGTAGATGCCTTGTTGGTAAGTGATGAAACCTGCGACTTTGAGCTGACCTCCTCCGGTGGTAGCTACAAGGTTCTTCACCTCAAGCCGGTCTTGATTGAAGACAAGAGTACCGTTGAGGTTGCTCAGCCCGTTTGGAAAGTCATTGAGTGCGACATTGACTTTGGTAAGTTGGACCTGGCCCGTCAGTGAAGGCCGCCTCAGAGTTCCCGCCGCACTTACGTCGAAGTCCACATGCCCTGAGGAAGTGATGTCTGAGTCGAACGTCTGGGCGAGCTTCATATTCACGGAGCCCCTCGCGGTCACATTGAGGTTCCGCTCACCTATAATCCCCGCCGTTCCAGTGATGGCGATGTCGGTGTCCGGACCAGTGATGTGAGCTTGGGTAACGTGAAGAACCCCATTCCGGAGAGACGCACGTAGCGGACCTTGGCCCGTTAGATCGACACCTTCCAGAGTGAGCGCGAATTGTGTAACCTCGGCATCCCCACTGAGCTGCTTCGGTTCCCTGGCTGGACCAGAGATATCGACGGTGCCCCCGATCAGAGAGTGTGCTCGTACACTCTGAACGTTGAATGACCGAAGCACCGGGTCAATGTCAAAGCCTGAGACGACCAATTTGGCTTTTGTCGGAAACTCTCCACGAAGGACTGTCTGGCCGCTGAGCTCAAGCTGTGCGGTTCTGAGAGTGGAGTGCGCCGTGAAGTAGACCAAGTCGCCTTGGGTATGTGCAACACCCTCGACGCCACCGGCGGGCTGGCCCTGCAAGGTCAGATTCGTCAGATGCACGCCGATCAGAACGGATGGCGCCTGTAAGGTGCCTGAAGCATGGGCATCAAACTTGAGTGATCCCGTCATCGGGAATCCGGCGGTCCGCACGTGGCGGAAGTGGGCCAACTCGAAGTTGGTGCCATCCAGGTTGGCCAAGAAGGTTTTGCTAGTGATATCGTACGTGCCGTTCGCGACGACGGTACCGCCATCCTGCAGGATCGTAAGCTTCACAAGATTGAGGTGACGCCCGGCAAAACTCATGTGGGCGGCAATCGAGTGATATGCTTCACCGGCGAGTTCGCCGCCCAGTATTTCCATATCGCCACCGCCATTGGGGTCCGTGAGACTGCCGGTTGCGTGAACCTGGAGATTGACGATACCGGATATGGGCGCGGATTGACCTGCGAGAGCCAAAAGGTCCCCGACCGAAGCCTTACGGATATTTGCCGTCACATCCAGTGGAGAAAGCTCATCGAAAGCGGCCTTCCGGGCGCTGAGGCGGTGCGCGTGAACGTCGCCGTGGAAGTCTATTTCTGCCCCATTGACGGTAAGTGTGGCCTGCTGAACTGCGATCAACGAGGAAGAGTACGATCCGCTTGCGTCCAGCCGGTCCCACTCGGTGCCGCTGATTGCTGGCGGAGTTCCGGATGCAGTGGTGATATTGGTCTTATTCGAGGCGACACCGACCTCTGATACGCCTGCTGCTGGGAACTGTCCGGGAAGACTGTACTGAGTAACAAATTTCGTCGCAGTCAGATGTCCCTTAATATCTGGATCCATCAGGGAGCCGCTCAGGGTACCCGTAAATTCGGCGACTCCGTGGAGTTGGACCGGGATCGCTGCGACGCCTTTCTTGCCATTCAACCCGAATCCCAGAGCGATAAGAGCGCGATCAAATTCTGCGAGATTCGTCGTGGCGAGATGAACGTTCAACGCCGAGGGCGCAGTGATCGGATAAATGGCTAGCGTTCCGGAAGTCTGAAGGTTCGTGCCTGGAGTGTGCCCCTCGAAGTGGTTGATCTGAACTTTGCCGCCGCGCTCAAAGTACATCGCGTCAACAGTACCTGAGAGCGGCACTTGGCGAGGGGTATGAGCGGCCGGCGCGTTCAGGTCCATCTTGGCGCCTATCGTAAGATCTTCACCCGAGCCGGTCCAATCAACTCTTACGTCTCCGTTCGCCGCCGTATCCACCCCGAGATCTTGATACTGAGGGATGGCCACCATGCGCAAGACGCTCGGCAGCCGGACGGCGCGCACGCGTGCGCGAATACTTGCAGCGAAGCGAGCAGGCGCTTGCCGAACTCCACGGGAAGAGCGTACCTGAGGCATCTGCGCCGAAAGCACGGGTGTATTCCAATGAAGGAAGCGGACCGCCGCGTCTACGGTTCCTCCTTCGCGCAATCGAGCGTTGATGCCGTTCAATGCAATCTCGTCCGGAGTCATGCGGAGCGCGAGCGTTGCATTGACTCCGCTGGCGACAAGATAACTTGTGCGGTAACCGGCGTTCGACAGGCGCACATTGCCACTGAGCAGGAATTGGCCGGCCCCAGTTCCCTGTCCTTTTACATCCAGGTCCGTAATCCCATCAAGCTGGCCATCGATCCCACTCAGAGCCGTCAACTCTCTCAGGTCCACACGCCCTTGAGCAACAAGATTCCAATGCGGATCGGCAAAGTTCTCAACCGAACCTGATGCATTGAGCGTGGAGCCTCCGCTCGAGAAGTGCAGTGCCTTGATCTGCGCATTGTTTCGCGCCATCTGAATGTCGGCTATAAGCTTGCTCTCAAGCGCTGGTGCTGAACCCTTCTGAAGGTTCAGATCGGCAATAAGAACCTGACCGAGGTATCGATCGTTGGCCGGCGAATAGGTCACTACGACGCCTACGTCCTTTGCGGTGAGCGAAAAAGGAATTGCTCGTTGGTTAATAAGCACGAGCCCATCTCGGATCTCGGCGCGCTCAGCCTGAAGGTCGAAGATCGTATCCGTGACAGATTTTTCGCTTTTTTGGGCAGAACGGGGTTTCGGCTGGTTCGTGCTCCCGTTGGGATAAATGATCAGATGAAACGTCGGATGGTCCGCTTCGAGGTAGTGCAGTGCGATCTTTGGTCGGATTAAAGAGAGAATCTTCACTTGCAAGAAGACTCGGTCGATGTGCGCGTAGGGTGCCTCGCCGGGACCTTCCAAACCATGAATTGTGAGACCCTCGGCTTCGACCGCCAAATGCGTGAAACTCCAACCGAATTTCCGCAATTCGACGCGGCCGCCGGTGGCGTCCTCCAGAGTGGTGATGATTCTTTGTCGGACGACATTGGCAAAGTGCGGAGTGGAAGCATAGAAAATCAGCCCAACAACCAACACGGCCAACAGAAACAGCGCCCCAAGCACAGTAGCCCAGCAGTAAAACCATGCCGAGCGGCGCCGGGAGCGGCCGGCCCCGGACTTGGGACCGAGTTCAGGACCGGGCTGAAGCTCGGGAGGAGCGGTCGGGCCACCTGAAAATATATTCACCGTCGAGCTCCTGAGCTTGAATCGTTGCCGTCGGAGTTTCCGACCTGGTTATAGCCGGCGCTCAGGATACTAACGTTTCCACTGTCCTTCAAGCTTTGCAGCCACTCCTGAAGAAGGCCGTTTACCCGCCGCTGCAGCAGGATCTCCCGAATACGGCTGGCAACGTCCTTGAGCGGCGGAGGATGCAGGTGCAGCTTGGCAAACTCGGGTACAAACTCCTTGTCGTAGTACTGTGCAATCTCCGGCTGTGTGATATGAACGCCAGCGCCGAACCGGGATTGAATGAAAGCAAGAAGCAACATGCGCTGACGCCAGCGGGCCCTAACCTCGGCTTCGGTCAGCTCATGCGCGGCGAGAAAGGAGCGCCACCTTTCTTCGGTATCGCAATGGTTTGGAGCACAGTCGGGAATCTGTTTGCGCAACTCGGACAGCTCCTGGTCTACCTGCTCGTCCGTGGGCACTGGAAGATTCACCTGTGTGAGTTGCATTTGTTCCAGGATCAGCGCGCGATCGATCAACCGCTCGAGAGCGCGTGGCGGAGTATTCCTGGCCGGGTCGGCGCGATCCGGCTGCAGAACGGCAAAGCGCAACTCCTCATTGATATCGCTTTCCAAGATCACGCCCCCACTGATCACGGCCACCACATGATCCAGGACGACGAGTGGGCTATGCAATGAGGATGGTGCTGAAGGAGCCGGTACAACCAGAGGAGGAGCTGCTATAACCCGGACCTGCCCATATGCCTCCGTACCCAGCGAAAGCAGCAGCGTGATGAGTACCCCCAGCACTGATCGCGAGGTGACGCGGAAGCTGGCCATTAGAAACTCTGCCCTATGCTGAAGTAAAAGTTAAAGTGACCGGCCGAGCCGACGTGAGGATGCGGAGTATTTGAGTTGGTCGTGTAGTCGTAAATCACCGGATAGATCGGTGGGTTGAGGTTATAACTTAGATCGATTCTTACCGGTCCGATTGGGGTGTGATAGCGAAACCCGATTCCCAGCGCATGGGAAAAATTATTGAAGTCGCAGGTCTGGGGGGTGTTGTACGTAGTGTATGGCACGGAAACATTGCGGCAGGTGTAGCTGTGCGGTTGCTTGATGCGGATGGCACTGGGCCAGATTTGGGATGAGTTCTGAAATACGTTTCCCATGTCGTGGAAGAGTACAAAACTGACATTCGTGCCTAGATAAGGGAGATCGGGTGGAGGCGACCGAAGCTCGAGGGTGTTCACGAACACACCAGCCCCACCTATCGGATAGCCGGTTTGAGGATCGCGCGGCCCAGCGGAGTTTACAGCGAATCCACGGTGCGAGGTGGCGCCCCCCGCATACAGCCTTTCCGGCAGAGGTATCAGAAGTTGGTCCCCGCTCCCAAAGGCGCGCTCCTGCCCATAGCGCGTTTGCCGGGCGACAACCCAGTGGTCGCGTCCGAGATCGTAATAGGTCGCATTGCTCACATCGATGCGGTTGAAATTCGCTTGCGAACCAAAACCCGAATTGGCGAGAAACTGCTCGGTCGTTGTAAGGCTTCCCCGGTGCGCATCCAGAGGCACGTCTCGCGTGTCACGAATCCACGTAAGCCCAGGACCACCGACTCGTGTTGGTTGCGCAAACAGTGGTATTTGATTCAGGCTTACCTGGAGCGTACTTGCGTTAACCGAGACTCTGCGATAGGACAATGAGTAGATCAAATTGTTTGCTTTATCGGCGCGCTGGGAAAGGCGGAAGGCTCCGGATAATACCGCCGCGCGATAGGTACTGATGTAGGCGCTGTTGTTGTATCCGCCAGAGATCGAGAAAGTGAGCTGGGGTTTTCGGAAGACATGTGGATCCTGATAAGTGACTGCGGCGATCTGCTCCAGGGTGCCATAGTTCGTGCGCACGCTGATCGACTGATCCGTTCCGCGGAGATTTATACGGCTGACATTAAAGAGGATCCGAGGACTGGTTCCGAAGTGCCCATTCGGGCTGCAGTTGTAGTTTTTCAATTGAAGCAATTGCTGGTCGGCAACAGAAAGGCATCCCGCCGTGGGCGTGCCCGTCTGCGCTTCAAAACCGAAACCGTAATTGATGTCCCAACGCTTCGCCTCGGTCAGATTCAGTAGAACATTCTTATAGGTCTCGTTGCCGTCCGGGTTTTGGATCGCAGTGTTGACGTCGCTGAAGACCCCAAGATCATAGAGGCGGCGCTGCATTTCGAGCAGCGCTGTTTGATTCAGCGGGTCATCGGGACGAAGCAAAACCCGATCTTGCACTACAGAAGGCTTCGTGTGATACACGCCGGAGATGATCATTTGCCTGACAAAAAACTGATATCCCGGCGTGATCTTCATCGAGACATCCACCAAATCTTTCCGCGTGCTCTCCGTCTCCTGAGAGAGGTCGATCTGCACGTTGTCGTATCCGTGGCTCGTGAAATAAGTGAGCACCATATCGCGGTCGTCATTGATGTTGACGACAGAATACGGCTGTCCTACTTGAGTATTCAGCTGCGGGCGAATTTGGGCTATCTCCTGCGGCCCTGCTCCTGTGATTTCGTATTTTCCAATTCGTTGCTGGATGCCCTCGTCTATCTCATAAAGAATGCGCAAATGGGAGAGATGCTTCTTTCCTGCCCTGGTATCCTCAAGATCCGTGACTTTGGCTTTGACCGTGACATCGCTAAAACCATTGCTCGTATACAAAGCCTTGATATTGCTTATGTCCTGGTTCATCATCTGCTGACTAAAGGCGCCGTGACGGTTGATGAGGGTCTTTGGACGGATGCTTATGCGCTGAGTAATCAGATATCGCGGAAAGTATCGGTTGCCAGTGACAGAAACGGAGTCGACAACGTGCATCGGTCCAAGCTGGACCGTATAAAGCGCGGTCACGTGACCGCTGTCTGTCCGCACCGGCTCATGCGTAACGTGTGCATCGAAATAGCCTTGGGCCTGAAAAAAGTTGCGCAGATTCTGGGCGCCTTCATTGAGCAAATCCTGATCGACGGCACCCTCTTCGTAAACGGGTACGAGCTTCTGAATGTCGTCTCTGTCGATTTTCGCACCCTGAACGCTGACATCAACGACCGGTCCTTGCTGCGCAAGAAAGTTGTAGTTCAGATGATTCACCTCGGGCGCGTAGTTCTCTGAGGTGAGGCTGATCGTTGCGGCGAGATGGCCGCGTTTCGAATAGCTTTTGCGCAACCGGGTGAGGGCGCGGCTCGCGGTGTTGCGGTTCACCTTTGAGTTCCGTTTGAGTTTGCCTTGCTTACGGAAGGCCTCTTCCGTTAGCCCGCTTTGTCCCTGCAAGTTGACGTCGCCCACACGCGCCGACGGTCCGGGCGTGATCGTGTAATTGAGGTCGACGAGCGCGTTTACCGGATCGAGCACCAGAGTCCGTGCGACCTGGCCGCGATAGAAGCCGTTATCTTCCAAGGTCTTCGCTACGTTCGAATCCGCCTGGTCAACCCGGCCCGTG
>DASYBJ010000766.1:0-3424 GCA_036500845.1 Acidobacteriaceae bacterium
GACCTCACCCGTAGCACCTGGCGCCAAGACCACCGAGCAAGTGGTATTGCTGCCGGCATCGAGTGTCGAGGGAAAACAGGCTAAAGTACCGTAGCTGCCTGTCGGTCCGCCTCGTTGGCTACCCACACTGTAAAAAGTGGAAGGCGACGACTCATTGGTATACTCGGTGGCCACCCAATCCGCGGAGCGAGCCACCGATGACACTCTTACCTCGTCAACTGAGCCATTGAAGGCGCAGCAGAAGGTAACCGTGGGAATCCCTCCAATCTTGAGCTCGGTTGTCGTGATCGCTGGGGTTATTCCTGATGAGGCTGCTGTCGAAAGCGGAACACCGTCCAGATAATACATGCTTGCTGGCGTGCTGATCGCACCTCCGCCGTAAACCCCCACCAGGTGATGCCAGTTGTTGTCTTGCCATATAGGGCCCCCGATACCCAGGTTTTCAAATTCAAGGCCCACGATGTTTGCGTCCGGTTGTGCCCACTCCGCCAGGCCGAACCGAGAGCCGTTTGCCGAGTTCTCGCCATATCCAACAAACTCTCGGCCAGTAACCGGCGGCGCGCCGGGCGGCAGTTGCACCCAGGCTTCCAGGCTAACCGGCGATGCGCCACTCGGATACGCCACCGGCGAATCATAGTAAAGATACGTCCCTGGATCGCCGCTGAACCCAACTCCGCCACCGATCCTACCCGCCACAGCCGAGCCCGAGCCTGCCAACGTATATCCGACGCTCCCTGAGTCTGTCAGCCCAACTGTGGTCCCGTTTCCAAGGTGATAGACAGACAGGTAGCCGTTGCTCCACACTCCAGCCGGGTTTTGTTGCGATGTGGTGATACTCGGGATTCCGTAGAACATATAGATCGTGGTGTCGCTGGTATGTGACAGCGTCGGTATCCCCACCCAGAAACTGCCTGCACCGGTCGTCGGATTATAGTTATCGATCTCGAAGCTAAGCATATTTTGCCCGGCAGCATCCGACGTAAAAATGATGTCATAACCGTTCGCGTTCAGCACTTGTCCGCCATTGGCGGTCGTTGCAAGGAATGGAAAGATACCGGAAATCAGGATAGGAAAACTGATCTGGTCCGAATTGGAGACTTTTGTATGATCGATCGTAAAGGCGCGCTTATAGGCACCAGTCAAGTTGGTCTGAGCGTAAACCTGGCAACCGAGAGCGAGCAGTGCGACGCCGAAACCCACTCTCGCCAGACTCCACCCGCGTAGCCTTGCCCAAGAACAAATCGAGCGTCCTTCTAGGGTCCCCGCAGAGACGAATGGCCTGAAGACGTGCGAAGCAACCCGAGCCGATACAATTCGTGCGAACTGGACTCCGAATGCCTGAAGAGTCTGTTTCATTGTTGGACTCCAATCAGCTTCTTAACCCGCTCTCGCGAATCGTAAGCCTTTGTGATCGTCAGATGGTCGCCCATGACGGCGTTCGTCACTCCGATAGGACCGTAATTCTGGGCTCCATAAAGCAGTTGCGGGTGCGTTGAGTCCACCCAGTTACTGGTTAGAAATTGCAATCTTCCGGCGCCATCATAGCTCTGTGTAAAAGATTGCAGGCCCCATCCGTCGTCGAAGCCAGAGATATGTCCTTCTAAGTCATAGGCGAACGTCTGAGAGCGATAACTGCTTTGCGTGCAGTTATTGAGAAATGCGCTCGTTGGATGCGATGGTGGTACCGACCTTGGAGAAATCTTCGTAGTTCGTCAAGTCTGCGACCAACGTTTTGACCTTTACGCCATACTTCTCTTGAAGATCTTTGGAAAGTACATCAAGCCTGTCTTTCCGCCGAGCCACAAGAAGCAGATCGTAACCGCGTTTCGCGAAGCGATCTGCATAGACTTTGCCGATTCCTGCCGAAGCGCCAGTGATGACTGCCACTCCCTGATTTTGATTGCTCATTTCTTTATCCCCTCTGTTCTCGGCATGGCGACCACCCTCCCAGCATATCAGCATGATATGTATCATGCTGATAAACAGAGATAGTGAAGAGGACGAACGATTCACGATTCTTCACGAAATTTGCAACTGAAGGGATCTAAGAGGTGGCTCTCTGTGGCCGACCACGCTCGCAACGGAACCTCAGAAAGTGTGATTCATCGGGAATAAGCCGTTTGGCCATTTGTTATCACTATAGACATGACGAGCATCATGTCTAGTAGGAAACGGAGGGGAAGAGATGAGTAGCATTCCTACGCGCAATGACGCTGCGGCTCATGTGAGCGAGAAACAAGGAGCAACAATGAAAATTGGATTTGTGAGTGTGCCCGCGTCAGGGCATTTGAACCCCATGACGGCGCTCGCACGCAGACTGCAATCGCGAGGACATGAAGTAGTCTTCATCGGTGTTCTAGATGATGAACCATTCGCTCGCGCAGCCGGTCTGAATTTCGTGCCCTTTTGTGAAAACGAATATCCGGCAGGTTCCATAGCCGAGCTTTACAGCCCTGTATCAAAGCTGCATGGCCTCGAGGTGATCCGTTGGAACATCCGCGAGGTGTCTTGTGACCTTTTCAGCGCAGCGACGAAACATCTGCCCCAAAAGCTGGCAGAGACTGGCGTTGAAGCGCTGGTTATCGACACGATGCACAGATTCCTCGAACTCGTCCCGATGAGCTTGGGCATGCCTTACGCCCAGGTGTGGAATCTCCTTCATTTTGATCTCTCAGGAGCGACCCCGCCCTGGTTTTTCAGTTGGCCGTACGAGAGCACCCCAGAAGCTCTCGCCAGAAATATCGAGGGGATCAAGGCGGCTGGCGAGCTCTCTGCGCCACTTATACCACTCGCGGTGGCTTACGCCGAGAAAGTGGGTCTCAAGATCGATTGGAATGACCTTGCTGCGACTCTTTCCAAGCTTGCTGTCATCACTCAGACACCGAAGGAGTTCGATTTTCCAGGAATTTCCTGGCCTGCACAGTTTCACTACGCTGGTCCGTTTCACGACGATCAGGGCAGGGAGCCGGTACCTTTTCCATGGGAAAAATTGACGGACAAACCTCTTATCTACGCTTCACTGGGGACACTGGTGAATGGTCGGGACGACCTGTACAAACAGATCCTTGAAGCGGTTGAGTCCCTGGAAGATGTTCAAGTGGTACTTTCTATTGGCCACAATATCAATCCAGAGAATCTGGGTCCTATTCCTTCCAATACGATCGTCGTCCGCTCTGCTCCTCAAATCGAATTGCTGAAGCGTGCAGCGCTTTGCATCACGCATGCTGGACTGAATACAGCGCTTGAATCCCTGGCGCACGGAGTTCCCATGGTTGCGATTCCAATAGGCTACGACCAGCCAGGAGTTGCCGCCAGAATTGCGCATCATGGCACCGGCGAATTTATAGAGGTGGACGAGCTAACAACGGACCGCCTGAAGGGCTTGATTGAGAAAGTCTTGCAGGATCCGAGCTATCGCGAGAGG
>DASYBJ010000767.1:0-9882 GCA_036500845.1 Acidobacteriaceae bacterium
CGCAACAGCCCGGCGAACCTGTTCCTCAGTCTCTGGGCTCACCTTCGCGGTCCCGTTCAAGACACGCGAAACGGTCATCAAACTGACACCGGCGATCCGCGCCACATCGCTCATGGTGGCCTTGCGTTCCAGGCGATGCGCGTCCTTCATCGACACGTTGCGCATTGACTCGGTGGTTGGGGATCCGCGGAGGAAGATCTCCTGCGGTATTTGTTTACCACGCTTATTCTCCAGTACAGCTATCAAGAAAGCCCGCACTCAGCGCACATACTTCCGCTCGAAGTCAGTTGCGGATGCGTCGGTTCCATAGATAAGGGCCTCTTAACACGAATAGGGCGGACAGTGTTGCGAGGGAAAATCGGCCCAGACGAGGCGGAATCCGAACGCTGTGGCGGGTCCCCAGTCAAGGATTTCAACGAAGGATGGCCCGATTTTGACCGCAACCCGCAGGGGACGGGGCAAATTTTTGCGATTGCTTGGTCACTCGTCGCTAACATACACCCGGTATGCGAGGTCATCGCCCATTCGGAGTCCGCTTACCGGCGGTTCGCAAGCCAGTCTTCCGAATGCTTTTCGATTGCGATGCGGACCAGTTGGCTCCGTGTTCGCACACCGGTTTTATCAAAGAGTTGCTGCAATACCGCCTTGACCGAGCTCTCAGAAATCGTTAGCCGCGCTCCGATCTCTTTGTTCGTCAGCCCCTCGAAGACGCCATGGAGTACCGCTTGTTCTCGCTCAGTTAACTCCTGGTTTCTACGCTTTGTGGCTGTGCCGCCGGTGGCAACGGCGATGATCGACCGAGTGACTCCCGGGTCGAGCCACACCTCGCCCGTCGCGACCTTTCGGATGGCCTCCACCAGATGAGCTGGCGGGCTGTGCTTCAGAAATATGCCCGAGGCGCCCTGTTGCAGAGCCCGCACCATTACGCTGTCGCTCATTCCCGCAGTGACTAGAAGCGTGCGGCCTCGAAAATCCATCGACGAGACCATGTCCAGAAACCGGGTGCCTTCCTCATCGCCGAGGTCGTGATCCAGGAGCACAACGTCGATATCCTTCAGATAAGGCACTGCGAGCGCCTCTGTTGCGTTCGAACAGCTGCCCGCAATGTGAAAATCCCGTTCAGTCTGTAGAAGCCGGCTGAGGCTCTCTCGGAACAGGCTGTGGTCGTCCACCAGCAATATCTGAATTTCGCTGCTCATCGCTTCCATCTTCGCCCTCTTGGGGACCCGGTGACAATTCCACTACGAACGTCGAGCCTGCTGCCTCGGCCTCATATCGCAGATCGCCGCGAAAGCTTCGCATGAATGCCCGCGAGAGATATAGGCCTAGCCCGGTCGATTGGGCCTCGCGCTGAAAGGGCCGGAAAAGCCGTTCAGGGAACGCCACCCCGCCCCCTGTGTCAGTGAACCGAATCGAGACTCCCTCCGCCTGGCGGCCAGCGCTGATTGTGAGTTGCTTGTCGGCTTTCTGCTCCATTGCACGTTCACTGTTTTTGACGAGATTCAGGAAGACTTGCATCAAGCTTTGCCTGTCCGCCCAAACAGCCGGAAGATCCCTTTGGATTTCCCAGTGTGTGGTCACGCCGGCATCACGCAGCGATGGCTCGATAACGATACGTAGCTCGTCCAGCAATCCCCGGATATCAATGACTGTTGCTTGACTGGCTGTCTGGCGCAGGTCCATAGCGGCGATCCGTTCCAGAGCGAGAACAAGTGTTCCCAACGCCTCGAAGTCTTTGTTTCCCGCAAGCTGGCCGGTCCTGATCAGATTCTCATGGACCAGGGCGATCGCTCCGCAAACGTTGCGAACCTCGTGCGAGACTGCGGAAATCAAAATGCGTGACCCAACCGAAAGTTGATGAAGATTTGACTCTTCCCGCATCCGCAGATCGTCCGAGGTGTCAAGCACCATAGCGGCCAACCGTGGCCCGACGCTCGTGAGATAGGTTGAGAACCATACGTCTGCTTGAAAGACCTCTCCGTCGGCCCGGCTCCCTTGGCACTGCATCGCAGTTCGGAATGCCTGATGGTTGTAATCGGGAGCGGGTACGTTGATCAACGAGGGAAGATATGTGCTCACTGGCTGGCCGGGAAGAGCCCCGGCGGGCACGCCGAACAGGCGATGGGCCGCATTGTTTGCGAGGAGGACGCAACCGTTCGAATCCGTTGTGAAGATCGCCGCAGGGCTGCTATCGACAAGTATCTTGAGCTGCTCTTCCGCCTCACGCCGCGCTGTCATCTCGGTTTCGATCTCTCGCATATAGCGCACAGATAGCTCCCGCCTGCGCATCACCTCATGGACAAAGAGCCCAGTGCCAGAGAACGCTGCAAAATACAAGATGTCACGCGGTAATCCAGAGCCGGCTCCCCAAGGAAATTCATCGAAGGCCTCGGCGAGAAATGTGCACACCGCTGCCACGCCTGCGATCCCCCATCGGCTTAGCGTGCTGCCGGCTACCAGCATCGGAAAGAGATACAGGAAGCCGAGCGGTATTTCCACGGAAGCCCACCAATCCAACACTGCCACCAACGCGATCGTCGCAAGACAAATCAGGATCGCGGTTCTGCGTGATATGGAGACGAACGTGGAGAAAAATTGCATTCTGAGGGCAGCTGAACCTCCTTGTCATTCTAGAAGGGGGATTCTGCATGGTCCAGCTGCAGGAGCTCGACCCGCAATGGCGCCATCGAAATGGGGCAGTTTCGAATCGTCACAGGCGTATCGTGGGACCGGACGCCGTCAAATCCATTCGGCAATTCGCCAGTTCAGCCTGGTCGCATGTGCGACACTTGACACTGGCTGCTTATCAATTTCTTAGGCAATGTTTATGCAATCTTTGCAACTTAGTGCGTATTCTCACAATCGAAAGATAACTTGCGCTGATTTCGGAACGCTCGTTACCCTAGAGTAACGAGAACAGTGGGCCAAAGGGATCCCAGCGCTCATGAGCTGTTTGCTATCACCTTGGCGCTGAATCGGTATCTGAACAAACCTCCAAGCGGAGTTCCGTGGAATCACTGCCTAGACTCAGCAGTGAGTGATCGGCCTCAAGAACCGGCTGAAACGAAACCTTTCTGTCAGGTACTTCGTCAGGATGAAAAATTTTCGACCGGCCTTGGCCGTCGTAGGTCGAGGTGGAGAGTAATTCTTGCGCTGTCGCAATTCCAAAAGGCACTCGACGAGCAACGGGGGTGCCAGCTGCGATAGCTTGGGGCGCGCCTTGAGCGGATGCTCAGGGGGGCTTACTTTAAAGGACTTGCAACCAGGCAGATTTCATCTTCAATTCACTCCCTTATGCTTGTGTGAGCTGCGCAGGTCGCGACCGAACGGCTCTTCCGGCTCTCTCACACGGGTCCTGCTCGGATTCTTCCTCCGGGACCTTCATCCCATCCTGACAGACGCTAGCTCGGGGGGCCACTGGGACGACCTTGCATTGGGTCGTGAGGTTTTTCCATGAAGCACAAGATGCTCCTGGCTGCTGCATTCATCTCAGCGACGGTCGCAGGCTGCAGCCGGCAAAAAAGCAATTACGCCGCTGAGGCGCCCCCGCCTACGAGTGTCGAGCCGGATGGGGGAGTAAACCTCATCACTGTCGACCATTCGGAAAAGTTTTCTCTCACAACCGCCATTCAACGTGAGGGGACCTCCACCCTCAATGTAACGAGCACGGTGAGTCCGGATGTCTCGCGCACGATTCCAGTCGTGTCGCTTGCCTCCGGCCGCGTAGCGGCGATCCACGCACGCGTCGGAGACTACGTGACCAAAGGCCAATTGCTGATGGAGGTGCAGAGCACAGATATTTCGGGAGCATTCAATCAATATCTCAAGGCGGTGAACGACGAAAGGCTGGCGCGCACGCAAGACGAACGCGCCAAACTGCTCTATGACAAGGGAGCGATTGCCAGGAGCCAGCTCGAAATCGCGGATAACGGCGAGCAGGATGCGAAAGCCGACCTGACCGCGGCAGAAGAACAGCTCCGCGTCCTTGGCGTGGACAAGGACCATCCTTCGGCGACAGTCAAGGTCTATTCACCGGCAACCGGCGTTATCATCGCTCAGAATGTGACGGATGCGTCGGTTGCCGGCGTCACATTCTCCGGTTCGTCGACTGCCTTCACGATCGCCGACCTTTCCCACGTCTGGATTATCTGCGATGTTTATGAGAGCGATCTGCCTAGGGTCCATCTCGGTCAATTAGCCGAGATTCGCTTGACCGCTTATCCAGACCGCGTCTTGACGGGAACCATCGGCGAAATCGACGCGGTGCTGGACCCCAATCTTCGAACTGCTAAAGTTCGTATCCAGGTCCCGAATCCGGACCGCATCATGCGGGTTGGCATGTTTGCCACCGCCACTTTCCACGGCAGAACGTTGGAAACGCATGCCGCGGTTCCGGCAACCGCCATCCTCCACCTGCATGACCGTGATTGGGTTTATGTCCCTGCAGGAGGAGGTAAGTTTCGCCGGGTGGGAGTGGTGGCCGGAGCCATGCTTCCCGGCGGCATGCAGGAAATTCTCTCGGGAATCAGCCCCGGTCAGCAGGTCGTGACCCAAGCGCTGCAACTGCAAAACTCGGTGGATCAGGAATGATTCGAGGTCTTGTTGACTTTGCACTCAACAATCGATTCATGGTCCTGGCGGTTGCGGTTCTCCTGTTCGCCTGGGGCATCATCTCGTTCCACAATTTACCCGTCGAAGCGTACCCGGATGTAGCCAACAACTACGTACAGATCATTACGCAGTGGCCGGGACGCGCGGCCGAGGAGGTGGAACAGCAGGTCACAGTCCCGCTTGAAGTTTCCATGGCAGGTCTGCCGCACATGACGCACCTCCGCTCGGTTTCTCTCGCCGGCCTCTCCAGCGTGACGCTCATCTTCGATGATGACTCCATTAATGATTGGAACCGCGAGAAGGTTCTCGAGCGCCTTTCGATGGTGACTCTTCCCGCGGGCCTCGTGCCACAGATGGGGAGCGATTGGAGCCCTGTCGGGCAGATCTACTGGTACACCCTCAACAGCACGAATCCCCAATACGACAATATGGAGCTCAAATCGATCGAAGATTGGACGCTCGAGAAGCAGTTCAAGTCCGTCCCGGGTGTCGTCGACGTTTCAAGCTTCGGAGGACTCACTCGTGAGTACCAGGTTCGGGTTGACCCCAACAAACTCATTGCGTATGGCATCAGCATCGGCCAGGTTGAACAACAGCTGGCCAACAACAACATCAACGCCGGTGGAAGTTTCATCGAGGAGGGGGCGCAACAGGTCAATGTCCGCGAGGTTGGGCTCTTCAGAAACGTACACGATATCGAAGAGACTCAGCTAAAGACCTCCACTGGGACTGCGATTCGAGTCAAAGACGTTGCGAACGTTGTCCAAGGACCTAAGATTCGCTTGGGCCAGATCGGGAAAGCGATTCACCGGGTCGAAGGCAAAGTCGTCGATGGTAAGGTTATCGACGACGATGACGTCGTTGAAGGAATTGTCTTATTGCAGAAGGGCACTGATTCGGATTCCACGCTGGTTGGAATTCACGAAAAGGTAAACCAACTGAATAGCCTGATTCTGCCGAAGGGCGTCAAGGTCGTCCCGTTTCTCGATCGTAGTGACCTTGTGCATTACACCACCCATACGGTGCTGCACAACCTGAGCGAGGGCATCATCCTCGTGGTGATCATCCTCTTTCTTTTCCTGGGCAATGTACGGGGCGCCATCATTGTCTCCCTCACCATTCCCTTTGCTCTGCTCTTCGCGTCAATCTGCCTCGATTTACGACACATTCCTGCGAATCTGCTCTCACTCGGCGCCCTGGACTTCGGCATGGTCGTAGACGGGGCCGTCGTGATGGTGGAGAACATCGTTCGCCACCTCGGTCGGCGCCGCTCCGACACCAGCACGCCAGCCGAGCAAATCCGCGAAGCCGCGCACGAGGTCCAGCGCCCTGTCTTCTATGCCATCGGCATCATCGTCACCGCGTATCTTCCGATCTTCACCCTTCAAGCCGTGGAGGGGCGTCTATTCAAGCCAATGGCGTGGACGGTTGCTTTCGCTCTGCTGGGAGCCTTGATCTTTTCGATGTTGATCGCTCCGGTACTCGCAACCTTTCTCTTTCGTCGGGGGGCACGCGAATGGCACAACCCGGCGATGACTTGGATCACTGCACAGTACCGGCGCGCCGCAACCTGGGCCATCGAGCACCGTTACGTAACTGTTGGCGGGGCTGGTCTTGCTTTAGCACTAAGTGCTTTCCTCGCGTTCAGCGGCGTTATCGGTTCGGAATTTCTTCCTCATCTCGATGAGGGTGCCATTTGGGTGCGCGGCACGCTCGCTCCCAGCACGGGGCCCACTCAGGGCGTCGACATTATGAACCGGGCGCGCGTGGTGCTGGCCTCTTTTCCAGAGGTTCCCGATGTGGTCAGCCAAGTAGGCCGCCCTGATGACGGTACAGATACAACCGGCTTTTTCAACACCGAGTATTTCGTCAATCTGCTTCCAAAAGAGAACTGGCGCCCCGTCTTCCACCAGAATAAGGAAGAACTGATCGGCGCGATGGATCGGGAGCTTTCCAAGATGCCCGGCGTAACCTGGAACTTTTCGCAGCCCATTTCCGACAACGTTGAAGAGGCTGTCAGCGGTGTCAAGGGGGAACTCGCTGTCAAGGTCTACGGGGACGATCTGAAGACTCTCGAAGCCAAGGGCAATGAGATTATCGGTGTGATGAGTAAGATTCGGGGCGTCCAGGACCTTGGACTGTTCCGTGTTATCGGCCAACCTAACCTGAACTACATCGTCAATCGGCAAGCGGCGGCACGTCACGGGATCAACGTCAGCGACGTGCAGGATGCAATTCAAACCGCAGTCGGGGGTGGGGCCGTCAGCCAAGTGCTGCAGGGCGAAGCACGTTATGACCTCGTCGTTCGCTACCAAAAGCCTTACCGCGACACCCGTGAAGCGATCAACGACATCAAATTAATGTCGTCTTCCGGAGAGCGCGTTCCGCTCGCTCAGCTAACCGATTTCAAGGTCGAGGATGGAGCCGAGGAAATCTACCGCGAGGCAAACCAACGTTACGTGGCGATCAAATATAGCGTCCGCGGGAGGGATCTTGGAAGCACCGTGGAAGAGGCCATCGCCAAGGTTGGCAATCAATTGAAGCTGCCCGCAGGCTACCACCTGGACTGGGCGGGCGAGTATCAAAGCCAGAAACGGGCGAATAAACGATTGGCCCTCGTTGTGCCGATTACCCTTCTGCTGATCTTCGTAATCCTCTACACGATGTTCAAGTCCGCCAAATGGGCGCTACTGATCCTTGGCGTCGTCACCCTTGCTCCTCTTGGAGGGATGTTGGCTCTGCTCATGACTCACACCAATTTCAGTGTTTCTTCCGGTGTAGGATTCTTGGCCCTCTTTGGTGTCGCGGTGCAGACCGGCGTGATCATGCTGGAGTACATCAATCAACTCCGCGTTCGCGGGCACTCGATAAAGGAGTCAGCAGTCGAAGGCGCTGTGCTACGGCTACGCCCGATCATGATGACGATGCTCGTCGCGACTCTTGGGCTCTTGCCTGCAGCGACTTCGCACGGCATCGGCTCCGATTCGCAGCGTCCGTTTGCGATCGTGATTGTCGGCGGCTTGATCGCCGCCCTCGTGATCGGCGTCTTCCTGCTCCCGACGCTCTATGTATGGATCGCGGGCGATGGGGATGTTCTCCCAAACCCGGAAACGGAGTTTGAGAATTGACGGGGTTCGGGGCTACGATGCAAGCCGCTCGTCGGCTGCAACTCACCGGTCAGTCGTTCGTCATTCCTCAGTTGGGGATGGAGGTTGAAGGTTGAGGTTACAACCAAATCTGTGGGCACTTGCGCTTCTTGCCTGCCTCTTATCTCTGGCAGGGCATCGAAGCTATGCGCAAGCCCCAGCTTCCACTCCACTCACGATGCAGCAAGCGGTCGATTACGCCTTGGCGCACAATCCGACGGTGCTCGCTGCGCAGCAGAATTTCCTTTCTATGAAGGGGCAAGAGGTCCAAGCAGGAGTGCGGGCAAACCCGAACTTCACCGCGTACGCGATTGATCTCTCGAATCGAGCGGTCGACAATTCACCAAACAGCTTTAGCCTTCAGGTATCCCGCCTCTTCGAGCGCGGTCAGAAGCGGCGCTGGCGCCTGGACAGTGCCAGGGCGTCGACCGCGCAGACTGAGGCGCAGTTTCACGACCAAGGGAGGCAGACAACACTGATGGTCCGGCAGGCCTTCACCAGTATGCTGCTGGCCAAGGCCGCCTTGAAACTGGCGCAGGACAATCTGAGAGAGTACAAACAACAACTCGACATCAATCACACTCGTTTCCAATCCGGGGACATCGGCAAGCTCGATTACGAGAGGCTCGATCTCCAACTTGCACAATACGAATCCGACGAGTCGAGTGCCGAGATGAATCTTGGGCAAACCAGCGATCAGCTGCAGACATTATTAGGGTATGACCAGCCACGCCGGACCTTCGACATCACGGGCAATATCGTTCCGCCTCCACTCGCCGCTACGCTTACGGATTTGGAACAGAAGGCGCTGGCAAACCGACCCGACTACCAGGCCGCGGCGGCTGCGGTTCGCGTTGCGGATGCGAATGTCAAACTGGCTTACGCTAACGGGACCACGGACCCGACGCTCGAGGGCGAGTACGACCGCGGTGGCATTTTGAGTAGCTACGGGTTTTACGTCACCGTTCCCATTCGCATTTTCGATCGTAACCAAGGCAACAAGGACACCAGCAAGTATCTGGCGCAAGGCAGCCGCTTTGCCGAAATCGCAGCCCGCAACCAGGTGTATTCCGATGTCGACCAGGCATGGATTGCGTACACAACTTCCAAGGTCCTCTCGGACAGATACAACGGGCACTATCTTGCCGAGGCGAAAGATGTACTATCGATCGCGCAGTTTGCCTATCAACACGGGGGCCTCGCGCTGATCGACTACTTAAACGCCCTTCAGGACGATCGCACGACCAGCTTGAATGCTCTCAACTCTTACGCGCAGACCTGGATGGCAATCCATCAACTGAGCTTCGCCAGCGCAACGAACGTTGGCCCTTGATCCAGGCGAATTGTGAAAAGGTCGGATTGCGCGTTCGTTACCGAGTGGACTCCGCGGAAAATGCTCCGATTCCTGGCTCGTTGCTCTGAGCCAGCTGCAGAATCGGCCCAGGGGCCATAATCAAGCAGTTTTTGGTAACTCTCACTTTCTATATCCTTCCAACAAGGCCGCTACGGCTCCTAATGCGCGGTCGAGGACGTCAGGGCTAGGGACGGGAAATCGGAGATAGCTCTCGCCCGTCCGCTCATCACGGCGAACAAACGAAAGGCCGGAAGACCCATTGTCGGTAGCGGGCGTCGCGCGAGAAGTTACGGCCAGTTGTTCAAGGACAGAGAGCCCAGTTGTCAGCAATGCGGACCAGAGATTACCCGTTGCTGTTGGCGAGGAGGCCGGAGCGGGGGGAACCGGCCGCCTTGGCTCATCTTTGAGTGGTGTTTCGCCCTCGCCAACATCCCGGTCAGCCGCGCGTTCCGGCGGATCTTGTGCTGGCGGCTGTGGAATCGAGCCGGTCGCCTGCTCGACCGTTTCCATGAAGCGAGTCAGTCGGCTGCCGCCAAGGAAAACCTCCTTCTCACCGCCGTCCAAGACACCGGCAAACAGGGATTTCTTGAATTTCAGAAGCGAGAGCATTCCCTCCTCAATCGTTCCCTGAGCGACAAAGTTCAGAACTCGAACCGGTTGTCGCTGACCCAGCCGATGCACGCGCCCGATCCGCTGCTCCAGCACCGCTGGGTTCCAAGGCAGGTCCATGTTGACTACGACTGAGGCGTGCTGCAGATTGAGTCCAACGCC
>DASYBJ010000768.1:0-16880 GCA_036500845.1 Acidobacteriaceae bacterium
GCCCTGGGTCTGTTCGCGTCCACAGGAAGCTCCCAAGCGCAGACCAGTACTCAGCTCAGAGCAACGATTCCCTTCGCTTTTCAAGCCGGGTCCTACCATATGCCAGCCGGTTTGTACGATATTTCCGTGCGTTCGAATCACATGGTGTTCTTTGAGGACCGGGATCCGGGAAAGCATGTGACAGCATATCTCATGGCGACTCCGTCGGAGGACGGAAAGATCCAGACGAACGGACGCTTGATCTTCCATCGCTACGGAGACCGGTACTTTCTGCGCGCAGTCTGGGAGGCAGCCAGCAACCAGGGTATAACATGCAAACCCACCCAAGAGGAGAAGGAGATCCTTCGTTCGCAAAACCAGCCGGCGGCGCCGGGAACAGAACTCGCGGTCAACGCGTACCCGAAGCGGTAACCGATAGCGCCGTCGCATCGACGCTGCGATGAGTGTGCAACTGCAAAGTAGAGAAAGTACTCGCGGTGCGTCCACAAGCCGCACCGCGGGCACACAAGGACCTCCTCCGAGGAGATTTGCCGATGCGTTGTGCCGTGATCTTCGGTTTGAAGCTTTTCGTGGTGACCTCAAATGCGCCAGATGCACCCGCCTCTCCGCATTCACATGCAGATTCAGCCGGTTGGCATTGATCGTTGGCATTGATCGTTGGCATTGATCGAGGCAAGACGATCTTTCATCTCATAGCTCTCGACGACGCGAGCCTCACTCCTGCTTCAGCCCGGCCCTGGCCAGCATCGCCAAAAACTGGCGCTGCGTCCTCATGTCCTCCGAGTGTCCCACCAGCTTTCCATCGCGATCGAAGACGAAGCTCTGCGGAATGCCGTCGATATGAAACTCGCTCGCCACCTTGCGGCTCGGATCGATCAGGATAGGGTATTTGTATCCGGCAGTGCCGATAAAGCTCGCAACCTTTATCCCATCCTCATCCGTGATCGACAGAACGACGAGTTGGTCCTTGAAGTGGTCGTAAATTGCCTGCAGATCCGGCATCTCTGCCCGGCACGGCGGACACCACGTAGCCCAGAAGTTCAACAGCACAATCTTGCCGCGAAGCTGGCTCAGCGTCACCTTCTTCACCCCGAGCTGGTTTAAGTTGAGGCCCTCGAGCGTAAAGTCGACTTTCTCGGCTTCAGCGTCGTGCGTCTTCAGAAGATCCATCGACTGCGCGTATTGCCGATCGCTCATGTCGCTAGTGACACCTTCATACCGCACCAGCTTCGCCAGCTGGTAGTATGGCTCGCTCGGCTTGCCGCTCTTGGAGGTGATCGGTGTCTCCCTTAGCGCGTCAGAGAGTGTCGTCGCCACTTCCTGGATGACGCCCATATCGTCCTCGCCCTCGGTCGCAAGATGCGAGAGCTGATCGGCCAGGATGACCTTATCGCGGCTCGGCGGCAGCGCCCGTATCTCGAGCGCGAGTTGGCGCGTCGCGCCGCCGCGCTTTACATCCGGTAGCTGCCGAAGCGTCTGGAGGCCCTGCTTGATCGACTTCAGATCGGGCTGCTGCCCGAAGAGCGTCCCGCTCACGCATACCACCAGCAAAACATTCCGAATCGCGTGCAGCATCGTAAGCCCTCAAGAAAACAGGCCAAGTATAGCGGACCGCGTTCATTATGCTGTTCGACGTTCGTGTGAGATGCCTGCCCCAGAAGTACCCAAAGTACGACTCTTGCGAAGCTTCCGAACGGCTAGGTCAATCGAGAATCTCGATCATGCTTCGTTCAGAGCACAATGAACTTGCGGGAAGCAGTTGCGATCTCGCCGAGGTCGTTGCCGGACATCTCTCTCAAGCTGTCCTCAATCGTCTCGCACAAGCTCGCCAGGGGGAGACTGTTGGGCAAGGTCCCAAACGGTTGGTCGAGTTCCGCAGCAAGCGCCTCTAGGACCATGAACGTGTAGGCGACAAATACGGAGACAACTGGTGTCATGGCTCCAATGCTGCTTACGAGACCAAAAGGCAGCAGAAAGCAATAGACGTAGACGGTGCGATGGATCATGACAGAATAAGCATATGGGAGCGGTGTATTGGCGAGCCGCTCGCACCCTCCAAGAACCTCGGACATGTGATTCAGATTGTGGTCCAGAGCGGTTGCAGTGATCTCACCGTACACGCCTTCCCTCTTCCGTTCGGCAACCCATTTTCCGAGCATCACAAGCACGATCGCTGGACGGTAGCGTGCCGCCAGGATCTCCCGGCTTCGTTCCGGGGAAAGTAGGCGGTGAAGATCTTCGTCGGGATTTGAACCGCGCAACTGATGCCTCAGGGCATGAGCAAATGCAATGAGCAGAGATGTCCAGGTCTCCATCTCAGGGTCTGTCGTTTGCATTCCGCCGATGCTGAGTGCTTGACGCGAAAGGGAGCGAGTAACGATCAATAAGGAGCCCCACAGCTTCCGTCCTTCCCAATAGCGGTCATAACTGGCGCTATTGCGGAAGCCGAGAAACAACGCCAACGCAACGCCAATCAGCGTGAAGGGCGCGACATTGAGTGGAATCGTATAACCGAATAACCGTCCATGACTCCACGCGACAAGGCTAGATATGGCCCAGACCAAGAGTAACTGAGCCAGAATGCTGGGGAGAACTGAGCCATGCCAGACGAAGAGCATACGAAACCAATTCATCTTGGGACGCAGGATCATACTTGGCTATTATGACCCACCGCTCGAGGGATACTGTCTTGGGCGAGATCATCGCGGGTGTTTCTTATAGGAACTGCTGAAAACCTGGCCGACAAGCCAAGTGAATGCTGCGGGAAGGCTACTTCGAAGTACAGACTTTAGAGCTGTTTTGTTAACCACGCTCCCTTGATCGTGCGAGCGCGATCATTGATGGCGATCACACACGATCAAACCGACGAACTGGTTGAGTTCGATTGGCGTCAAAAAAGGAACGGCACGGATGGCCAGCTTGAGCGGGCCATGGGAGCCATCCGTGGCAAGCAGACAGCGAGGTCAGTTGAACTGGCAAGTCCACTACCCTTGGGCGCCTTCTGGGGGGCTGGATCAAGCTGAGGGTGCGAAGCTGCGTAGCAGAGCTCATCCGAAGGCCGTCTGCGACTGAACCACTTCCCGTTAGCTGTGCCTGATCTCGGTGTGTGTGTTTGTCCTTGAGCCACGACCGGATGCTGAACGCGTATACACAGATGCAAAACAGGTTTGCTGGAATGAAGCCAAGCTGTGACGTTCGCAATCCAATTACACAGACGATCAAGCTGTTGGCGCTTGAGACAAGGAGTCCGGTCCAAGATTTTCGTCCGACCAGGATTGTCGCCAGGACGGTGAGGAAACAGGAAAGATAGTCTAAATGGAACATAGCGAACACAGAGCCCCCAGTTGAAGTTTCCCCGGATTTAAGAGTTAGTAATTCGTAACTCTCTGGTCCGTCCTGCGTACACAATGATTGAGGCAAGTTCCGTGCCAAAATCACAGGCGACTCGGCGAGAAAATGCGTCTGCTTGAGGACAAGAGTGTTAGCTACAAAGCGAGCAAGAGAGGCTAGTCAGGCGGAAGAGCCAAGTGACGATGCAACGGTTGACGAAACCTAGTCGAATGATTCGTGTAGCCACTTCGCGGCGGCTCCATCGGCGCCGCCAATCTCACCTTTGGGCTTCGAATCCAGCTTGGCGCATCCTCTGGTGCATTGCTCCTGGTAACTGGCAAACCGGACGATTTCGAACCATTGCCGCTCGCGGCCGTCGATAGGCGGACACGATGATCACCTGGCGTGTCAGAATTTTGACACCGAGAAGTGTCATTCCAACGCGCCAGGCCTTTCGCGTTCGACAGTTGGGTTTCATGCAGGTTCCGTGCTCCAGCCGAGTGGAGAGGTGGGACAGGGGGTTTCAAACGATTACAGCTTCAGCTTGACGATGCGAATGTCCTGCAATTCGCCCGGCGGTGGCATGGAGCCGTCTTCTCTTCGTTTGTCGATCTGCGGATTGGCGGCGAAATAGAGAAAATCGCCGACCAGAGTGCCGGTAGTGGGGACATCGAAGATGGGGTTGTAAGCTTCGAGCACCTCGGCCCGCTCAATGGTGTCCCTGGCCGGATTCAGGTAGTAGCGCATGACCCTGCCGGGATGCACGTCGGGGTTCTGGATTCCGACGAGTGTGCCTTTGTGGAAGTAAAGGCCGTCAATATTCGCATCGGCGATGTTGCGCGACTTGGCTAGAAGCCGCACTTGCTTGGTGGCCATATCGACACGTGCGATTCCGATCCACCCGGCTACGAAGAGTAGCTTGTCGTCGTGCGAAACAGCAATGCCGTTCGCTTGTATTACGGAGTTCGGCGGCAGGAATGGCTCCAGGCCATCGTGATCCGGTGAAGCGCGGAAGACCTCGCCAGTGCCTGTGTTGGTAGTGAAGGCTTCGCCCGTTGAGCTAAGGGCAACGTCATTCAGAAAACCACCCGAATTGGGTGGGAGCAGGTGTTTGAAGCGAAGCGCGCCCGTTTTCAGGTCATACTGAAATAGGCCTTGGCGCTCTGCTTTGTCTTGCGCACCTTGCGTAAACGAATCACTGACTACCCACAAGATGCGTCGTTTGGCATCCACTTTCATCCCCAGCGTTTCGCCGAGTCCGTCTTGCCCTGAAGCCTTGAAGTCTTTCGCCGAACCATCTGGACGCGCGGCGAGAATTTTGTGCTTGCCGATGCTGCTGAGGTAGTACGTTTTTGCAATCGGATCATAAGCAATCCCTTCGGGAAAGACATCGCGTTCACGGATTAGGAGCGCGGTTGTGCTGCGTACGACGGGTGGATTCTCTCTCTCAATTTGGGCTACGAGGGACAGGAATCGAGGGTCGTCAGCGATGTTCTTGAAGCTACGACCGGCGGGTGCTTTGGGATCCATTCCGGTATGCGCTTCGGCCATGCTTTCCAAGAGGTCCAGCGCCTTTGCGCCGTCACCGATGGTCGCGTAATCCAAGGCGAGGTTGAAGAGTACGGCGGGATCGTTGGGCTGGGTTGACAGGATCTTCTGAAGCTCTCGCATTTCCTGCGCTGTCGCCGGAGGGATCTCTTGCTTTCGCTCTTTCTGATCTTGCGCAATCGAGGGATGCAGGTATAGCACGGCGAGGAAGCCTGCGCAGAACAGCAGGGCCCGTAGCGACCTTCGCATAGCTTGTGTCCTTTCGCATTTGAGCATAGTTCAATATGACTTTCGCGGGGTTCGGATGATCGTTTTAGAGCGTCGACAAAATGGCACTAGAAAGGCAGTTTTCTTGCAACCTTGGGCGAAAACTGTTTCGGCATCGATCAAGCTCCGGAGTGGGAGCAATAGGCTTGGATTTCCGCGCGAATCGATATGATGACTTAACCCGCGCGGGTTGAATCACGAGATGCGCGCCGGGAGGCTGAGCATTCATGATCCGCCGTTGTGACGACCGCGATTTCGAGCTGATTTGGGCCATCATCAACGATGGCGCGGAGGCTTATGAAGGAATCATCCCGGCGGACCGCTGGACAGAACCGTACATGTCCTCGGAGGAACTGCGGCGCCAAATCGACGAGGGTGTTATGTTCTGGGGCTACGAGGAGACCGGCACGCTCGTAGCCGTAATGGGTCTTCAACGGGTTGAAGACGTGACTCTTATCCGGCACGCTTATGTTCGCACCAGCAGTCAGAAGCGAGGGATTGGGGCGCGCTTGCTGTCTCATTTGCGAGAGTTGGCGAACGGTCCGGTGTTGATCGGCACGTGGGCTGATGCCGTCTGGGCGATCCGGTTTTACGAACGGCACGGCTTTGAAATCGTTGAACCCCAGGAGAAGGACCGGCTGCTCAAAAGGTATTGGGCCGTGCCCGAACGTCAGATTGAAACCTCCGTAGTCCTGGCGGATCCTAAGTGGCGGGGAACTCTGCGATGAAATCTGAGAGTTACTGTGACTGGGAGCCACAGCTAGCAGGTGGTCAGTCGCAAGTTTGACTCTGACATTGGTGCAGGGTGTGGTGTGATTTACGAAGGGCTTGTGAACGATTACTCGCCCAGAACAAGTTTGCGGTTTGCCATACAAGACTAAAATCCGAAACCACGCTCTGCACTCAGCTCCCACACAAAGTATTCTCGTCGTTCCCCAAGCCAGGATGTAGCTTCCCTGCTGAAACGAAAGAACTGTCTCATCAGCAAACGATGATGACGAAACCAGCGAACGAAGTTGAAGGCAGCGAAATCGCATATGCTGAAAGCGTGTCTCTTGACTGGAAATCGGGAGCGCTTGCGGAGGGCCTTGCCTGCTACAGGAGGGCAGAATTCTTCCTGGCTCACGAGGAGTGGGAGAGCGTCTGGCTGACATTGCAAGAGCCAGAGAAGAGCTTTCTGCAGGCATTGATTCAGATGACGGCGGGATTCCATCACTTACAGGCGGGTAACTCCGCAGGAGCGGCCTCTCTATTGCGGAGAACGTTGCGACGACTCGAACTCTGTCCAGCCTGTTTTGGAGGGATCACTGTCACGTCCCTCTGTGCAGAAGTTCGCGACTGGCTCCGAGCGATTGAAAGTGGGGCGCCGTCCACTCCCGCGGCTTTTCCCCAAATCTGCCCGATTGATCTGCTCACGTGATTACGCGTGTGGAGTTCCTGTGCCTCCCGCTTCCGATTCTAGATAGACAACGATGGCAAGGACTCTACCGTGGCGAACTTACGCAAGTGAAACGCCCGGCGTGAACAATCGACCACGAGAAGTTGAATCGGTTTAGGCTTGCTGCTCATGCTTTTCACTCTTCTTTCGGCGGCGGGCCGAGGAGAGCCGGTAAGCGATTGAGGCAGGGATAGTCAGTTCCACCTCTGTACCGGCTCCCTCTTGACTCCAGACCTCCACTCGCCCCCCGAACGTTTTGGCCCGTTCTCGCATTCCGGTCAGACCCCAGTGCCCGGCACGGCTACCGCGATCGCGGACGCTTGTGTCGATACCACATCCATCATCTCGAATGCGCAAAACAAATAGACGATCGCCGTACTCGACTTCAGCTTCAATCTTCTGAGCGTGTGCGTGGCAGAAGGCATTTCCTAACGCCTCACGGGCAATTCGATAGATCTCATCCTGGAGAATCGGGTCTAAGGGTCGCGGCCGTCCCTCTACTAATAAGCGGAAGGTTGCCGAAGCCTGGTTCTCCCTGGGAGCGGCAAGTTCCTCAGCTAATACCTTCAGTCTCTGGATCAGGTCACTGTCGATAACTGTGGAGGAGCGCAAACCTTGCACAGCGTCCCGGCCTTCTGCGATTGCCTCGTCGGCCCGGTCGAGAACCGTATCGAGGAGTTGAATTGCTTCTGTAGGGCGGCCAGGGAACAAGTCGCGAACTGCCTGGAGACGGAACACGAGGCCCTGAAAACTCTGCAAAAGCGTGTCATGCAACTCGCGAGCAATCCGGGTACGCTCACCGATGCGTTCCTCCAGAAGCAATTCGAATTGTCGGGCAATTTCACGCAGGCGATAGGAGTAAGCAGCAAACGCGAGGACAACAAGCAACGCGGCACAAGTTGTCCTGAACCACCAGGTGCTCCACCAAGGCGGCAAAACCTCGATCTTCAAGGTCACGCCCGGTTCGCTCCAAGCACCCCGGCTGGTTGCGCCCTGCACACGGAAGGTATACGTCCCTGCCGGTAGGGTAGTGTAAGTCACCAACAGTTGGTTGCTGCCCACCTCGTGCCATTGTCGATCTAATCCCTCGAGCATGTAGCGGTAGCGGTTAGTCGCTGGATTGAAATAGCTAAGTGCGGAGAATTCCAACGAGAAGACGTTCTTGTCATGAGAAAGACTGAGGGCACTGGTGTAACCGATGGACTTACTGAGCGGGGAATCAGCTCCAACCATCACTGGGCGGTCGAAGAGCCGGAAATCGGTGAGAACGACAGGTGGAACGTACGGGTCGTCCACCACCCTGTCCGGACGAAATGCTATGCCTCCACTATATCCTCCAAAAAACATCTCGCCACTTGAGCTTTTGGAGCAAGAGCCCCAACCGGTTAAGTCAGCACCAGGAAGGCCGTCTGCGGCGGAGTAGTTTTTGAATGTTTGCTTCGCCGGATGGAACATCGACAGCCCATTGTTGGTGCTCATCCATAGGTTGCCGCGTTCGTCTTCAAGAATGCAGCTCACCACATTTCCAGAAAGGCCATCTTGCTCGTAGTAGGTCTTAAATCTGCCTGTCTTTGGGTCGAATTTATCCAGCCCGTCTTGAGTGCCAACCCACATGGTCCCTGAGTGATCGAAGTGCACGGAGTTTACCCGATCGTTGCTCAGACTCGTTGGCTCGTTTGCGTTGTGCTTGTAAACGGTAAACTGCTCGGTGGTTGGATCGAAGCGTTGCAGACCCGAGAAATGCGTGCCAAGCCATAACGCTCCCTCACGGTCTTCCTTGACCTCGAGATCCATCTGGGCAGCGCTTCGCTTGTCGGCCTTGTACACGGTGAAGTGAGCAGTTGCTGGATCGAAACGATCGAGACCATCGAAGGTGGCGGCCCACAGCGTTCCAGAGTGATCGATGAGCATCTGGGTCACAAGATCGCTGCTCAAACTAAATCGATCGGTTGGGCTGTGCCGAAACGCCTTGAACTGTCCGGTCTTAGGGTCGTAACGGGTCAATCCACTGCCATCGCTACCAATCCAAAGAAAACCCGACCGATCTTCGATTATCGCAGTCGGTCTTGAACTGGCTCCCGGTCCTGCGGTGCGGTAGAACGTGTATTGTCCAGTGTTGCGGTCGACGCGGTTGAGCGCGTTAATCGCGCTAATCCACAGGATTCCATCGCGATCCTCATAGATGCCATTTACCATCGTTCCGCTCAAGCTGTCGTGGTTGCCCGGCTCGTGCCTGAATTTCTCAAAGAGAGGCGGTCTAGTGGAAAATCGGTTGGGCGCCATCATGTGTAGAGCAGCCCAAATGTTTCCTTCGCGATCCTGAAACAAGGCACCCACATCGTCTTCGCCGAGACTTTCCGGGTTCGTGGGATCATGACGGTATCGAATGAACTTCCGGCCCTTCCGGTCAAATTTGAGAAGGCCATCGCCCATGGTCCCAAACCACAGACCCCCGTCTCGGTCTTCGAGAATCGCCATCGCCCCAGTCGGGATCGCGTCAGAAAGGTGACCCTCGTGGAACGAATAGTGAGTAAGCGTATTCGTCTTTCGATCGAAGACGGCTAACCCGGCTCCCGTGACATGGACGATCCAGAACACGCCGAAGCGGTCCTCATAGAATGACATCTCACCACGTTCATGTAAGGGAACATGCAGGGTGACCTTCCCTGTATCACGATCGAACTCATCTAGCCCGTCGCTGGTGCCAACCCAAAACGTCCCCGTGCTGTCTTCGCCGGTTGCTTTGATCTCTTCGCTGCTCAGGCTAAAAAGGTTATTCGGATCGTGACGATAGTGGATGGTGTGTCCGTTAGACGGATCGAATCTGTAAAGACCCCTGCTGGTCGCGAGCCATAAGATACCCGCGTGGTCCTGGCTGATGTGGGTGACGGGAGCTGTTTCGGCTTGCGCATCTTCGGTGTCGATGCGGTAGTGAGTGAATGTCTCGGTAACTGGATCGAATTTGTCCAGGAACTCCTCACACCCGATCCACAGCGAGCCGGAACGGTCTTTGAACAGGGAATAAATGTACACCCCGCTCAGACTGTTCGCGCGCCCGGGCTCGTGCTTAAACACTTTGAACTTATAGCCATCGTACCGGTTCAGCCCATACTGGGAACCGAACCACATGAATCCCTGATCGTCCTGGACAATCTGTGCCACCTTTGTCTGCGATAACCCATTCTCGGTGGAGAATCGAGTGAAACGCATACCCTTGCCGTCGACGACAGGCAGGGTGATGGTGCGAGGGTCCACATGCGCCTGCCGCACCGCTCCGCCATTGTTGGGCTGATTGTCGGGGCTGCCCGCTTTGTCTCGGGCCATCCCCAATGTGGCATCACACAAGAGCGCGACAAGGGCGCAGCGAACGGCCAAGCGCAAGAGAACTGCCGGCTTGATCGTTCCTTGGTGGACAATCGAATTCACAGTGTTTGTCAATCCTGTCCGGAGGTCCAGACCTGCTCATTCGCTGCCACGGTACCCCCGAACGAAGGGTTTTCAGCGGCACTTTGAGGGAATCGTAAGTCTAGGGCCAGGATAAGCCAATCGTGCAGCGATTGTCGTCAACGCTTCCCGCCCCTGGGGCAAAGCGGCCCCAGCGAATCCGTACCATTCACTATATCGCTCATACGATTGGGCATGCGGCTTGCTTGACGGCATTCCAGCACTCGTGACCGAGTGTTCGGTGAATGGTACTTGCGGCCCGACTGCTTTGGGTGATCAGAACGATGTTTGTGATGTTCCTTTCCACTCAGCGCAACGACGCATTGTGCAGAAACTCGGCTTCACGCTAAACGAGTGTTGCGTACTCAATGGTTCTGACGGGCTCTCCTTGAGGTGGCTCTGCTCCACGCTTTCGATTCGATCCACTACACGACAACTCCCAGTGAGCCGGCAACTTTTTCACAACCGCGCAGCTAGCTTAAGGATTCGGCTCGATGCCAATGCGGTCATTCACTGCTGATCGGCTGTGCCGTTCGCTCCTTGGCTTGCCGCAGAATTCTCAAAACAGCGAACTCACCGTGAATTGGGTTACGCTCCGGACTTGGCAGTTTGCTCCCTATATCTCAGATACCTGGCAGGTAACTCCTAGACTGACATTCTATCTCGGAACCGGATGGAATTATCTCCCGGTGCCATCTCGCGAAAATCATGGCATCGAATAAAAGCCGGACCAACTTGCCGCCTTCAGAGATCTGCCGGGTTTCGGGCGTCAACTGTCCCGCAATTTCCAGGGAGAACTTTTTTAACTTGACCCCACGAATCCCTCTGCCATTTAATACGTAACGAGTTTTTAGTTGGTGAGACTAGGTCTCATAATGTAACGAAATTCGGTCTCACCCTGCCAAACGCATCAGAACGCCTCGTCATGTAACGGCTTACAAACGGAATGCCTTCCTCCAGGCACAACGTGCGCATCGGCTTGGAATGTGCTTCCTCAAACCCAGTAGAAGGCTGCCGGGCGTAGATCGGCTGGTACGGGTTAAAGCATGCAAGGAAAATTGGTGAATTTTGGGAGGCAAATGGCTGTGATCGACGAAACAGTAAAGCCAGAACGGGGTGGATCTGCGGAGATAGAGAACCCAATCTCAAGAACTTCGCAGTCGGTTATGCAGGACCAGAGAACGCGAGGGCGCTCGGAGATGTCATCGAGGATGACTCGCGTCCCGCTAGCTCTATTGAGTTCGCTGATTGCGGTAGTCCTACTAGTGTCGCCGCTCCTCGCGCAGGAGACGCGAGCAACGCTGAGTGGCACTGTCAGTGATGCGACCGGCGGCGTAGTAGCCAACGCTACGTTGCACCTCACAAACGTCAACACCGGAACCTCAGCCTCAGTGACAACAAATCAGATCGGTCAGTACCGTTTCCTGTTTGTTGATCCGGGATCGTATCGATTGGTTGTCGATGCCCCCGGATTTGAGCGGTATGTGGAAAGCGGCATCACGCTGAACGTGAGCCAGGCATCCACCGTCGACATCAAAATGACGATCGGTTCGCAGACGCAGACTGTGACCGTGACAACCGACGCGCCACTGCTGGAGACGGAAAAGGCAGACCGCGGCGTCGTCCTCCCGGAACGCAGTCTTGAAGAGCTCCCGATCGGTGTCCGTAATCCGATAGTGCTTGTGGAGATCGTTCCTGGTGTCACTCAGCAAACGCAACGGTATGATCTGCTCCCATTCACTAACAACGGCAACTCCCAGTACGCAATCAACGGTATCACCGGCGACGCAACCGAAAACATACTCGACGGCGCTCCCAATGACATGATCTACCAAGGGCTGAATAGCATCGCCTACATTCCGTCGGTCGATGCAGTCGCCGAATTCAAGGCAATTACAGCTCCCTATGACGCGCAGTACGGCCGGAACGGAGGCGGCGTTATCTCGGTCGCCACGAAGAGCGGGACGAACAAGTATCACGGAACGGGATACGACTTCGTCGAGCGCTCCTTCCTAAATGCCAACTCCTGGGCCAACAACGCGAATGGACTTCCCCGGAGTGACCAATCACTCAACGAATACGGCTTTACCGTTGGCGGCCCTGTTCGCATCCCACACGCCTACAACGGCAGCGATAAAACCTTCTTCTTCGGCGGTTGGGAAGGCTACAAACAGAAGATCAATCTCTCTACCGGCATCTCTGTTCCGACAGCACTGCAGCGTGCAGGCGATTTCTCTCAAACATTCAATAGCAGCGGCCAGCTCATCAGAATTTACAATCCCAATTCCGGCCGTCTGGTGAATGGCGTCTGGACGCGCGATCCCTATCCGGCCAACAAGATTCCAGAAGCGGATATGGATCCTGTTGGCAAAGCCCTCGCCAATATGTACCCCTTGCCGAATTCCAACCAAAACGCCACGGTAAACTGGCAGAACAACTATTACACAGCATCGATCACAAACTACAGCTTCAACAATGTTGTCGCACGCATCGACCATACGTTCTCCGACAAAGAAAAGGTATATGTGCGCTATGCGTGGAACGAGGCCCATATCAATCAGAATTCGAACCTGTTGAGTTCCGCGGCCATCGACGAGCGCTACGGTACCAAAACGAACAATGACGTCGTAGCCGACTCTGTGACTGTTCTTACGCCGAACCTTGTCTTCGATGTCAGGGGATCGTTGACTCGATGGACCCAGAGTTTCCTGCCCGCGAACTACGGCTCCTTCAACGCTACGCAGATCGGAATGCCCGCAGGGACGGTCAACCAGTTCCAAGAGAAACCACGTTTCCCATACATCACTCTTACTGCTTCTCCCACAACTAACTTTCCCACCTCTAGCGGCACGGCCCAGTATCAATACATGGGTGAGTCTTCAGGCAACATCTACTTTGCTCCAACCACAGCCATTACTGCTGCGCCAACTGTGATCTACACGAAGGGCAGGCAGACCATAAGAACTGGCCTTGACTACCGCTGGACGCGTTTTGCCAGCTATCAGGGTGCATTTGGTGGTGGCGCCTTTAATGTGACTTCGAGCTTCACGCAGAAGAACTACTTGACTGCAGACTCCACCAGCGGCAACAGCCTCGCTTCACTTCTTCTCGGCGCGGCCTATCAGGGCGAAGTCGACGTCCTGCCCAAGCCTTATTGGAGTATCAAATACTACGGCATGTGGTTCCAGGACGACATCAAGCTCACGCCGCGACTGACGATCAATGCCGGTCTGCGGTATGACATCCAAGTGCCCATCATTGAGCGCCACAATATCTTCAATCACGGCTTTAACTACGCGGCCGTCAACCCTATCAACTCAACTGCGAACCACAGCTCCTATTCCGGCACCATCTATGGTGGTCTCGGATTTGTCGGGGTGAACGGCAATTCCAGATCGCCATTCAACACCGACTACACCAATATTCAGCCTCGCATCGGCGCAGCGTTCCGCGTCACCAACAGTTTCGTAGTTCGCGGTGGCTACGGCATCTTCTATGTGCCGCAGTTCTCCCAGGCGAGCCAAAATGGCTTCAGCCAGCCGACGCCTTTCGTCGGAACGCTCGACAGTGGAGCCACGATCGCGAACAGACTTTCCAATCCTTTCGCGTCGGGGGTACGGCCGGCTCCCGGGACTTCGTTGGGTCTTGCAACGCTGAACGGCAATTCCTTTACTTTCTCTGACACCAGCGGCCAGATCGGCCATGTACAGAGCTTTACGTTTGGTTTCCAGAAGCAGCTTCCAGCACGGATGACGATCGATGCAGCGTATGTCGGCACGCGGGCCAATCAACTTCCGATATCGCTGAACATCAACGCTCTTGCAGCAGCGAATCTGGCTCTCGGCAACTCCGATTTGGGCGGCAGCTCCAGCTATCTGACAGCTCAGGTACCGAACCCATTCAAAGGTCTGCTGCCGGGTACTACGCTGAACGGAGCCACCGTGCAACGTCAGCAGCTTCTGCTGCCATTCCCTCAGTTCACATCAGTCACTGAGCAGGACATCCCCATAGGCAAAAACTGGTACAACGCACTTCAGGTCATCCTGCAGCAACGTACCTGGCATGGACTCGACCTTACGGCAACATACAACTTTTCCAAGAATCTGCAGGCCATCAATTATCAGAACCCTCAGGATGCCGGGATCGCGAGTGCTACCAGCGGCAACGCTAGCGTCTACGCAGATGGTGCGTTGACTCCGCCTACTCATAGCTTCACACCGTACGATCGCACACATCGCATTGTCTTCGCACCCGTGTACGAGCTGCCGTTCGGCAAGAACCATCTCTTCTATACCGATACGAACCGGGTCGTGAATACTCTCATCTCTGGGTGGCAGGCTTCCGCCCAGATATGGTGGCAGACCGGCGCGCCAACCACAGCTCCCACTGGAGTGGCTCTGATCGGCAACCCGAATGTTTCCGGAAAAACCTTCAGCCACATGTTCAACAGCGGGGTGAGGCAGACAAACGGCACAGTCACTGCGGTGAATCCAGCGGATGCCGCTAATCCGGCATGGCGCGTGTTGCCGGCCTTCGCGGAGAAACCAACTCCTCAATATCTCAGCAACGTTCGTAACTTCTGGGGTACTGAATCGCAAATCACTGCGGCCAAGAATAACTACTTTCGCGAAACGATGAACCTTCAGATCCGCGTGGAATTTCTGAATGCATTCAACCATCCGATTTTTGGGAGTGACCCGAGTGTGAGCTATACGTCAACGACATTTGGTCAGTTGGTCCGCAAAAATGGGCAAAGCAATGTACCCCGCATGATCCAACTGGCAGCGCGATTTGTCTTCTAATGATGTTGGCCTTTGGCTAGCCGCGGTTTGCGGCTAGCTAGTCATTCTCAATCTGCCGAAGGGACGAGACTTTGGAGCTAAATCGACGTAGTTTTATCGTACTGTCGGCAACAGCCGCCGCGGCCGCATCACTTCCCTGCTATAGTTCAGCCGAAGACTCCGGAGTATCGAGCGTTCCTTGGCACCAAAAGATACGTCGTGCAGGGCAGGTCAACCTTACCGAGCATGATCCGGCGGTGATCAATGTTGAGGAGTGGGCTGACTATTGGGCTAGCCTCAAGACAGACGTGGTCATGGTCTCAGTCACCGGCATCATTGCCTATTATCCGACGAAGGTTCCATTTCACAGGAAGAGCAAATTTCTTAACGACCGGGATCTGACGGGAGAACTCACAGCAGCAGCGAAAAAGCGCAACATACGAGTGATCGCACGCTTCAGCCCTGATCTCAACTGGGGCGACGCCCTGGAAGCACACCCGGAATGGTTCCGGCGCGATAAGCATCGTAATCCGGTTCCCGCCGAAGAAGAGCCCCTGCTCTTCCATACGTGTATTTTCACGACTTATATGACAGAGCACATGCCGGCGCTCATGCGAGAGGTCAACAGCCGTTATCCAGTTGACGGGCTATTCACCAATGCATGGCCTGATATCGGGCCGCCTCCCGAGTGCTACTGTGACGCCTGCAAGGATCTGCCACGCTATGACACGCCGGCATACTGGGACAAGTACACCGAGCGCGTAATTTACCTCTGGAAAATGTGGGATAGCCTCGCGAAGGAGAAAGGATCGGACAATCTTTTCTTCGCGAACATGGGCGGGGCCATCCGATCCGGCCCGAATATGATCGCGTTGAAGGGCGTCGCCCAATGGTACAACTGCGACAATCAGGGGCGCGGTGGAGAGGAAGAGCCAATTTGGGGATGTACTCTGCAAGGTCGCGTCTGCAATGCCATCATGGACGGACATACGGCCACAAATGTAACCGCCTCCTATTCCACTGGAAAACCGCGCTGGCGGAACATCCACAAGTCGACTGAGGAAGCACAGATGTGGATGAGTGAAACGGTTGCTAGCGGTATGGTGCCCTGGTATCACTTCATCGGCGCGGAGGAAGGACTCGGGGCCGACCGGCGTTGGCAGCAGCCCGGGTATGAGTTCTTCAACTGGCTGGCGAAACATGATAGCCACCTCACGAACAAGAGCACCATCGCCGACATCGCTGTGGTGATGGGACAACGCACCCAGCGCTTTTATCGGTATAAGGAGCTTGGAGATCCCATGATGAGTATTCACGGGATTTACCTTGCCCTTCTCGAAGGCCGATTCCTTTTTGATTTCCTTCACGAAGAAGATCTGCTTACCGGTAAGCTAAAAAAATACAAGACGCTGCTCCTGCCCAACATCGCACTACTAAGCGATGCAGAGTGCGTTGCGCTGAAGGGATTTTCGCAAAGTGGCGGCTCGATCCTGGCTTCCTTCGAAACCAGCCTTTACGACGAGAAGAATGAGCGCCGCAAAGATTTCGGAATCGCAGACTCCTTCGGCATTCATGCAACAGGTGAACGCCGGACGAGAGTCGGCAATGGCTTCATGGGCCGGATTGAGCGCAAGCATCCGATCCTCGACGGCTTCACGGATACAGATTGGCTGCCGGGCGCGCAGTGGCTCCAGCCCACTGCCGCAGTCGAGAATCCCGTCATGACGGTCATTCCTCCTTTCGTGAACTATCCTCCGGAGCTTGCATATCCGCCTGTCGAGAAGACTGATATGCCGGAACTTGTCGCGAGGGAAGTGGGCGACAGTAGGTTCGTTTACTTTGCGGGTGACATCGAGCGCACTGCTTGGCAGTCCGGCAATACGGATCTTAGTAGGCTGCTTCAAAACGCGATTCGTTGGGTCTCGAAGGGAGATGCCCCCGTAAAAATCGAAGGAAAGGGCCTGATCGAAACTTTCGCCTGGGAGACGAAAGCAGGCTATGCGCTCCACGTACTCAACTACACCAACCCAGGCGCATTCAAGGGGTGGATCCGGGAGTACTATCCTATCGGC